>DASYTV010000358.1:0-6328 GCA_036001885.1 Actinomycetes bacterium
CGATTCGAGCTGCTTGACCTGCTCGACAAGGCTGGGCGGCAACTCACCCGGATCCGACCCCGCGACCTGGGCCTTGATGTCCTCGAGGATCTCCTTGGCCCGTTGGGCGTCTCCACCTGCCAACGCGGCATTGGCATCGCCCAGCTTGGCGCTGACGAGATCAGCGGTGGACGGACCGGACCCCCCGTCGAAAACCGACCCGACGGTGTCCCTGATCACCGAGCTGACCGGAGCTCCACCAACAGCAGCCGCGACGCCACCGATCGACAGCACGGCGACGGCGGCCGCCACTCCGGTCAGGGCCGCCCGCCGATTGGCCCGCCTTCCGGCGCCCGTTCTTTGACCGACGAGCCGCAGGCCTGCCAACGGGCTGGCGGGGACCGGCCTGGCATCGACCTCACGAGCGAGCGCGGCCAGGAGGGCGATCGCCGGATCCGCGACCTCGACATGACGGCGAGCGCCAAGCGCTGTCAGCAGCCGCTCGTCGGCCTGGACCGCGAGCAGGTCAAGGTCGTGCGCGTCCAGAGACCAGCTCACGGCGCTTCCCCTCGGCCTACTCCGCATGGTGACCCGCTGCGCTCATTGCTTGCTTGCCGCGTTTGCGGCCGCCGATGGTCGGCGCTATCGCTTATGACGGACTCACTATCCGCTGCGGCAAGTGCCCGAAGCTTCGTCAGCGCCCGGTGCTGCGCGACCCGAACCGCGACCGCTGACATGCCGAGGACAGATCCGGTCTCTTCCGCCGACATGCCGACAGCAACCCGCAGGATGAGCAGCTCACGCTGCGCAGCAGGGAGCTGAGCAAGCAGGAAGCGCGCCAGCTGCGCATCGCTCCCACGTACGACGTAGTCCTCCGGTCCGGCGGAGTCGTCGGCTCGGTCCTGCAACTCGCCGTGAAGCTGCGCCGAACGCGCGGCGGCCCGTTGGGCGTCCGCCACCTTGTGTGCCGCGACACCGAAGATGAATGCCTCGAACGGACGGCCTTCGTCACGGTAGCGCGGTAACGCGTGCAGCACGGCGAGGCATACCTCCTGGGCGGCGTCGTCAGCCGACTGATCGGCGCCAGGCGTACTCCCGAGCCGGGCCCGACAGTAGCGGTACACCGCCGGACGGAACCGCGCGACCAGCGTCTCCGCGGCATACGGGTCGCCGACGGCGGCATGGGCAACGAGCTCGGCCACGTCGACGGGCTCGTCCACTCGCCTACTCTTCGGCGGAGACGGCGCAGACGTTACATCGAACGCGGTACGGACCCTCACCGCACAAGACCCCAGCGATAGCCAAGAGCGACGGCGTTGGCACGGTCGACCGCGCCAAGCTTCTTGAACAGCCGGCGAGCGTGGGTCTTCACAGTGTCCTCCGACAGGAACAAGGACCGCCCAATCTCGGCGTTGCTCCGACCCTCGCACATACCGGCGAGGACCTCCAACTCGCGCTCGGTAAGGATCGGCGTCCCACTCCGGGGCACCAGCCTTGCAGAGGGGGCCACCACGATCGCTGAGGACTCGGACAAAATCTGCGAAACGGTGGTACGTACCTCGGCTCTGCTCGCGTTCTTGTACAGGTATCCACGAGCGCCGGTAGCCATGGCCGCCATCACAGCTTCCTCGTCGTCAGGCATGGACAGGACGATCAGTTTGGCAGATGGATCGGTTCGAAGCACCCGCCGGACCGTCTCGACGCCACCAAGACCTGGCGCCTTCGCGTCGACCATCGCAAGGTCGGGCCGCTCGTCGGTCCAGCGAGCGACCATCGCCTCGGCCGTTGGTATCGCGACAGTCCGGTCCAGTCCAGGTAATGCGGCGAGCGCCCGTCGAAAGCCCTCCCGAACCATCCGCGAACCGTCACACACGAATACGGTTGTCACGAGCCCCTCCGCGGCGTCGCGCCATTCGTCCCCCGCTCCGAGCCGTCCCGTTGGCTCTTGGGCCCTCAGCTGACATCGGCACGAACGCCGCTAGCACTCAGGACGTCACCAGCCGACCGCTCCACAGTCACGCGCGCACGCCGATATGTCCAGGACCACATCCGCACGGTGGCGTGTGTCGCGAGTCGGACTCCCAGCGGGACGCTGGTCCCGCTAGCGGCCGCCTCCTCCCCGCCTTGCAATGCGTTCGACCGGACTCCGCATACACCGCGGGACCTATGGGCGCGACCACTAGATCGCCTCGTGGGCCATGTTGTACGACCGCAGCCGGTCGGTGCCGAACCAGACGGCAAGACCGAGGAGGATCGCACTCATGATCACTGACGTTGCGAAGGAGACATCGGCACTGATGAAGGGCGACGTGGAGGCGGCATCGGCAAACTGCAGGAGGTAGTGCCGCACGCTCAGTATGCGGGTTCCGCGCAGCCAGGTGCCGAGTACGCCCTCCCAGAGGAGAAGGTAGACAAGGCCGAAGACAACCGCCCGTTTGGTGACGGCGCTGAGCGCGACGAAGATCGCGGGGTAAAGCACCGAGCCGGCGAGCGCGCCAACGAAGAAGCCTTGCGCGATGCTGCTGTAAGACCCCGTCATCAGGATTCCGGCGATCAGGATCGGTACCGCCCCCACCAAGACCGTGGCGACCACCGCCACCAGCAGCTTGCTCAGCAGGATCTCGGCCCGCGAGATCGGTTTGGCCAGCAGGTGAACGAGGTTGCCATCCTCCATCTCCGAGCCCAGAACGGCCGTTCCGAGGATCAGGGCGGTGAGTGGCAAAACGGTGGAGAGCCCCAGACCGTTGAGAATGTCGACCGCCTCCGCCTGCGTCGAGTCCCTCGCCAGCAGCCCGACACCAATCACGACCAGGGGGAGCGGGATTAGCAACAGTGCCCGCCGCCGGCCGAGCAAGCCGCGAAGGGTGATCGAGATGATCGTCCCGTTCATTGGGCCACCAGGTAGGAGAAGACGCTGTCCAGGGACTCGTCTGTGTTGAGCACCTCACGGAGCCTGATCTCATGTGTCTTCGCAAGCCGCGGCAAGACGTGGGTGAATTCGCCGTAGTCCGCCGCCCTGACGGTCAGCGCTCCGTCGTCGAGCTCGACGCCGGCCACCGACGGGTCGCCGATGAGGACGGCGGCCAATCTGCGGTTGTCGCTCGACCGCAGCTGGAAGACGTGTGGCCGGTTCGTCATCAGGCGCCGGATATGCCGATAGTCTCCGGAAGCGGCGAGCCGCCCGGACACGATGACCTGCACGATCCCGGACAGTCGCTCGACCTCGGCCAGGATGTGCGAGCTGAACAGTATCGTCCGCCCTTCCGCGGCGAGGCGGTGCAGCAGGTCCATCATGTGCAGCCGCTGCCGGGGGTCCATGCCGTTGAACGGCTCGTCGAGCAGGAGCACCTGCGGATCATGAACGAAGGCGGCGGCGACCTTGATGCGTTGCCGCATGCCCTTGGAATAGGTCTGGATGCGCCGGTCGGCCGGTTCCGCCATATCGACCAGCGCGATCGCGCGGCGGGCGGCCGCCCGCGGATCCCGCAGCTTGTGCAGCTTTGCGCTGGCGTACACGAACTCATCGCCGGTCAAGAAGTCGTAGAGGGCGTCCCGCTCAGGCACCAGCCCGAGCCTGCGGTAGATGTCGATGTGCCGCCACGTTGGGGTGCCACCGAGCAGCACCTCGCCACGCGACGGTGCGAGGAAGCCCGCCATCAGGTGGAGCAGGGTGGACTTGCCGGCACCGTTGGGACCGAGCAGGCCCGTGAGGCCGGGGCCGATGGTCATCGTGATGTCGTTGACCGCGACCACGTTGCCGTACCACTTGCTCGCGTTGTGTAGCTCCACCAGCGTGCCGCCCCCGCCGGCCGTTTGGACGCCGGGCACGGCGAGACTCTGCTGCAGGTTCTCCGCACGATCGCCGGTCATCGGCCGACCCTCCGGTAGCGCGCGAGCAGCAGGCCAACGCAGAGGGTGAGCAGCGCCGCAGTGGTGAGGCCGTACAGCCATCCGCTGCCACCGGTGTGACTGAGCTCGGTCTGCTGCCCACGCAACCAAGCGAAGGTTCCGCCTAGCAGCCGGAACGGCGTGAGGAGGCCGGCGAGCTCGGAATTTTCGTTCTCGGAGAGACCTTCCACGATGCCCGAGACCACCGAGCTGATCACGAAGAGCGCGACGATCGCGCCGATCGTATAGACCCGCTTGGCGGCGAACGCGGCGATCACCAACGCGAGCGCGGCCAGGACGACCGCGTGCAGCAGGGACGTCAAAACGCCGCCGAAGGCTGCCGTGGTCTCGTCCCACACGGTCGTCTCGTTGTTGCCGTCGAAGGCAGCCACCAGATAGGCAAGGACGATCGGCGCGATCATGAGCATGGCAAGAGCGGCCGTCATCGCGGCGAGCTTCGCCCAGACGTAGTCGTCGCGTCGCAGCGGCCGTGAGAAATAGAGCGGCAGCACGGTGAAGCGGAGATCCCGAGAGAGCAGCTCGACCGACTGGGCAGCGAGGAAAATGATGATCGGCATCTGCAGCGTGATCGGGAAGTCGACATAGTCGACGAGCCGCCGGTTGAGCTGGTTGCCGACCGCGGACCACACCAGCGCAGGGAGCAGAACAAGGGCGAGCATGCCAAATGGCACTAGCTTCGCCTTCGGCCCGCGGCCGATCCCCCATGCGCCGCGCAGGCTCTGGGTGAACAGCGACTGCAGGGCGTAGGCACGGCCGAGCCGCGGGCCGTCGTACCCCCGGTAGCCAATATCGTGGATGACGCCGGCCGGCTGCGCTCCCGCTGTGCCCGCTGTCCCGGCCGGCCGCGTGACCTGCTCAGCCATCGGACACCTCGGGACGGTGCGCCCGCGCGATCTCCGCCTCGCCGTTCTGCGGCGGGTCCGCGAAGAGCTCCTCCACCCGATGCCGGCGCTGCTCGAGCCGGTTGAGACGCAGGCCAAGATCAACGACGAGATCGCGGACGAGGTCGTACAGGTCCTCCCCTGACAAGTGGAGCAGCAAAGCGCGGTCGTCGAAGGTGACCTGATGTCCGTGCTCCGCGAGGCGCGTAGCGAGGGCATCAGCACCCTCCTCGACCTCGACGGCGAGCACCTGACTGTGCTCGGTGAAGGAGGCAATGGAGGCGTGCCGCAACAGCCGCCCACTGTCGATCGCGACAAGCGAGTCGCAGATCTGCTCGATCTCGCCGAGCAGGTGGGAGGCGACGAGGACGGAAATTCCGAACTCAGTCCCGATCCGCCGGATGAGGACGAGCATCGCCTCCCGGCCGGCCGGATCCAGCCCGTTGGTCGGCTCGTCGAGGAGAAGCAACGCCGGGTCGTGCACAAGGGACTGGGCCAGCTTCACCCGTTGCTTCATGCCGGTCGAGTAGCCACCGATCAGGCGATAGCGCTCCTCGTGCAGGCCGACATGGCGCAGCACGTCCGCCGCCCGCTCTCGTGCGGCCGCTGCCGGGATGCCCGACATCCGGCCCATATGCGTGACGAACTCGGCGGCGGACACGTCGGGTGGCAGGCAGTCGTGCTCGGGCATGTAGCCGACCCGGGCCCTGACCCGCTCACCGTCGGCCTGACAGTCCATTCCAAGGACCTGGGCCGAGCCGTCGGTCGGGGGCACCAGGCCGAGGAGAATCTTGATCAGTGTGCTCTTACCCGCACCATTCGCACCAACCAGCCCGACGATGCCGGGCTCGATGGCGAGGGTGAGCTGGTCGAGCGCGGTCACGCCCTTGGGATAGCGCTTCGTCAGCTCCCCCGTCTCGATCAGCGGCGGTCCAGCCGAGAGCGGTCCGCGGGGGCCTGCTGGCGATCGGCTGGGCACGGCCGCTGTTCCCCCGGGTGCCCCGGCGCCAGCCACGTTCTGCCCCCCGCCGGATCCACCGGCGTCCACCACACCTTGCGCCCCACCAGGGGCGCTGGCGTCAACGACGTCTCTCGCCCCGCCGGAAGCACTGGCCCCAGCGACGTCCCCCGCCCCGCCGGAAGCACTGGCGCCAGCGACGTCCCTCGCCCCGCCGGATCCACCGGCGTCCACGACGTTCTTCGCCGCGCCGCCGGTGGTTGACGGCTGCTCGTCGGCGGCTCGAGCAGGGCCGCCCCCGATCACGGACACGTCAGCACCCTATGCGCGGTCACGCTCGCCACGCATCAGGGACGCCCCCCACACCTCCCCGGGATGCATGAGGGGCACCTTCACCCCGACCCATGGGGTGAAGGTGCCCCTCATGCGGATGGGTAGGCGGCCGCGGTCAGTGAGCGTGGCCATGCCCGTGGGAGTGGCCGGCAGGCTCCTCCGTCGGCTCAGGCTTTTCCGCGACCAGCGTCTCGGTCGTCAGCAGCATGCTGGCGATCGACGCCGCGTTTTGCAGTGCGGACCGGGTCACCTTCACTGGGTCGATGAC
>DASYTV010000359.1:0-2372 GCA_036001885.1 Actinomycetes bacterium
CGCACGCCCGACGACAACGAGCCGTTCAGCGCGCTCGCGTTCAAGATCGCGGCCGACCCCTTCGTGGGCAAGCTCGCCTTCTTCCGCGTCTACTCCGGCCGGCTCAAGGCGGGCTCCTACATCCTGAATCCGACCAAGGACCGCAAGGAGCGGATCGGGCGCATCCTCCAGATGCACGCCAACCACCGCGAGGAGATCGACGAGGTCTACGCGGGCGACATCGCAGCGGCCGTCGGCCTCAAGGACACGTTCACCGGGGACACCCTCACCGATCCTGACCACCCGGTCATTCTCGAGTCGATGACCTTCCCCGAGCCGGTCATCGAGGTCAAGATCGAGCCCAAGACCAAGGCCGATCAGGACAAGCTCGCGATCGCTCTCCAGCGTCTCGCGGAGGAGGACCCGACCTTCCGGGTCAAGACGGACCCGGAGACGGCCGAGACGCTGATCGCCGGGATGGGCGAGCTCCACCTCGACGTCCTCGTGGACCGGATGATTCGCGAGTTCAGGGTCGCCGCCAACATCGGCAAGCCGCAGGTCTCCTATCGCGAGACGATCCGGCGCGCCGCCGAGGGCAACGGGCGCTTCGTCCGGCAGACGGGCGGCAAGGGCCAGTATGGCCATGCCGTGATCCGGCTGGAGCCGGGCGAGAAGGGCTCCGGGTACGAGTTCATCGACAAGATCGTGGGCGGGACGATCCCCCGCGAGTTCATCAAGCCGGTCGACCAGGGCATCCGCGAGGCGCTCGAGACCGGCATCTACGCCGGGTTCCCCGTCGTCGACGTCAAGGCCACCCTCTTCGACGGATCGTTCCACCAGGTGGACAGCTCGGAGATGGCGTTCAAGGTCGCCGGCTCGCTGGCGGTCAAGGACGCCTTCCACAAGGCCGATCCGGTCATCCTCGAGCCGATCATGAAGGTCGAGGTGATCATGCCCGCGGAGTTCATGGGCGACGTGATCGGGGACCTCAACAGCCGGCGCGGCCAGATCGATGGCATGGAGGACCGGGCCGGCACCACGGTGGTGCGCGCGTTCGTTCCGCTCGCGTCGATGTTCGGGTACGTCACGGACCTGCGGAGCATGACCCAGGGCCGGGCGACGTCGTCGATGGAGTTCAGTCACTACGCGGAGGTGCCCCAGTCGGTCGCCTCCGAGCTCGTCCAGAAGTCAAGGGTCTAGACCACCAACCGGTCCCGCCCGCGGGAGAGGAGCCAGGGAGCAGCCACGATGGCGAAGAAGAAGTTCGAACGCACCAAGCCGCACGTCAACATCGGCACGATCGGTCACATCGACCACGGCAAGACCACGCTGACTGCTGCGATCACCAAGTACCTGTCCCTCAAGGGAGAGGCGGAGTACCGCGCGTTCGATTCGATCGACAATGCTCCGGAAGAGCGCGAGCGGGGGATCACGATCGCGATCGCCCACGTGGAGTACGAGACCGACAACCGCCACTACGCCCACGTCGACTGCCCGGGCCACGCCGACTACATCAAGAACATGATCACCGGCGCCGCCCAGATGGACGGTGCGATCCTGGTCGTCGCCGCGACCGACGGACCGATGCCCCAGACGCGGGAGCACATCCTGCTGGCCCGCCAGGTCGAGGTGCCCTACATCGTCGTCTTCCTCAACAAGGTCGACGCGGTCGACGACCCCGAGCTGCTCGACCTCGTGGAGCTCGAGGTCCGCGAGCTCCTCTCCAAGTACCAGTTCCCGGGCGACGACACGCCGGTCATCCGGGGCAGTGCGCTGAAGGCGCTCGAGGCACCCCAGGAAGCCTCCGATCCGGCCTACGCTCCGATCCAGGAGCTCATGGATGCGGTCGACTCGTACATCCCTACCCCCGAGCGGGCGATCGACAAGCCGTTCCTCATGCCGGTCGAGGACGTCTTCGGCATCAAGGGCCGGGGCACCGTCGCGACGGGCAGGATCGAGCGGGGCGTCGTCAAGGTTGGCGACGACGTCGAGCTGGTCGGCGTCAAGCCGACGCGCAAGGTCGTCGTGACCGGCGTCGAGATGTTCAAGAAACTGCTCGACGAGGGCCGCGCCGGCGACAACGTGGGCTGCCTGCTGCGGGGCATCGAGCGCGACGAGATCGAGCGCGGCCAGGTCCTGGCCAAGGCTGCCTCGATCAAGCCCCACACCAAGTTCACCGCCCAGGTCTACGTCCTGACCAAGGACGAGGGCGGGCGGCATACCCCGTTCTACAACGGCTACCGGCCGCAGTTCTACCTGCGCACGACGGACGTCACCGGCGCCATCGGCCTGCCCGACGGCGCCGAGATGATCATGCCCGGCGACAACGTCGAGATGACCGTCGAGCTCATCACCCCGATCGCCCTGGAAACCGGCCAGCGCTTCGCCATCCG
>DASYTV010000360.1:0-2660 GCA_036001885.1 Actinomycetes bacterium
GCGCTGGTCGGTGATGCCGGGGTCCTGCGCGGTGGGGTCGCGCACCGCCCAGATCAGCCCTTCGCCGCTTGAGAGCCCGGTCAGGGTCCGCGGCCCGATCGACGGGTCGATGTCGGCTAGCAGCCGGCTAACGTGGTCCCAGGACGAACCCTTCCTGGACTTCGAGCTGTCGCCGACGAGGAGCACTGAGGTAGGGCGCCGGCGAGGTGCCAAGTGTTTGGTCCTTTTCCGACGCCCCCCTCCCGAACCCGGCGTGAACCTTTCAGCTCACCGGGCTCTCCAGCGACTATCCCGTGTTTGACACGGCGGGCTTCCCGGGGTGCATGTTGCTGTGGCAGGCTCCGCAGACCACGAGGGTCTTGCGACGCCGTTTTGCCATGAGCCGCATCCACTCGGGCTGCTGCGGCCGTCCGGGCTTGTCGAGGTCGGCGAGCTTGCGGATCTGGTGCACCTGCACCTTCTCCATCTGTCCGCAGATCTCGCACCGCGCTGCCAGGAGGCGGCGAACCACCTCTTTGTGCCGAGCGATGGCCGGGACCGGCTCGCGGTCTCGCAAGACCGCGCGCTTCTGCCGCTTGAGCGGGATACCACCGAACCTTGCGACCAGCGGCTTCTTGTTCTCGCCGCGCTCCACGCTGGCTTGCAAGCACTTGCGCGGCCCGTGCGGTGTCTGGATGGTGGCCGCGTACTTGCGGGCCATCTTCGTCACCGACGAGTCGTGCTTGTCGGCCAGCGTCTTGAGCAGCGAGACCGCCATTACCCAGTGCAGCCGGTCCAGTCGATAGACGTCGCCGGCCAGTAGGTAGTACTGGACGATGCCCCGATACTCGGCCCCGTAGCGGCTGATGATCGCGTGATCCTGATCGTTCATCAGCTCGGCTCGGTGCACGGGTTTTCCCCGCGCCATGTACGGGGCGCTCTTGGCCTTGATCACGTCCTTGGGCACGCGCAGCCGGATCACCCCGTTGACCGCTCGGCGGCCAGCGGTGAGCTTGCGGTTATCGTGCTGGACGGTGATCTCGTAGCCGAGGAACCGCGCCGCGCTGGTGCGGGCGTGGGTGATCAGCGTCTTTGTCTCTGACAGCTCCAGCTTGAGCTCTGCTTGCAGGAACTGGGCGAGACGTTGCTTGATCTCCTCGGCTTCGGCCTTCGGTCCGGCGAACCCGAGCAGGATGTCGTCGGCATATCGCACGTAACGCAGCCTCCGGTAGCTGGGGTCCAACGGATCCCGGCGCGGCAGGCTGCGCTGCTGCATGCGCAGCGCCCGCACCGCGGCGTCATCGCCACGGTCACGAGCCCGAGCGAGCGCTCTCTTCACCCTGTCATACCCAGGATCGCACCTCCTGAGCACACCCCGGGTGTATCCCGGCAGTAGAACTGTGTCGACGAACTTGTCCAACCGGTCCAGGTAGGTGTTGGACAGGCACGGGGAGAGAACCCCGCCCTGCGGCGCGCCGCTGAGCGTGGCGTTCCACACCCAGTCCTCCAAATACCCAGCGCGCAGCATCTGACCGATCAACCGAAGCAACCGGTTATCGTGGATCTTCTCACCCAGCGTCTGAAGCATGACCTGATGGTCAAGCTGATCGAAGCACCGGGAGATGTCACCTTCGATAAACCAGGTCGTTCCCGTCCAGTTGATAGCCACCTCGCTCAAGGCGGTGTGACATCCCCGGCCGGGCCGGTAACCGTGGGAGTGATCGGAGAACTGCGGCTCGTAATACGCCTCCAACAGCAGGCGCACCACTTCGCCGACCAGCTTGTCCGACCACGACGGCAGACCGAGCGGCCTCTGCCTCCCATCCTTCTTCGGGATGTAGAGACGCCTGACGGGCCCGAATCGGTAGCGCTCATGACGCAACGCGTCGATGATGCGCTCGATCTTGTCCATAGTCATGCCGTCCGCGGTTTCCGCATCGGGTCCGGGCGTCATCGCTCCCTTGTTGGAATAGATCCGCCCATAGGCCAGCAAATACAGCTGCGGGTTGAACAACTGCCGATACAGCTCATCCAACGGCAGGCCACGCCTGCCGCGTTCACGGAGGACACTCAATACCGTTTCGGCGCTCTGCATTACGCATACCTTCCGGTTCTCGAATATCCAGTCACCTGTGCCCCTTCGCCCTGTGGACGGCTTTCCCGTCCTCCTTGGTGGGTCGTTGCTCCCACGACTACTATGGGCACTCTGTCACCTTGGGACTCGCGTCCCGCAGGTTGATCCCGCGTTCGTCCTTGTCGTACGTCCGAGCGTGACATAGGCGCCCCACTCATCTCCTTTGATTGCCCTCACTGGGCAACGCTCCATGCTCCGAAAGTTGCGACGGCTGTTCACGGGGCTGTCGCAGAGCATGGCGCCGGTGTCGGGTGTCTTTCCGGCGGACGGAACGATTGCGTCTTCTGGAGATTGGGGTTCAGGCAGTCTAGCTTTCGCCATATCACGCGGGTCCCACGACGCGTCACCCCTGACACCTGGGCTTGACCGTCGGTTTCCTGGCATGCTCTTGTCCCTTTCACCTTTCGGATCTGGGTAAGCCATTAGACCCAGTAATGACCTTCCGAATTACTCCCGGCTGGACCGGGGATACGACAAGGCGCCTCGCGGCGCAGATGAACTCATTGGGGTGATGGCGGGTGGCCTCGACTTGGAAGAACGCGCCGCG
>DASYTV010000361.1:0-6393 GCA_036001885.1 Actinomycetes bacterium
TACTGCCCCGACGGCAGCGAGCACCAGGCCTCGACGCGGTCGTTCCAGTAGTCGGCCACGGCTCGAAAGTGGCCCGCCGCGATGTGCTCGCCGGCGTCGCCGGCGAACTCGGCGGCGACGATCAGCGCCGCGATGCACGCCGCGAGCGTCGAGGGTGAAAGGCCGCCCGCGTCCTCCCAGCGGTCGAGGGTCGTCAGCGGGCCGTCGCGAATGATGAACTGCGCCGCGGGGCGCACCATCGTCGGGTAAGGATCGTGGTCGAGGCAGCCGGCGACGCCCAGCCGCCAGGCGAGCAGGATCGGCAGCGCCACCTGGTCGAGCTCGGTCGACTGCCAGTGCGGCGTCCCGTCGAGCGACCAGTTCTGGTGCCATCCGCCATCGGATCGCTGGCGTGCCTGCAGGTGCCGGAAGGCGCGCTGCGCCGCGTCGCTGTCGCCGGCGTCGAGAAGCGCGGTGGCGATGCGGCACAGGTCCCGCGGCCACACCAGCTGGTAGAGGTGGTCGCCGTCGTGGTTCATCTCGCCCCACGGCGCGGCCGGAGCCGCGATGAAGGCGCCCGCGTGGGACTTGTCCTCGAGGCAGTGCATGAGCGCAAAGGACGCGCGCGCGAGCATCCCGTCATCGCCGCTCACTTTGCCGAGGGCCTGCGGGATCTCCGGCTGCGCCTGCCAGGCGCGTTCAAAGGCCTGGCGCACGTTACCTGCGCCTTTCTGCAAAGCGGTCCGCGCCACTTCCTCGGCGTCCGCCCTGGAGTGGGCGAAACCGATCGCGAGCTGGAACGTGCCCGCGCGGACGCCGATCTCAGAACCGACCGAGACGTTTCCAGGACCGGCGCGGTCGTACGTGTAGGTGAGGTAGCCGTCCGCATCGCTGAGGTCGATGTGCACGTCGGAGCTGCGGTAGTAGCCGGCGGTGGCGCGGCTGAACGGGCCGATCAGGCAGATCCAGATGTCCTGCTGCTGCAGGAGCAGGGCGGGTGGATGGGTGTCGATGACCCAGCCGTAGTTGCCTTCGGCGCCCGGCTGCCAGTGGGCGGAAGCCTGCATATAGAGGCGAAGGTCGGGAAGCTCGGGCGTAAAGGTGGCCGCGATGAGCATCGCGTTCTCCTCCGGATCGGAGAAGAATTCCTTGGTCAGCCGGTACTCGTGGTGGGTCGAGTCGACGCGGAACGCAGGGACGCCGGGCTTGAGCCAGGTGATGGAGTGCTGGCCGTCGGCAGCGTCATCGACCGGCGGTGCGCCGCCGGCGGAGACGAAAAAACGGAGCTCGTGGAGGGCGACGTGGTCGAGGTAGGGAAAGAAGACTTCGCTGAGGTTGCCGTCGACGAGCGTGTACCAGACCTTGCTCCTGGAACCGGGCGCCGCTCCGAACGCCATCTTGCGTCCGGGGCCTCACATCGGGGGCGCGCCGGGACCTCCTGGAGCTTCCATCGGCGGATAAGTATGGGGAGCGTTCGCGACCGATAGAATCGAACGACGACCCCGCCTTGTCGGGGAGGTGGCTGAGTGGTCGAAAGCACCCGCCTGCTAAGCGGGTAGGGGGTGTGAAACTCCCTCGAGGGTTCGAATCCCTCCCTTCCCGCCACTTTCGTGCCGAGTGTGCCGTCTGTTAGGTATCGCGCGACCGGGAAACCGAACAGAGCGCACACTCAGCGTCGCCGGCGGCTAGACGTACCCGACGACAGTTGAGCCTTGCTTCAGCTTGAAGAACAGCGTGCGCGACTTGCCGTCCGCGCTGAAGATGTAGGTGCCGTTGAGTGTCTCGTCGCATGGACCCGCACCTTCGAACTGGACGCACCAGTGGTCTGCGACTACGCGGCCGTCCGGCAGCCACGTGTCCGGGAGATAGTCCAGGGGCCCAAAGACTGTGGCGCTGGAGGCCGCCAGGTCGGCGACGACCATCTGGTAGTTGATGACCGGATCTTTGGCGCCGTTACGCCCCGCGATAAGCCGCTTTTCGTCAGGCGACAGCGACACGTGGCTGTAAGCCCAGTAGTCGTAGTCGTTCGCGCTCCCGCCCATGGTCAGCTGGATCTTTCTTGTCTGACCGGCCGGCGAGCGTACTTCGAGGTATCCCTGTGCCGCCCGACCGCAGATGAAAGTGCCGTCGTTGAGGACCTGATAAGCAATACAGTCGGGCGATACGACGGACACTCGGTTTGAGCCCATGTCAAATGTCGCGAGGTCGAAGTGGTACTCGAGGAACGGTCCGGCACCACCGAGGCCGGTCGCTTCTTTGACCATGTAGACGCCGCTCGCGTTCCACGCGAAGGGTTGGAAGAACGCGTTTCCGTCAGGCGACGGGATAGTGGCGATGACTCGGTCGCCGCTCGCCGAGCCAAGGTGAATTCGCGAGGTCCAAGTGTTGTTGTCGACGATCGTGTACAGCCACTGCGTGAGGTCAGGTTTCACAACCACGGTCCCGGGTCCTTGCCAGAGCGGGCTGACCGCCAACACTCCCAGTCTTGTCACTGCGCCGCTGTGGTTGACAGACTCGAGCGTGCGGCCGTCAACGACGATCACCTTGCCCGAGACGATGCCGTCGTAGTGGCCCTTGATCGTGGCTGTGCGGGTCGCGTCGAGGCGAGCCAGCCGCACCTCCCCGTTGACGACGTCCTCGATCACCAGCCGCACATCGGCCGGCGACGGTGCTGGGCTCGCTGCAGGGGTTGCACTCGCCAAAGCTGAAGGCGTAGAGCTCGCGGCAGCGGGCGACTGCGCCGCCGAGCCCGAGCCGGGTGACGCACAGGCGGCGAGGAGCAAAACCACCGTGCCGCCTACCAACACGCTCGCCGGCCCTTGCCTCATGACCGTGAAACGCTACGCCCACCGCAGCGTTACGGCTCAGGCCGAGTCGAACCTGTACACGGAACCGCCGAGGTTCACGACGTAGAGCTCGCCGGCCTCGTCCTCGCCGAAGGACGAGATGAGCAGCGACGTGTCGACCAACGTCGATATCGTCCACTTACCCCGGAAGTTGATCAGCGTCCGGATCTTGCCTGAGCAGTAATCGCCGAAGACGTAGAACCCATACATCGACGGCACTCTCTGACCGCGGTAGACGTAGCCACCGGTGACCGAGCACTCGCCGGCATGCGGGTACTCGGCGACCGGTTTCACGTCGCCGCTGACCGACACCCCGCTGCGGTAGATGTGGTTGCCCTCGAACCGCGGCCATCCGTAGTTCTCGCCACCCTTGCTCGACGCGGGTCGAAAGTCGACCTCCTCCCACGCGTTCTGGCCCACGTCGCCGATGTAGAGGTCGCCGGTCAACCGGTCGAAGCTGAATCGCCAGGGGTTGCGCAGGCCGTAGGACCAGATCTCTCGGAGCGCACCGGTGCGTATCTTGGGATTGGTCGCCGGCACCGCATAGGACCCGGTGCTGAAGACCGCGATGCGCAGCAGCTTGCCGAGCAGGGTGGTCAGGCTCTGACCGTTGCCCTGCGGCGCATGGCCGGCCCCGAGGTCGCCACCGGCGCCACCGTCCCCCATGCCGATGTAAAGGAACCCGTCCGGTCCGAACATGACCAGCCCGCCGTTGTGGTTGGACTGCGGCTGGTAGATCGTCAGCAGCGCCTCGCCGGACGACCGGTCGGCGACGTCCGCCGACGCGGGTGAGACTCGGTAGCGCGCGATCACAGTATCCCCTATATGGCCGCCCGACCGTGTGTAGTTGACGACGAACACCCCGTTGGACTCGAAGTCCGGGTGAAACGCGACGCTCAGCAGGCCTCGCTCGCCACCCGCGACGACCAGGGAGCGGATGTCGAGGAAAGGAGTCGGCAGCACCCGGCCGTCTTTCATGACCAGGATCCGGCCGGCCTGCTCGACGATAAAGAGCCGTCCCGAGCCGTCGCCGGCGCTGGTTACGTAGACCGGGCTCGCGAGCCCGGAGGCGATCGCGGTGAGCTTGAACGAGCCTGCCGCGACAGTCGCCGATGTCGGCGATGGGGGTGGTGATGGGCTGGGCGACGGAGAGAGCGATGGGCTCGCGCGGGGCGCCGGCGATTGTGCGGTGTCCTGCTGACCGGTGCAGCCCACCGCCAGGACCAGGGCGACAACGCAGGCGACCCGACGCATGGAGGGAACAGGGTGACGGAACAGCGGCCCTGGGCGCCAGTCGCGAGCTCAGCGAAAGGGCGACCGGTAGACTGCGAGCGTGACGGGTCGCGTCGCAAGGGTGTTCGCGCTCGTCACGATCCTGCTCGGCGCGTGCACGTTCAGCCTGCCCGGCGCGAAGCACAGCCCAACCCCGTCCTTGCCCCAGCCCGGCTCCATCGCGTGGACCGACTGCGGGGGCGGGTTCCAGTGCGGCACGCTGCACGTCCCCCTGGACTACGACCACCCGGACGGTCGCAAGATCTCCCTCGCCCTGGCCCGGACCAAGGCGAAGGATCAGGCCAGGCGCATCGGTTCGTTGTTGATGAACCCCGGCGGCCCCGGCGAGTCGGGGATCGAGTTCCTGCGCAGCGACGTCTCGTCGATGAGCAATCTCAACCGCCGCTTCGACCTGGTCACGTGGGATCCGCGCGGAGTCGCCGCCAGCACACCGGTGACCTGCGTCGACGGACCGCAGCAGGACGCGTATCTCGCGCTCGACACCGTGCTCGACGATCCGCAGGAGAAGAACGCCGCCATCCAGGCGATGAAGGACTTCGCCGCGGGATGTCAGAGGCGGAGCGGCGACCTTCTTCCCTTCATGGACTCCGCCAGCACCGCCAAGGACATGGACCAGATCCGGGCCGCGGTCGGCGACGAGAAATTGACCTACCTCGGCTTCTCCTACGGGACTTACATCGGGCAGTGGTACGCGCACCTCTTTCCCAACCACGTGCGCGCGCTCTCGCTGGACGGGGTCGTCGACTCGACCGTGCCGGCCAACGAGGCTCTGCTCGGCCAGGTTGTCGGTTTCGAGCAGAACCTACAGTCGTTTCTCGCCGACTGCAGAAGCCGCACGAGCTGCGGCTACGGCCGCAGAGGGGATCCCGGTTCCAAGCTGACGGCCTTGATGACCCGTCTCGACTCGACACCGTTGAAGGTCGGCGGCCGCCAGCTGACTCGAGCACTCGCCATGACCGGGTTGCTCGTCACCCTTTACGACCAGAGCCTGTGGCGCTACCTCGACCAGGCGCTCACCGCGGCCGAAAACGGCGACGGACGCATCCTGCTGCTGCTCGCGGACGCCTACAACCACCGCAACGCTGACGGCACGTACGCCAACCTCTTCAACGGCGCGTTTCACTCCGCCTACTGCCTCGACTTCCCGGTCCCGAGCGACGTCGCCGAGTACGACAGGCTCGGTCCGACCTTCGTCAAGGCCTCGCCCCTGTTCGGGCCGTGGAGCCAGTACTCAAACCTGCAGTGCGCCTTCTGGCCGGTCAAGCCGAGAAACCCAAAGGGGCCCGGCACGGTGACCGGGGCGCCACCGATCCTGCTCGTCGGCGGCACCAACGACCCGGCCACCCCCTATGAGGAGGCGGTGGCGGTCAGCAAGCAGATCGAAGGCTCTGTGCTGTTGACCCGTCAGGGCAACGGCCACACGTCATACGACTCGAGCGCATGCGCGCACGCGGCAGAGGATGCCTACCTGCTGAACCTCACGCTGCCGGCTGCCGGGACGACCTGTTCGGTTTAGGCGACCGGCGCTGCCGCTTGCGTCTTGGACTTGGTGAAGGTGAGCGCTCCGTCGTGCGCGCCGACCTCGACCGTGTCGCCATCGCTGAACTTGCCCTCGAGCAGCAGCATCGCGAGCGGGTCCTGGACCAGGCGCTGGATCGCGCGCTTCAGTGGACGCGCGCCATACACCGGGTCCCAACCCCGCTCGATCAGGACACGCTTGGCATCGTCGCCGACGACGAGCGAGATCTTGCGCTCCTCGAGTCGCTTGCGCAGCCGCGCGAGTTGGATGTCGACGATCGCGCCCAGCTGTTCCTGAGTGAGGGAGCGGAACACTATGACCTCGTCGACGCGGTTGAGGAACTCGGGCCGGAAGTGGTCACGCAGCACGCCCATGACCACCTCGCGCACCTCTTCGAACGGACGGTTTGACATGTCCTGGATGAGCTGGCCACCGAGGTTGGAGGTCATGATCAGGACAGTGTTGCGGAAGTCGACCGTTCGGCCCTGGCCATCGGTCAGCCGGCCGTCGTCGAGGATCTGCAGCAGCACGTTGAAGACGTCGGGGTGTGCCTTCTCGATCTCATCGAAGAGCACGACCGAGTACGGCCGCCGGCGAACGGCCTCGGTGAGCTGTCCGCCCTCGTCGTAGCCGATGTAGCCGGGCGGAGCGCCCAGCATCCGGGCGACGGTGTGCTTCTCCTGGTACTCCGACATGTCGAGCCGGATCAGCGCCTGCTCGTCGTCGAACAGAAACTCAGCCAGTGCGCGAGCGAGC
>DASYTV010000362.1:0-7748 GCA_036001885.1 Actinomycetes bacterium
TACTGCCCCGACGGCAGCGAGCACCAGGCCTCGACGCGGTCGTTCCAGTAGTCGGCCACGGCTCGAAAGTGGCCCGCCGCGATGTGCTCGCCGGCGTCGCCGGCGAACTCGGCGGCGACGATCAGCGCCGCGATGCACGCCCCGAGAGTCGAGGGCGAAAGGCCGCCCGCGTCCTCCCAGCGGTCGAGAGTCGTCAGCGGGCCCTCGCGAATGATGAACTGGGCCGCGGGGCGCACCATCGTCGGGTAGGGGTCGTGGTCGAGGCAACCGGCGACGCCCAGCCGCCACGCGAGCAGGATCGGCAGCGCCACCTGGTCGAGCTCGGTCGACTGCCAGTGCGGCGTCCCGTCGAGCGACCAGTTCTGGTGCCATCCGCCGTCGGATCGCTGGCGCGCCTGCAGGTGGCGGAAGGCGCGCAGCGCCGCGTCGCTGTCGCCGGCGTCGAGGAGTGCGGTGGCGATGCGGCACAGGTCCCGCGGCCACACCAGCTGGTAGAGGTGGTCGCCGTCATGGTTCATCTCGCCCCACGGCGCGGCCGGAGCCGCGATGAAGGCGCCCGCGTGGGACTTGTCCTCGAGGCAGTGCAGGAGCGTGAAGGACGCGCGCGCGAGCATCCCGTCGTCGCCGCTCACTTTGCCCAGGGCCTGCGGGATCTCCGGCTGCGCCTGCCAGGCGCGTTCAAAGGCCTGGCGCACGTTGCCGGCCCCCTTCTGCAGCGCGGTCCTCGCTACTTCCTCGGCGTCGGCCCTGGAGTGGGCGAAGCCGATCGCGAGCTGGAACGTGCCCGCCCGCACCCCGATCTCGGAGCCGACGGAGACGTTTCCGGGACCGGCGCGGTCGTACAGGTACGTGAGGTAGCCGTCGGCATCGCTGAGGTCGATGTGCACGTCGGAGCTGCGGTAGTAGCCGGCGGTGGCGCGGCTGAAGGGGCCGACCAGGCAGATCCAGACGTCCTGCTGCTGCAGGAGCAGGGCCGGTGGATGGGTGTCGATGACCCAGCCGTAGTTGCCTTCAGCGCCCGGCTGCCAGTGGGCGGAAGCCTGCATGTAGAGGCGAAGGTCGGGAAGCTCGGGCGTAAAGGTGGCCGCGATGAGCATCGCGTTCTCCTCCGGATCGGAGAAGAATTCCTTGGTCAGCCGGTATTCGTGGTGGGTCGAGTCGACGCGGAAGGCAGGGACGCCGGGCTTCAGCCAGGTGATCGAGTGCTGGCCGTCGGCCGCGTCGTCAACGGGCGGCGCGCCGCCGGCCGAGACGAGAAAACGGAGCTCGTGGAGGGCGACGTGGTCGAGGTAGGGAAAGAAGACTTCGCTGAGGTTGCCGTCCACCAGCGTGTACCAGACCTTGCTCCTGGAACCGGGCGCCGCTCCGAACGCCATCTTGCGTCCGGGGCCCCACATCGGGGGCGCGCCGGGACCGCCTGGAGCTTCCATCGGCGCATAAGTATGGGGAGCGTTCGCGACCGATAGAATCGAACGGCGACCCCGCCTTGTCGGGGAGGTGGCTGAGTGGTCGAAAGCACCCGCCTGCTAAGCGGGTAGGGGGTGTGAAACTCCCTCGAGGGTTCGAATCCCTCCCTTCCCGCGCCTCCGGCTCATGCCATTCGGCGGCGGGCCCAACGGCAGCGATTGTGCACTCTGTTACGCATCCGGGCGGTCTGATAGGTAACAGACCGCACAATCGCGCTCAACGCCGACGATCTCTGAGACACGGTAGCAACCGTCTTGTAGGCTTGCCGTTAACACAGACGAGATGCGCGTCAAGTTCGGTGCGGCGACGCTCCTGATCGGTCTCGCCGCGGCCACTGCATGCACCGTTCCGCCGGGGACTACGCAGTCCGCGTCCAGCACGCGCTTGACCACTATCTCCCCGCCTGTGTCCTTTAGCGCTGCCCCCGTGCGGTCGCCAGGCACCATGACGATCTACTCGACACCGACCCCGATGAGCAACCCGAGCGGCGTCACCACCGGCCCGGACGGCAACCTCTGGTTCACCGAGAACGCCGGCAACAAGGTCGCCCGGGCGACCAGCAATGGCAGCATCACCGAATTCAGCGTTCCGACCGAAGGCAGCCATCCCGCAGACATCGCGACTGGACCGGATGGAAATCTGTGGGTCACCGAAAGCACGGCTGACAAGATCGCGCGCGTGACGCCGGACGGCGTTTTCACCGAGTACCCCACTCCCACGTCGCGGAGCAATCCGATCTACATCGTTCTCGGGCCGGATGGCAATCTGTGGTTCACGGAGTACGAGGCGAGCAAAGTTGCCAAGGTCACGACCTCCGGCGTCTTCACCGAGTACACCATCCCGACGGCGGACAGCCAGCCGGTCGACATCACTATCGGACCCGACAGGAACCTCTGGTTCCTGGAGCGAGGGGCTAACAAGATCGGCAAGGTCACCACGTCCGGCGACTTCACAGAATTCAAGGTTCCGACGGACGGCGCGTTCGTGCAGGGCATAGCGACCGGTCCGGATGGAAATCTCTGGTTCACCGAGCAAGACGCCAACAAGATCGCGACCGTGACCACGGCTGGAGCCTTCTCTGAATACTCGCTTCGCAGCGACAAGACGATCCTCGCGCAGTTGATCGTGCAGGGACCAGATGGCAACATGTGGTTCACAGAGAACGCGAACAACGCAATTGCGCGAGTGACCGTTACTGGCCAAGTCACCGAGTACAGCATTCCTCGGGCCGGCTGCGGTCCGTACAGCATCACGGTTGGTCCGGACCGAGGGATCTGGTTCACGTGCCCATACAGCCACGACATCGGCGTGTTCACACCGCCGACGGCCTAGACCTGAAGATCGCTGCGCTCGATTCGGCCAAGGCCGGGTGAACCTGTAGACCGCGCCCGTCCAGTCAACGACGTAGAGCTCGCCGCCTCGTCTTCGCCAAGGAAGAGACCTGGAGGGCTGTGTCCACACTTTCGTGCCGAGAGGGCCGTCTGTTAGGTATCGCTCTACCGGGAAACCGAACAGAGCGCACACTCGGCGTCGCCGGCGGCTAGACGTACCCGACGACAGTCGAGCCCTGCTTCAGCTTGTAGAACAGACTGTGCGATTTGCCGTCGGCGCTGAAGATGTACGTTCCATTCAGCGTCGCGTCGCACGGGCCCGCATCAGGAAACTGCTCGCACTCGTGGTCGGCGACGACGCGGCCGTCAGGCAGCCATGTGTCCGGAAGGAAGTCCAGCGGCCCGAACGCGGTCGCGCTCGATGCCGTTAGGTCCGCGACTGCCATCTGATAGTTGACCAACGGGTCTTTGGCACCATTCCGGGCGGCGATCAACCGCTTGCCATCCGGTGACAACGTCACGTGGCTGTAGGCCCAATCGTCGTAGCCCCCCGCTCCGCCGCCGATCGTCAGCTGAACCTTGCGGGTCTGGCCCGATGGCGAGCGAACCTCGAGGTACCCCTGATTGAACAGGCCGCAGATCTGGGTGCCGTCGTCCAGGACCCCGTATGCACGGCATTCAGGCGCCACGTCAACGACTTTGCCTGTGCTCGGATTGAATGTCGCAAGGGCGAAGTGATACTCCAGAAACGGTCCGGCCCCGCCGAGACCGGTCGCCTCTTTGACGAGGTACACGCCGGTCCCATTCCACGCGAACGTCTGATAGAAGGCGTTGCCGTCAGGCGACGGAATCGTCGCGATCACATGATCGCCCGTCGCCGATCCGAGGTGAATCCGCGAGGTCCAGGCGTCGTCGGTGATCGTGTACATCCACTGAGACAGGTCGGGCTTGACGACCACTGTTCCGGGTCCAAACCAGTTCGGGCTGGCGGCCAGCTGTCCCAGCACCTTCACCTTTCCGTCGCTGCTCAGCGATTCGAGGGCGCGGCCGTCGAGAACGATGACCTTGCCGGCGACGATGCCGTCGAACTGCCCTTTGACCACCGCGGTCCTGGTCGCGTCGAGCCGTGCCAGTCGCACCTCGGGGACCGCATAGTCCTGGATGACGAGCCGCAGGTCAGCCGCGGCAGGCGACGGAGCCTGGCTGGACGAGGCGGTCGCGCTCGGTGCGGAGGAAGGTGACGAAGTGGCGGCCGGCGACTGAGGCACCAAGTCGGAGCCGGAAGACCCGCAACCGGCGAGAAGAAAGGCAACCGTGCCGCCTACCAACACGCTCGCCGGTCCTTGCCTCATGACCCTGAAACGCGGCGTATCCCCGCTGGTTACGGTTCAGGCCGGGTCGAACCTGTACAGGCCGCCGCCAAGGTTGACCACGTAGAGCTCGCCGGCCTCGTCCTCGCCGAAGGACGAGATGAGCAACGACGTGTCCACCAAGGTCGACATCGTCCACCTGCCCCGGAAGTTGATCAGCGTCCGGATCTTGCCTGAGCAGTAGTCGCCGAAGACGTAGAAGCCATACATCGCCGGCACCCTGTGACCGCGGTAGACATAGCCACCGGTGACCGAGCACTCGCCGGCATGCGGGTACTCGGCGACCGGCTTCACGTCGCCGCTGACCGACACCCCGCTGCGATAGATGTGGTTGCCCTCGAACCGCGGCCACCCAAAGTTCTCGCCGCCCTTGGTCGACGCGGGTCGAAAGTCGACCTCCTCCCACGCGTTCTGTCCCACGTCGCCGATGTAGAGGTCGCCGGTCAACCGGTCGAAACTGAATCGCCAGGGGTTGCGCAGCCCGTAGGACCAGATCTCTCGGAGCGCACCCGTGCGTATGTTGGGATTGGTCGCCGGCACCACATAGGACCCGGTGCTGATGATCGCGATGCGCAGCATCTTGCCGAGCAGGGTGGTCAGGCTCTGACCGTTGCCCTGCGGCGCATGGCCGGCCCCGAGGTCGCCACCGGCGCCACCGTCCCCCATGCCGATGTAGAGGAACCCGTCTGGTCCGAACATGACCAGCCCGCCGTTGTGGTTGGACTGCGGCTGGTAGATCGTCAGCAGCGCCTGGCCGGAGGAGCGGTCGGCGACGTCCGCCGACGCCGGTGAGACCCGGTAGCGCGCGATCACGGTGTCCCCTACGTGGCCGCCCGATCGCGTGTAGTTGACGACGAACACCCCGTTCGCCTCGAAGTCGGGGTGAAACGCGACGCTCAGCAGTCCTCGCTCGCCACCCGCGACGACCAGGGAGCGGATGTCGAGGAACGGAGTCGGCAGCACCCGGCCGTCTTTCATGACCAGGATCCGGCCCGCCTGCTCGACGATGAACAGCCGTCCCGAGCCGTCGCCGGCGCTGGTCACGTAGACCGGGCTCGCGAGCCCGGAGGCGATCGCGGTCAGCTTGAACGAGCCTGCCGCGACCGTCGCCGAAGTCGGCGAGGGGGGTGGTGATGGGCTCGGCGACGGAGAAAGCGCCGTGCTCGGACTGGGCGACGAGCTGGGCGCCGGCGATTGTGCCGTGTTCTGGTGACCGGTGCAGCCCACCGCCAGGACCAGGGCGACAACGCAGGCGACCCGACGCATGGAGCGAACAGGGTGACGGAACTGCAGCCCTGGGCGCCAGTCGCGAACTGAGCGAAGGGCGATCGGTAGACTGCGAGGCGTGACGGGTCGCGTCGCAAGGGTGTTCGCGCTCGTCACGATCCTGCTCGGCGCGTGCACGTTCAGCCTGCCCGGCGCGAAGCACAGCCCCACTCCGTCGTTACCTCAGCCCGGCCCGATCGCGTGGACAGACTGCGGGGGCGGGTTCCAGTGCGGCACGCTGCAGGTGCCTCTGGACTACGACCACCCCGACGGCCGCAAGATCTCCCTCGCCCTGGTCCGGGCCAAGGCGAAGGAGCAGGCCAGGCGCATCGGGTCGTTGCTGATGAACCCCGGCGGCCCGGGCGAGTCGGGGATCGAGTTCCTGCGCAGCGATGTCTCGTCGATGAGCAATCTCAACCGCCGCTTCGACCTGGTCACGTGGGATCCGCGCGGAGTCGCCGCGAGCACACCGGTGACCTGCATCGACGGACCGCAACAGGACGCGTATCTCGCGCTCGACACAGTGCTCGACGATCCGCAGGAGAAGAACGTCGCCATCCAGGCGATGAAGGATTTCGCCGCGGGATGTCAGAGGCGGAGCGGCGACCTTCTTCCGTTCATGGACTCCGCCAGCACCGCCAAGGACATGGACCAGATCCGGGCCGCGGTCGGCGACGAGAAATTGACCTACCTCGGCTTCTCCTACGGGACGTACATCGGGCAGTGGTACGCGCACCTCTTTCCCAACCACGTCCGCGCGCTCTCGCTGGACGGGGTCGTCGACTCGACCGTGCCGGCCAACGAGGCTCTGCTCGGCCAGGTTGTCGGTTTCGAGCAGAACCTCCAGTCGTTTCTCGCCGACTGCAGAAGCCGCACGAGCTGCGGCTACGGCCGCAGAGGGGATCCCGGTTCCAAGCTGACGGCCTTGATGACCCGTCTCGACTCGACACCGTTGAAGGTCGGCGGCCGCCAGCTGACGCGAGCACTCGCCATGACCGGGCTGCTCGTCACCCTTTACGACCAGAGCCTGTGGCGCTACCTCGACCAGGCGCTCACCGCGGCCGAAAACGGCGACGGACGCATCCTGCTGCTGCTCGCGGACGCCTACAACCACCGCAACGCTGACGGCACTTACGCCAACCTTTTCAACGGCGCGTTCCACTCCGCCTACTGCCTCGACTTCCCGGTCCCGACCGACGTCGCCGAGTACGACAGACTCGGTCCGACCTTCGTCAAGGCCTCGCCTCTGTTCGGGCCGTGGAGCCAGTACTCAAACCTGCAGTGCGCCTTCTGGCCGGTCAAGCCGAAAAACCCGAAGGGGCCCGGCACCGTGACCGGTGCGCCACCGATCCTGCTCGTCGGCGGCACCAACGACCCCGCCACCCCCTACGAGGAGGCGGTGGCGGTCAGCAAGCAGATCGAAGGCTCTGTGCTGCTGACCCGCCAGGGCAACGGCCACACGTCATACGACTCGAGCGCATGCGCGCACGCGGCAGAGGATGCCTACCTGCTGAACCTCACGCTGCCGGCTGCCGGGACGACCTGTTCGGTTTAGGCGACCGGCGCTGCCGCTTGCGTCTTGGCTTTGGTGAAGGTGAGCGCTCCCACGTGCGCGCCGACCTCAACCGTGTCGCCATCACTGAACTTGCCCTCGAGCAGCAGCATCGCGAGCGGGTCCTGGACCAGGCGCTGGATCGCCCGCTTGAGTGGGCGCGCGCCATGGACCGGGTCCCAACCGCGCTCGATCAGGACACGCCTGGCATCTTCGCTGACGACGAGCGAGATCTTGCGCTCCTCGAGTCGCTTGCGCAGCCGCGCGAGCTGGATGTCGACGATCGCGCCGAGCTGTTCCTGCGTGAGGGAGCGGAACACGATGACCTCGTCGACGCGGTTGAGGAACTCGGGCCGGAAGTGGTCACGCAGCACGCCCATGACCGCCTCGCGCACCACTTCAAACGGACGGTTTGAAATCTCCTGGATGAGCTGGCCACCGAGGTTGGAGGTCATGATCAGGACGGTGTTGCGGAAGTCGACCGTACGGCCCTGGCCATCGGTCAGCCGGCCGTCGTCGAGGATCTGCAGCAGCACGTTGAAGACGTCGGGGTGCGCCTTCTCGATCTCATCGAAGAGCACGACCGAGTAGGGCCGCCGGCGAACGGCCTCGGTGAGCTGCCCGCCCTCGTCGTAGCCGATGTAGCCGGGCGGAGCGCCCAGCATCCGGGCGACGGTGTGCTTCTCCTGGTACTCCGACATGTCGAGCCGGATCAGCGCCTGCTCGTCGTCGAACAGAAACTCAGCCAGTGCGCGAGCGAGC
>DASYTV010000363.1:0-7652 GCA_036001885.1 Actinomycetes bacterium
GCGTCGTGCCAGTCTTGTAGTCAATGAGCAGCGACGTGATCATCGGGCACGACGGAAAGCTACGCTGCGCCTGGGCCGGTTCCGGCGATACCGCCTTCAGCCGTTACCACGACGAGGTCTGGGGCACATGCACCTACGACGAGCCCGCGATGTTCGAAGCGCTCACCCTCGGCGTGTTCCAGGTCGGGCTGAGCTGGTCGATCGTGTTCGGCAAGCGGGACGCGTTCAGGAAGGCGTTCCGAGGCTTCGACGTCGCGAAGGTCGCGGCGATGACCGAACGTGAGATCGACCAGCTGGTACAGGACGCCTCGATCATCCGCAACCGCGCCAAGATCCAGGCCACTGTCCACAACGCCCGCACCATGATGTCCGCGTCGCCGAGCCTCGTGGAACTCGCGAGGTCGTACGAGATCACCCGCAGGCGGGCACCGCGGTCCCTTGCCGATCTACCCAGACCCACTCCGGAGGCGGAGGCGTTCGCGAAGCAGTTGAAGTCGCAGGGTTACCGCTTCGTGGGGCCTACGAGCGTCTACGCGTTCATGCAGAACGTCGGCGTCGTCAACGACCACATTCATGGCTGCTTCCGCGCGACCGACCACGCCGCCACGGCCCGGAGTCGTTGAAGATCGTAATCCGTCGAAGCCGGCCAACAACAGACCGACCCCTAACGTGGGTTCGGTCTGTTCCTATGTCTTGAGAGATCACATGCATGGGACAGGCCTACGAAGTCCCAGTCCAACCACACCGGACGACTTTCTGGCACCCACACGGTCGAGCTCGACGGGTTCACTGGGCTTTGACGGCGGCGCGGCGTCGTCCTGGGGGCCGAGCGCGCTCGTGCTGGAGGAGGACAGCGAAGTTCCAACCGGGGGCCGTCGACCGCATCACGCGCGATTCGTACGGTCTGGTTACCACTGGGAGGAGGTCGTGATTGATATGCCGAGCTCCTCAAGGCCCATATGGCCGACCATTAGAAGCAGATCAGAGGACTTCCTTTCCCAGGTTGATCCCGAACTGGATTCATCGAGTAGGCGCGCCGCACCAGGGACACAGCTACAGGGCAGAAGGTCGGAACGATGCGTATCTGTCTGACCAGTGTCTTCGTCGACGATCAGAACAAGGCGGAGCGGTTCTACACCGAGGTGCTCGGCCTTCGGGTTAAGGACAACGTGCTATACACCGACGCCGAGCGCTGGCTGACCGTGGTGTCCGCGGAGGACCCCGACGGGGTGGAGCTGGTGCTGCATTTGGCAGACGAGGCCGCCCAGGCGTTCCGTCAGGCCAACCGTGAGATCGGCCGGCCCGTCCTGTCGCTGTGCACTGATGATTGCCAGCGCGACGCCGGTCGGCTGAAGGGGATGGGTGTGGTGTTCGTCAAGGAGCCGGCGAGGATGGACTACGGCGGCGTCGACGCGGTTTTCGACGACACCTTCGGCAACCTGATCAACCTGCACCAGGAGTGACGGGGAGGAGTCGACCAATGTCCAACCCGGAAACCTCCACCCCTGACCAGCGGCTTTGGTCGATTGCCGGACGGTGGCGAACATCCGGCCACGTCATCGGCGACCCAGCCACCCCGGTCGTCGGCACCGACATCTACGAACTGTTCCCGGGTGGGCATTTCCTGGTACACGACGTCGACGTGACCGTCGGCGATCAGCCGGTACGAGCCATCGAGATCATCGGCGAGCCGGACGGAAGCGGCGGATACCTGGCCCGAAGCTTCGACAGCGCGGGCGACGCGGAACTGATGCACCTGACCATCGACGACGACGGGGTCTTCCACTTCGCCGGCGGCGGCGACGTCGCATCGGCTGCGCAGCCCACTGGCGTGCCGACCGCGTGGGTCCGGTCGACGCTCACCATCGCGCCAGACCGCCAATCGATGACAGCACTTTGGGAGCGATCCGACGACGGCACCACTTGGCAGCCATGGATGGACATCGCCTTCCAGCAAGCCGGATGATCACCCCGACGCGGCGGATCACTGCGGCGGCCCACCCGCCGGCGGAGCGTCCACCTGCCGCGACATCGGCCGTGCGGCCCTCGCGCCGGTGTGCGCTCGCGATCAGTGGCACCCTCACGGCCGCCGGGAGAATCCAAGCCAGGATCTCGGCGGTGGTGGGGATGTCCTGCGGTGATCACGAGCAGCGCCGTCCATGGAGCGGGGTAGGAGCCACCCAGGCCGTGCGCGCTCACCCATCTCGGCCAGCCTCGCCGCGCGGCCACATAGCCAACCAGCGCCAACCGGTAGGACAGCGCGGCGACCGGGACGAACCACTGCCGCCGGGACCAGTCCAACAGGGACACGGTGGCCGCCGTCAGACAGGTGCCGAACACCGCCCACAGGTATGCGGTCAATAACCGATCAGGCTATTGTGCCGGCGCGCAGCGGCCAGAAGCGCCAGCGGCCCGAGAGCAAGCGCTACGGCACCGCTGACGATGTGGAGTGCAAGAAATACCGCTCGCAAGATCCACCTCGCGTACAGCCCAGGTCTGAGCTAGCGCCCCAGCGACTGCCCGTTGGTACCGATCTCGTCGTGCACGTCCCGGGCGAGGGAGCGGGCGCCTTTGCTACACCACGGCCTAACACCGAAGGATGAGGCTCCACCCGCGGGTGGAGCCGCCAAGACCCGACCGCACGACGATGCGCCAGGTCATGTCGATGTTGATGGTGGTGTCATGGCATCGGTATCGAAGGACGTGCAGACAATGTCGAACAACATCCCCGCCCATGAGCCGGAACCCACACCGCAGGATCTGAGGGACGAGGCCCGTCGGTGGGTGCGCAGAAAGCGAATCCTCTACACGATCCTGGGGATCTACACCGTGCTCAGCCTCATGTGGTTCGCCATCGACCTGGCCGACGGCACCGAGAACCTGTGGTTCTACTGGCCAATGCTGGGCGCCGGCATCGCGGTGGCGGTCGCGGCCGTTGTCTTGCTCGGCGTCGGCGGGCTGTTCGGCGTCGGGTGGGAGAAACGGCAGATTGACCGCTACCTCCAGCAACGAGGCCAGCCAGACAAGGCTTCGTAGACTCCATTCCGCCAGGCGTATCGCCGCGCGCTACGGGCGGTCCAACCCCCGGTGGGGCTCGACGATCCCGTGGTCGTAGGCGAACACGATTGCGGCTGCCCGGTCGCGAACGCCGAGCTTGGAAAACACTGCGCCGACGTGTGACTTGATCGTGGTCTCGCTCACGACCAGGGCGGCGGCGATTTCTGCGTTGGTCGCGCCGCGTGCCATGTGCCGCAGTACGTCGTGCTCGCGGTCCGTCAGCTCGGCGACCCGGGCTCCCTCGGCCAGGTGGGGCCGCACGGTGGTGCGGAACGCCCGTAGCACCCGCGGCGTCACCTTGGGGTCCAGCCAGGCGGCGCCGCCGGCGACCGCGCGGGCCGCCGCGATCAGGTCCTCAGCAGAGCTGTCCTTGAGGATGAAGCCGGCGGCTCCGGCGTCGAGGGCACCCCACAGAACGTCGTCGTCATCGAAGGTCGTGAACATCAGAACCGGTGGAGGCTCGACCGTGTCTCTTAGCGATTGTGTTGCTGTGACGCCGTCCTGCCTGCGCATGCGTACGTCCATCAGCACAAGGTCGGGACGGTGGGCGGCCACGGCCGATACGACCTGGTCGCCATCGTCGCACTCGGCGACGACCTCGAAGCCGTCGTCCGGTCCCAGGATTCGTGCGGCCCCGGCGCGCACGACTGGCTGGTCGTCGACAATGATCACCCGGATCATAGTGTGGACTGCTCCCGGTGAGCGGCAGCAAGCGGGAGCCGCGCCTCGACCCGCCATCCGTCTGCGGTAGGACCGGCATCCAGATCCCCGCCGAGCGCACGGGCCCGCTCCCGCATGCCCACCAACCCGAAATGGCCCTCGTGATGGTCCTGGGCGGCGGGGGCACGCCCGTGGTCGGCCACGACGAGCCGAACCTCGCCGGAATCGGCGTCGAGATCTACGGCGAAGTCCACCCGGTTGCGGGGCGCGTGGCGGGCCACGTTTGCCAACGCCTCCCGACTGATGCGGTGCAGCGCAGTACCAACCGGGCCGTCGATGCCCGCCGCCGGCCCCGCGACCAGAGCCTTCACGTCCAGCCCGGCCCGGCGGTACTCCTCGACCAGTCCGACCAGGTCAGCCGAGCCCGGTAGAGCCGGATCGCTTCCGCGCTCCCTGATCCGCAACGACGCAACGGTGAACCGGATCTGATCGAGGCTCCCACGTCCCACGGTCTCGGCTTGGACCAACGCGCGCTCGGCCTCGTCCGGGTCACGGCGCAGCACGTGCCGGGCGCCAGTGACATGGAGGAGTACCGCCGCCAGGGTGTGGCCCGCCAGGTCGTGCAGCTCCCGAGCGATGCGTTGGCGCTCGTCGGCCACCGCCTGTTGCGCCAACGCCTCCCTGGCCGCCTTCAGCTGCTCGATCAGCGTCCGCTGGCTGCGCAGGTTGCGACCTAGCACGAACATCACCACGTTGGCCGCCGCCCACGGCGTCCACGCGATCTCCTCCTCGGGAATCGCCGTCGATACCACCAACGGGGCCACCGCTGCGGCCGCCGTAATCATCAGCGTTTTCGTCAACGAGCTCAGGTGCCACGCTGCGTACAGTGTCGTCAGCACCGGGAGAAACAACGCCACTTCGAGGTTCCCGTCCCGCCACATGGCCGTTGCGAGCAACACGGTGACCAGAACGGCGAGTACCGCCCTGGGGAGCCAGTCGACCGCGGCGGACAGCACGAAGCCCGTCGCCGCCGCGACCACCAAAGACAGTTCGACGGCAGTGCCGGGATCGGTCATCTGCGCGACCACGACGGTGATCGTTGCACCGACTATCAGGACCGGCAGCTCCCTGCGGTCGATCGCCGTCCCGGGACGGGCGAGATCGGCACGCCACCTGCTCTGCCAGGTCACGGATTGAGCGTACGACGAGCGACGGCACTGCACCGCTCAGCATGCTCGGGCGTGCCGGTTTGCCCCGTGAAGGCTCCAGGTCGACGTGCTGAAGCGTCGGCCGAGCAACATTGGCGGGGCGAGCGGCTTGTGGTGGTCTGCGCTCCGGGCCAACTGCTGAGGTGCCGGGCGTTCAAAGTCATTGCCCAGATCTATGGGCACCCGGTCAGCAGTACAGGGCCGCGCCGCGGTCATCGCCTTGACATTCGAGTTCGAGGGTCGATCTGACTTTTACGGCGGCGCGGGATCGTCCTGCGGGACGAGGCGCTAGCGCTGTGGGAGGACAGCGAAGTCCCAACCGGGGGCCGTCGACCGCATCACGCGCGATTCGTACGCTCTGGTTACCACTGGGAGGGAGCCTCCGTGACGATCATGATTGAGGTGCAGGGACTCACCAAGCGCTACGGCAGTTACGTCGCCGTCGATGACGTCGGGTTCACCGTGACCGAAGGCGAGATCTTCGGCATTCTCGGCGTCAACGGCGCAGGCAAGACGACCACCGTAGAGTGCCTCCAAGGCCTGCGTCGTCCGGATGGCGGCCGCATGCGAGTGCTGGGCCTGGATCCGCGAACAGCCGGTTCGCAGCTGCGCACGCGGGTCGGCAGCCAGTTGCAGGACTCGGCGCTGCCCGACCGTCTGCGGGTTGACGAGGCCGTCCTGCTCTTCGGCAACGGGGATCGACGTTCGGCCGACCGGCTTCTCAAGACGTGGCACCTCGCCGGGTTGCGGCGGTCGAGCTTTGCGTCGCTGTCGGGAGGGCAGCGCCAGCGTCTCTTTATCGCGCTTGCGCTGCTCAACAACCCTCAAGTGGTGTTCTTCGATGAGCTCACTCAGGGCCTCGATCCCCTGGCCCGTGGCGAGGTATGGAGCGCAATTCGCGATGTCCGCGCACGGGGCACGACCGTCGTGCTGGTCACCCACTTCATGGACGAGGCCGAGGCCCTCTGTGATCGGGTAGTCGTCATGCGAGGTGGCCGCATTGTCGACGCTGGCACACCGGCCGACCTCATCGCCCGCCACGCCCGCTCGACCACCGTGACGTTCACGCCGCCGGTTTCGTTCGACCCCACCACTCTGGCTGCCCTGCCCGGTGTCGACCGTGTGGAGCGCCACGGAGAGCAGATCCGAGCGGTCGGTGCCAACCAGCTCGTCGCACCGGTGTGCGCCGCCGTGCTCAGCGACGACCACCTGGGGCCACCCGACCTCCGCGTCCACCACCCCGACCTTGAGGACGCGCTGATCGCCCTGATCAGCGACCCCTCCGCTGAGCACCAGTCCGACGAAGGCGCGGGCCGCATACACGAGGGAGCACTGTGATGCGTTCGCTGTTGCGTCTGGCTGCGACAGAGATGAAGCTCTTCATGCGCGAGCCAATGGTGCTCACGTTCGTGTTCGCCTTCCCCGTCCTCACAGTGCTGGTTTTGGGTGGGGTCTTCGACGACGACGATCCCAACTTCGAAGGAGCCCTGCCCTCTGACTACTATCTCGCTGCCTACATCGGCGTCGTCATCGCTGCAATCGGCCTGATCATGCTGCCGGTGCACTTGGCCTCCTACCGCGAACGCGGTGTGCTACGCCGCTTCGACGTCAGCCGTTACCCCCGCTGGGCGCTCCCGGCGGCGTGGATCCTCGTGGCCATGGTCATCACCATCGTCGCTGTCGCCATCCTGTTGGTGACCGGCGACCTGGTCTATGGGCTACCGAACCCCGACAACCTACCCGGCGTGGCCGTCGGTGCGCTGCTCGGTGCGTTCGCCTTCATCAGCATCGGCATCACCCTCGGCATGGCTCTGCCGACCGCCCGCTCCGCCCAGGGCCTCGGGATGCTGCTGTTCTTCCCGTTCTTCCTTCTCGGGGGTGCTGGCCCACCCCCCGACGCCATGGGGGACCCGATGAGCTCGATTGCGAACGTGGTGCCCCTCACACACGTGGTGCGGTCCATACAAGAGCCCTGGCTGGACCTCGGCAGTGGGACTAGCCACCTGATCGTGCTGGCCGTGCTGGCGCTGCTGGCCACCGCCGGATGGGTCACGCTGACCGCCAGGTCAGCAGCGTGACCACGACTCGTTTCGGAGCTCGATGGTATCCGCCCACTCGTCCTTGGCACCGCCGCCACTTCGAGGACGGACGCGGCGGGCTCCGCCTTCAGCCTCGTCGAGGCCGAGCCCACCAGCATCGGCGTCGTCATCAGCGACCCACCGGGACTCGAGCCTGTCAAACAGACACGGCACAAGCCATTAGGCCCGGATGTTTCGTGATTGAAGGGGCCGCTACTCGAGCGCCTCTGCTGGACCCTCGACCCGATCAGGAATCGAGAAGCGCCACGGTGTGGTCGAGCCTAGCCTTTCGACGGAAGGCTGGCATGACGCCCAGCCCTGAGCATCAAGGAAGGAAGCCCGAGAATGCCCGCGAAGAATGCCATGACCGAGTCCGACGGCTTCAGCGCCGCGGAGCGTGCCGCGATGAAGGAGCGCGCCGCCGAGCTGCGCGCCGAAGGCAAGAAAGGCGCCAAGAGGGCCGACGGCCTGCAGGCGGTCCTCGACAGGATCGCGGAGATGGCGCCGGAGGATCGCGCGCTAGCCGAGCGCGTGCATGTGACAGTGACCTCGACCGCCCCCGAGTTGTCGCCGAAGACCTGGTACGGAATGCCCACCTACGCGAACGCGGACGGCAAGGTCGTCGTCTTCTTCCAGGACGCGGGCAAGT
>DASYTV010000364.1:0-4208 GCA_036001885.1 Actinomycetes bacterium
GCGCCGTAGAAGCGCTCGATGTTCTCCTCGGTGAGGACGGACTCGGGCGGACCACCGGCGACCGCACGCCCGGCATCGATGAGCACGAGCCGGTCGGAGTACTGCCCGGCGAGAGTCAAGTCGTGCAGTGTGGTCACCACGGCGAGCCCGACCTCATGCCTGAGCGCGTCGATGAGCTCGAGGACCTCCTGCTGCGCGCCGAGGTCAAGCGCGGTGGTTGGCTCGTCGAGCAACAGGATCGGAGCGGCCTGGGCGAGCGCACGTGCCAGGAGGACGCGCTGCCGCTCGCCACCGGACAGCGTGGCGATGTCCCGTCCGGCGAACCGCTCGAGGCCGAGCCGCCTGATCGCTTGGTCCATCGCCACGCGGTCGCTCACGGAGTCGGTACCCAGCGAGCGGACGTAAGGAGTTCGACCGAGCAGGACGTAGTCGGCGACGGTGAAGCCCGCCGGCACAACAGGCGTCTGCGGTACGTAGGCGACCAGCCGCGCTCGGTCTCGCCGGGACACTCCGGTCACACGCACCCGCCGGCCGCGACCGATCCGGCGGGCGGGCACCTGGCGGCCGCACAGCTCGATCGAGCCCGCGGTGGGCTCCACGAGCCCGACAATTGCCCGACACATGGTGGACTTGCCGGCACCGTTTGGTCCGATGACGGCCAGCCACTCCCCCGCCTCCACCCGCAAGGACAGGCCATCGAGCAACTTCGCCCCGGCCGCCTGGACGACGAGGTCGTGCACGGCGAGCGCCGTCGCGCTCATCGCAGGTACCTCCGTGATGTGTGCAGGACCAGCGCGAAGAACGGGGCGCCGACGAAGGCGGTGATGACTCCGATGGGTAGCTCGGCCGGTGTCACGATTGTCCGCGCGGCGAGATCGGCGAACACGAGGAACGCGCCACCGAAAAGCAACGACAGCGGGAGCAGCACTCGGTGCCCCGAGCCGGCGACGAGCCGGACGGTATGCGGGACGATGATGCCGACGAAGGCGATCAGACCCGAGACCGAGACGGCCGCCGCGGTCCCGAGCGATGCGGCGACGACGACGAGCAGGCGGATACGCCGGACGTTGATGCCGAGCGCCGCGGCCTCGTCGTCGCCGAGCCCGAGCACGTCGAGAGTCCACCGGTGGCTGAGCAGAACCGCCGTCGTGACCAGGAAGTAGGGCAGCAGGATCAGCACTTCGCCCCAGCCGGCGGTGGAGAGCCGGCCGAGAATCCAGGTGTAGACCTGCCGGATCGTGTCCGTGTTCTGCTGCATCACATAGGTCTGTGCGGCGGTGAGGAACGACGCGATCGCGACGCCGGCGACGATGAGTGCGGTCACTGACCGGCTCCGGCCGCCGGTCGTACCAAGAACGTAGGTCAGGGTGACGGCGAGCAGTGCGCCGGCGAAGGCGGCCACCGGGACGTAGCCGGGGGTTGCCGAGCCGGGACCGGCGAGCCCGATCGCGACGGTCGCGCCGAGGCCTGCGCCCGCCGCGACCCCGAGTGTGTACGGATCGGCGAGCGGGTTCGCGAACACTCCCTGGTAGGCCGCCCCGCAGGAGGCGAGAGTGGCTCCGACGAGCAGGGCGAGCACGACCCGTGGGAGACGCAGCTCGTGGATGATCGCGGCATCGGCTGCCGAGAGCCCGGACGGCAGCCCGAGGACCTCCTTTATGACGCCAACGGGAGGCATTGCGACCGAACCGACGACGAGGCCGACCACCGTTGCAGCGATAACGGCGAGGATGCCGGCGGCCAGCCACACCGGCCGCAGCCTGGTGAGTCCGACCGCTACGGCCGCAGCATCACCAGCCTCTGCGGGATTGGACGCATCCTGCGTCACTGCCGTGGGGCCACCACGGTCGGGCCACGATGACACGCTGAGGAGCGCGGCATCACCGCCCTCACCGGCCGGGGTACTCGCCAAGCCCCGGCCGGCGTCCTCGAGGCGGTCCGCGCCCTTGGCGTCCGGCGGTAGCTGCCGTTCGGTCGGCATGCCGTCACTCGCTGGTCGTCGGCGCTTTCGCGACGGCGGCGGCAACGATACGCAGGAAGTCGACGACTCGCGGTCCCCAGCGTGAAGCGATGTCGTCATCGAGCGGGATGACGGTGCCGTTTTTCACCGCGGCGAGATTGGCGAAGCCGCTGCGCTTGGCCAGAGTCTGCGCGCTCTGCCCGCAGCACTTGGTGTCTGCCAGGAAGATCAAATCGGGATCTGCCTTGACCAGGTACTCGGGAGACAGCTGCGGGTACCCGCCGCCCTCCTTGTCGGCCTTGTCGGCGATGTTCTTGAGACCGACAAGGGAGTAGATCTGCCCGATGAAGGTCTGCGACGTGACGGAGAAGAGCGTGTCGTCGAGCTCGTGGTAGTACGTGGGAGCCGCCGCGCGCTCGGGAATCCCCGCAACGATGGCATCGATGTCCGCCTTCATCTTGGTGACGGTGGCCATCGCCTCTGATCGGTGGCCGGTGGCCTTGCCGACCAGCTCGATCTGACCATAAGTGTCGTCGAGCTTCTGGGCCGCGGGAAGCAGCAGGGCCGGAATGGAGAGCCGGTCCAGCCCGGCGACGACGTCCTGCTCGTCGTTGCTGAGCAGCACCAGGTCAGGCCGGTAGCCGGCGATTGCCTCGACATTCGGCTGGAAGCCGGACAGCTTGGTGCGGGGTGCCTGCGGCGGGAAATTCGACTGGTCGTCGACGGCTTCGACCTGATCCCCGGCGCCGATCGCGTACAACATCTCGGTTGCCGTCGGCGAGAGCGAAACGATCCGTTCGGGCCTCGACGTGATCGTCAGGGCCTTGCCGGATGCGCCTTCAAGGGTGACCGGGAACGTTGCCGCGGTCGTGGTTTGGCTGGGCGCCTCGGCGGCACCCCCGCCACCATCGTCGCCGCCGCACGCGTACATCCCTAGCGAAGCTGCGGCAACGAGAGCAGGCAGGACGAACTTCCGCATGGGCTACCTCCTGTCGATCGAGGAGGAGCGCTCGACGACAGGGGCGCGACCCGGTCGTACAAGCCTCACTCTTGCCTCGAGAGCAATGGCTCGTCACCGGACACGCAGGCGACCTGGCTCGCCTCTTGACGAGGGATCACAGTTGCGGGACAGCGCCGGAATCTCACCGGACTTCGCTACGGTCAGGCAGACGCCATGAGCGTAGCACCGCCACATCAATCCCAGGTGTGATCGAACTCGCAGGCCAGACGGCCGCGGATCATGCGCGAGCATCTGGCGACCGGTCTTCGGCGAAGGTCTGCATTTTGGGCGAATGGCGAGGGTCCGTGGCACCCGCAAGCGGGTCAAGCTCGCCGATCCAGTCTTCCGTGCCTGCTCCTTTCAGCAAGTTATCCACTCCTGAGCCATTCGGTTCAAGACTGTCGGTGGACGGTTCTAGAATCGAACATATGTTCGCGAAAGGAGAAGGGCTGTGATGCTCGTGCTTGAGCGCGATCCCCGGATGGGAGTGTTCTCCTGGTTGCCCGACCCCGACCTTGACGGGGTTGGCTCAGACGTCTGGGGCAACGAGTGGCCGCTGGGCAGCAGCATCGACCAGAAGGTGGCAGAGCCGTTCACTGTGGAGCCGGATCGCCTCATGGAGGTCCGCGACCTCGACGCGATGCCCCCAGGTCCGGACCTGGCGACACGGCTCGCAGCGGCGTCGCCAGGCGATGTCGGCGATGCGGAGCTGGTGGAGGTGATAGCGGCAGCAGAACGGCTGGCGCGGTGGTCGGCGGCGCTGCAGTTACAGGCGATGGCGGAGTTGTCGCGGCGGCCGGTGTTCTTGCCGGATCGCGCCCGGGACGAGGATGCCGAGCTTCGAAGCGCGGGTGCGCAGGTGGCGGTGGAGCTGCGGTTGGCGCAGGTGACAGCCGAAAGGCGGGTCTGGGTCGCGCGACAACTTATTGAGCGGTTCCCGGCGACGTTCCACGCGGTCTTGGCCGGGGAACTCGACGTGCGACGAGCGGAGCTGATCGCGGAGGTGGCCGACCGGCACGGCTTGCGTGTGGCCGAGGTGGTCGAGGCGCGAGTGCTGCCGAAGGCGGGGGCGCGCACGATTGGCCAGCATCGGCGAGCTATCGAACGCGAGATTCTGCTCGCGGACCCGGCGGATGCGCAGAGGCGACACGCGCAGGCGGCGGCCGGTCGCAGGGTGTGGTTCGCAGCGATGCCCGACGGGATGGGCGAGGTGGTGGCGGATCTGACCGCCGATGGGATGGCACTGGT
>DASYTV010000365.1:0-9887 GCA_036001885.1 Actinomycetes bacterium
GCCCTCCCCGAGGAAGAAATCGCAGGTGTCGACGATCTCCTGCACTTCTCCGCGCGCCTCAGCGAGGGGCTTGCCGATCTCCCGGGTGACGAGACGCGCGAGCGCCTCCGCGTTCGCCCGGACAAGCCGCCCGATGTTGGAAATCACTTGCCCGCGAACGGGGGCGGGGACGTCGGACCAGGACCGCTGTACATCTTTCGCGCCGGCGCAGGCGCCCACGACGGCGGAACGCCCGCTGAGTGCAACCTCGGCCACCACCTCAGAGAGGTTCGCCGGGTTGACCGACTGATAGATCCCTTTCGTGCCTGCCCGCGCAGAGGACCCCAATGACTCCATGTCGTCCCTCGCTCACTCGCCTGGCGCCCATCTTGTCGCCACCGCGACAAATGGGGAACTAGTGGTCGCGCCCCGTAAGTACCACCTGGCGCGACCACTAGTGGTCGCGCCGGTCAAGTTTCCGCGCAACTGGCATCCCGCCCCCGGTTCCGGGAGATAATCCGCTCGTGCGCCTGTCAGCACGGGTCGACTACGCCCTGCGTGCCGCGGCCGAGCTCGCGGCCGCGCAGGCTGGCCCTATGACCGCCGACGAACTCGCCGAGGCGCAAAGAATGCCGGTCAAATTCCTGGAGACGATCCTTGGGCAGCTGCGCCGGGCCGGACTTGTGCGGAGCCAACGCGGTCCGGACGGAGGTTATTGGCTTGCCAGGCCGGCAGCCGACGTCTCACTGGCCGACATCATCCGGGTCATCGAGGGTCCGCTGCTCGGTGTGCGCGGCGAGCGGCCGGAGCATCTCGGCTACCAGGGCGCGGCGAAGCCGCTGCAGGAGGTCTGGATCGCGTTGCGGGCGAGCGAGCGGTCGATTCTCGACACCGTGACCCTCGCCCACATCGCTGCCGGCAGGCTGCCGGCTGAGGTCCACGCCCTCACCGAGGACCCACAGGCCTGGGCACCGCACCGATAGAGCCGCTCAGCCGCCTGGCGGCTAACCCAGGCGACCGGCAGTGTCAGGCTCGCGCACGGAACGAGATCGGCCGTCCCGGCCTCGCCTGAGCGGCCAGCCATTGATCCTCCTCGTCGACGACGGCGAGCACTGGATAGCCGCCCGTGACTGGATGGTCGGCGAGGAACAGGACGGGCCTGCCGTCCGGAGGTACCTGAATCGCACCTCGCACCAGGCCCTCGGGAGGCAGCTCGTCGTCCCGGCGTCGCGGCAGGGCCGGTCCGTGCAGGCGCAAGGCAACTCGGTTGCTCTCCATCAGAACCGTGTACGGGCCGGCGCACAGCAGGTCGATCGCGTTGTCTGCGAACCAGTCCAGCCGTGGTCCCGGCTGTACCAGGAGCGTGAGATCGGCCGGCACAGGATGGACGATGGGCGGATCAACGGCACCGTCCGTCACGTCACCCACGGGGAGAATCGAGCCGCGTCCTAGCGCCGGCGGCCCGATACCGGCCAGGACATCGGTGGACCGAGAGCCAAGGACCGCAGGCACGTCGACCCCTCCATGCACCGCCAGGTAGGTGCGCAGGCCGCGCCGGGGAGATCCAACTTGGACGACTGCGCCGGCGTCGACCGAGAGCGCCGCACCGAAGGAAGCCGCCGAACCGTCGATCGTCACCAGGCAGGGAGCGCCGGTGACCGCCATCACGACCGAGGTGTGGGCTCTCAACTCCAAGCCGCCGAAGGTCGCCTCGATGGCCGCCGCCGTCGGCATATTACCGACCAGGGCATTCGCCACGGCGAAGCTGCGCAGGTCCGCGGCGCCCGACAGCGGCACGCCCACCGCGGCGTAACCCGTTCGCCCGAGGTCCTGGATGGTGGCGAAAGGCCCGGGACGCATCACCTCGACTGCCCCCGCGCCGGGGGTCATCGTGCGGTCTCCGGGACGAAGACCACCTGAGTGCCGGGGCTTAACAGGGCCGGCGGGTCGCGCTGCGCATCCCAGAGCGCGGCCTCGCTTCGCCCGATCAGCTGCCAGCCGCCCGGCATCGCTCGCGGATACACCCCCGTGTACTCGCCGGCCAAGGCAACGGCGCCGGCAGGAACCTGGCTGCGGGGCGTGTCGCGGCGTGGCACCCGCAGCGCGGGATCGCCACCGACGAGATAGCCGAAGCCCGGGGCGAAACCACAGAAGGCGACCACGTAGCGACCCTTGAGGTGACGCTCCATAACTTCGGCCGGCTCGAGGCTGGTCAGCGCGGCGACCTCGGGAAGGTCTGGCCCGTCGTAGACGACCGGAAGCTCGACTGTCCGATCGGAGGCCCAAGCGAGGGGCCTGGGCCGGCGGCGGCGCAGCCAGGTCGCAAGTGCCGGACCGCTGATCACGTCGGGGTCGAATCGGACCAGAACCGTCCGCGCCGCTGGGATCAGCTCGGTCACGCCCTCGAGCGCTTCTCGCCGCAAGGCGGCAACCAGCCCGTAGACCCGCTCCAGAGAGTCCACCTCAGCGAGCACGGCTCGACTTCCATACGGCAGGACGCGCACGCGAGACTCCCTCCCCAGATCCGGTGTTGCTCACCAGCGACCTGTCGTCTCCACCTGACTATCCCTCTCGGTAGGCGAACTGTTACCTACTGGCGCAAAGCGGTGCACGGCAATGCCGTTGTCCAGGAGCTCCTGGCGGACCCGCTGGGCGATCCGGACCGCGTCCGGTGTGTCCCCGTGGACGCAGATCGATCGCACCGATATCGGCACCACCGAGCCATCCACCGCCTCGACCTCCCCGCCGGCGACCATCCGTACCACTCGCTGCGCGATTGCCTCCGGCTCATGCAGCACGGCGCCGGGGGCGCCGCGCGGGACCAGGCGGCCGTCTGGGAGGTAGGCGCGGTCGGCGAAGCCTTCGTGGATGACCGGAAGGCCGGCCGCGGCGGCAATCCGCAGGAAGGTTGAGCCGGGCAGTCCAAGCACCGGCAGCCGAGCGTCGATGTCGCGGACCGCGGCCACCACCGCGGCCGCCTGCACCTCGTCATCGACGATCCGGTGGTAAAGCGCGCCGTGCGGCTTGACGTAGGTCACCGCGGATCCTGCGAGACGGGCGAAGCCGTCGAGAGCGGCGATCTGATAGACAATCTCGTCGGTCAACCGCGCCGGCTCGACATCGATCGCCCGGCGGCCGAAGCCAGCCAAGTCCTGGTAGCTCACCTGAGCCCCGATGGCGACGCGCCGCGAAGCCGCCGCCGCGCAGACCCTTCGCATGATCGTCGGGTCGCCGGCGTGAAAGCCGCACGCGACGTTCGCGCTGGTCACCAGGTCGAGCAGGGCATCATCGTCGCCGAGCCGCCAGATGCCGAAGCCCTCGCCGAGATCAGCGTTGAGGTCGACCTCGCTCACCCTGCCATGGTCCCTCAATCGGCTCGGCGTGGCGCACGAGCCACGCCACAGGCCTCATCCCGCCAAGCGAGCGCGTCCTCGGGCAGCGCGACAACCGCACCCAACGCGGCGGCGGGCGGACAACTTCAGAGCCGAGTCGTCGGCCACTGGTCACCACCTGCACATGACCCTGAACACCCACCCGGCGAGGTCATTTGCATACGTAGGTGAAAGATCCCTTGTCCGACTTCGCCGTCGGTTCTAGCACCTCGAGGGTCGCCTCTGCATCGAAGGTGCCCTTTCCCTCGAAGGTCCACCGCAAGGTGACCTCCGTACGCTCCCGTCTCGCCGGGATCTTCACGGCCAAGACCTGGGATGCATGCCCGTCGTTACGTACCCAGCGATAGCTCACGGTTCCGGCGCCGCCATTGGTGCTGATGACGCCGATCACGTCGACCGTGGAGTTGCACGCTGGTTTGACCGGTGGCTGGACCTCGACAGCGCCGAGGATGAGCTCCCCCGGCGGCCGGAAGATCCAATAAACGACGCCTACACAGGCCAGCAGGAGCGCGAGCACGCCAAGCACCAGGGCAACGCGGGGGATACGCCGTCTCCTTCCTGGCGCCTTAGACGCCCGTCGCCGTTGCCCGTCGCCCGGGCCGCCCGTGGCCGGGCGTACCCGATAATCCGCTGATGCCCCATAACTGGTGGGCGGTCCATTACCCGCGGGTGCCCCATAGCCAGCCGGAGCCTCGCCATCGCCCGCGTCGCCCGTTCGCGGCGGCGCGAATTCCTGACGCATCTGGAGGCCAGGCGGCGGCTGCACGGCGAGGGCGACACTCGGCATGATCACCAGGCCAGATTGAGCGGGCGCCGCGAGCAACGACCGGGCCGAGTCGGGGGGATCGGGGAGAACTGTCGCGTCGTCGACCGCGACCTGGCCTGCCGTTGTCGTCTCAGGGTCGGCCTCGTGGCCTGCTGCAGCCACAAAGTTGGCCATGTGCGCCGACCATGCCTGCTTGGCCGAGATGAGAGCGGTCCGGTCGAGGAACCGGCTGGGCAGCGCAGCTCGACCGTCGACCAGCCGGAATCTGCCCTCATCCAGCCCCTCGATCTCAGCCGTCGCGGCTGCCTGACCGATCAGCGCCGAACCGTCAACGTCGTCACCTGCCCAAGCACGGGCGAGTTGCGCTGCGAGCCGAGCCCACGCGCGGGCATCATGAACCGCCTCGCCCGGGCGTACTTCGAGAGCGACCGCGAGGCCGACCTCGGCAAGAGCAGCCTTGCCATTCGGCCCAATCAGCACCGTTGACCCGCCCAAGGCACCGTGGACGACGCCTGCGGCGTGCAGCGCGGCAAGCGTTTGGGCGGTTTCGTTCAGGAGCGTTGCGGCACTTCCCGCATCGAGTCGCCGGGCGGGACCATCGTCGATGAACTCGGCGACGGTAGGCCCGGGGGCCGCGACAGTTATGAGCCAGACCGTGTCGTCTGCGGCGACGAGATCCGCCACCGGCAGCACGCCAGGCAATCCGAGCGCCTGAACGGAAGCGACGTTCGCGGCGAGCCGATCCGTGACGGCCGGACTCCGCACCAACGCCTGATCGAGACGCAGGACGCCGCTTAGCGCGCCTGAGGCGTCGACCGCCAGGTACCAGTGCCCGCAGTCGGTTGTCCGCAACAACCCGACGAGCCGGCGACCGGCCACCGATCTCGTCGTCACGACCCCACCGAGCCGCCGCTGGTGTGACGTACCCACCTGGCTTGATGCCGGCGGCACCCCACCCGTGTCGTTCTCACTGCTCCCCCGCATTGCCGGTGTCCTGCGCGGAGCTACAGATAGAGCCCGGTGGCACCGTCCTCGATCCGCTCCGAGGCGACCGCGTGCAGATCGCGTTCGCGCAGCAGGATGTAGGTCTCGCCGCGCACCTCGACCTCGGCCCGATCTTCAGGGTCGAAGAGAACCCGGTCGCCTGTTTCGACATTACGTACGTTCTGCCCCACAGTCACCACTTCTGCCCACGCCAGCCGGCGCCCTACCTGCGCCGTCGCAGGGATGACGATGCCCCCCGAGGAACGGCGTTCGCCGGATTCGGCGTCGAGGTGGACCAGGACCCGATCATGGAGCATCCGGATAGGAAGCTTCTCCCCCAGACGCATCGAGCGCGTCTCGGGCTCCTGGTTCTGGCCGCCGGCTCTCCTGGTTGTCACAGATCGTCACGGTACGCCAGACAGGCCTTTCTGCCGATCCCTGGCGGGTGCCCGGCACCTTATTGCGAGGTCTTTGCAATAACATGTTGGCAGCAGTACCTTGCCCCCTATGATGATTGTCCGCGCAGCTCGCGCAGCCGCCGGACTCGCGATCATCGGCATCGCCGCCGCACTGATGACCGGATGCGGAACGGACGACGGCACCGCGAGTGGCCAGCTCAAGGTCGCCACCACGGTCGCACCGATCACCAGCATCGCCGCAGCGGTGGCCGGCGATCGCGCCGAGGTCGAGGGCATCGTCCCCGAGGGCTCAAACAGCCACACGTTCGAGCCGGCCCCGCGGGTCGCAGAGCTGGTCAGCACCGCAGATGTCATCTTCGTCAACGGCCTCAAGCTCGAGGAGCCGACGGAGAAGCTCGCCGAGCAGAACAAGAAGAGCGGCGCCGAGCTCGTTGAGCTCGGCACGACGGTCCTGCCGAGGGCCGGCTACATCTACGACTTCTCGTTCCCCAAGAAGGATGGCAAGCCGAACCCTCATCTATGGACCGATCCGACCTACGCCATCAAGTATGCCCAGGTCATTCGCGACACCCTGAGTAAGCACGATCCGGCCAACGCGTCGGCCTATGCCGCGAACTACGCCAAGTTCGAGACGGCAGCGACCGCCTTGGCCAGTGCCCTGCGTTCGGACCAAGGGTCGATCCCCGCCGGCCAGCGCAAGCTCCTCACCTACCACGACGCCTACGCCTATTTCGCCCAGACGTTCGGGTGGACGGTGATCGGCGCGGTCCAGCCGAAGAACTTCGAAGACCCAGCCGCGGCCGAGGTCGCAAAGCTGATCGACCAGATCAGGGCGCAGAAGGTACGGACGATCTTCGGCTCTGAGGTCTTCCCGTCCCGGGTGCTCGCCGAGATCGGCCGGGCCACCGGCGCGAGGTACGAGGACACCCTGCGCGACGACGACCTCCCGGGCAAGCCCGGCCAGCCGGACCACTCCTGGCTCGGGCTCATGCGCTACGACTACATCACGATGATCAAGGGTCTTGGCGGCACAACCCCCCATCTCCAGCAGGTCAGCCTCGACCTCGGCGCGCCCGACAAGGCGGTTTACCCACAGTGAGAGCGCACGCAGCCATCCCACTGATCCGGCTCTCCGGCGTGACGATCAGCTACGACCGGGCCCCGGTGCTGTCCGACGTGTCCCTCGACATCACCGAGCGGTCGTTCACCGGGGTGGTAGGGCCATCAGGGGCTGGGAAGACGACCTTGCTCCGGGCAATGCTGGGCACCATCAAGCCGGCGTCCGGCACAGTCACTAGGACAGCGGATCTGGCCGTCAGCTATGTGCCACAGCTGGAGACGGTCAACTGGAACTTCCCGGTGACCGTGGCCGAGTGCGTCCTCATGAGCCGTACCACTGGGCGGGCCTTGCCGTGGGCGAGTCGGGCTGAGAAGGCAGAGGTCCACGGGGTGCTCGAGCGACTAGGCATCGCAGAGCTGGCCCACCGGCACATCAGGGAGCTGTCCGGGGGCCAGCAGCAGCGGATGTTCCTCGCTCGGGCACTAGTCCGGCGACCGCGAGTCGTCCTCCTCGACGAGCCCACCTCGGGTGTCGACGTCAGCACCCGGCATGAGGTCCTCCACCTCCTCGCCGACCTGCACGCAGACGGCATCGGAATCGTCCTTACGACCCACGATCTGAACGGCATGGCGGCCCACCTGCCGCACCTCATCTGTGTCAACCAGCGAATAGTGGCAGCCGGAACTCCGGCAGAGGTGATCACGCCGCTCGTCCTCGAGAAGACCTTCGGCGCCCGGCTCGAGGTCCTCCAGCACCTAGGCATGCCGGTCGTCGTCGACGACCACGTCCTCATCCCGAGAAGTGCTCTGTTCACTGAGGGCCGACGCGACCTCCAGCCCCTTCCGCCGGACGGGCGAACCGCGACAGCGCGGACGACGAGGGCAGCCTCATGATCGACTCACTGCTCCATCCGCTGGGCTTCGTGTTTTTCCAGAAGGGCCTGCTGGTCGCGGGACTGTCCGGGGCGCTACTCGGCCTCATCGGCGTCTACATCACATTGCGCGGGATGAGCTATATCGGGCACGGCCTGTCTCACGCGATCTTCGGCGGCTTCGCCGCGAGCCAGCTCATCAGCGCTGCACATTACGTCTGGGGCGCAGGCATCTGGGGGATTGGGTCCGCGCTGGCGATCACGTCAGTGACCAGGCGCCGACGGATCGGTGCGGATGCCGCGATCGGAGTCATCACCACGGCCTCCTTCGCGCTCGGCGTAGCGCTCCTGTCGCATTTCGGCTCCCGCGGGCCGAGCTTCGACAGCGCGCTCTTCGGAAGCATCCTCGGCATCTCTTCCGGTCAGATCGCCGGTCTGGTCGCCGTATGCGCGCTGACCGCGGTCTTCGTGTTCCTGCGCCACCGGGCGTTGTTGTTCGCGACCTTCGATCCCGACGTCGCGGACGTGAGCGGTGTCCGCGTTGCCCGTACTGATGCGGCGCTGATGGTCATCCTTTCGCTCGGCATCCTCGCCACCCTGACCGTCATCGGCGTCACCCTGGTGGCGGCCATGCTGGTCATCCCCGCGGTCGTCGCCCGCATGCTCACCCATTCGTTCGCCCGGATGTTGTGGCTGTCCACCGTCCTCGGCGCCGCATGTGGCCTTGTCGGGATGTACGCCAGCTATTACGCGGAGGTACCGTCGGGCACGATGATCGTGCTGACCGGCGCCGCGCTGTTTGTGACAGTCTTGGCCGTCACCGGCGGCCGCGGCCTGCGGCGTACCGCCGAGCTTCGCGCTTAGTGGTCGAGGCGGCGCCGGACGGCGCGCGAACACTGGTGTCGAAGGCGACGACAGGAGGACCCTCGACGTGAGCGACGATGTACGACTGGCGCCCGGCGACAGCGCGCCTGACTTCACGCTCTCCGACGCTGACGGCAAGCCGGTCTCCCTGAAGGACTATCGGGGCCAGAAAGTGATCGTCTACTTCTACCCGGCGGCCCTGACGCCGGGATGCACCAAGGAAGCCTGTGACTTCAGGGACAACCTCTCCTCGCTCGGCGGGTCGGGCTATGCCGTCATCGGGATCTCACCGGACAAGCCGGCGAAACTCGTCCAGTTCCGTGAGGCCGAGAGCCTGACCTTCCCGCTGCTTTCCGACCCCGATCGCTCGGTGCTCAGGGCGTACGGCGCGTGGGGCGAGAAGCGGCTCTACGGCAAGCCGGTGACCGGCGTCATCCGGTCGACCTTCGTGATCGACGAGCAAGGCCGGATCGAGCAGGCGCAGTACAACGTCCGGGCTACCGGCCACGTAGCTAAACTCCGCAAGGACCTCGGCATCTAACACCCCGCCCGCACCGCAGTTCGCATCAACACCGGGCCACGCGCGGCGGGGCCGCTCCCGGCCCCTCCCGGCGAGGCGTATGGGCGCGAACAGGAGGTCGCTGCCAGAGTTCCCTTCCGACCAGTGGACTCCCACCCAGAGCCTCGAGCGATCAATGTCCCGTCACCCAGAGCAACCTGGACCGAGTCCGTGATCATTGGACCGTGAGCCGGAACAAATCGCCCACGGCCTCTGGCCGGATGTCCATTGATCAACCCCTGACCAGCGCCACGTCGGGCTCAGGGTCCAACGATTGGCCGTAGCCGTATCGATCTTGGTCGGCGACCGCAGCTGCGCCGGGCAGTACGATGACCTGGCGCGCGAGTGGCGGAATGGTAGACGCGAAGGTTTTAGGTGCCTTTGCCCTTGGGCGTGGGGGTTCGAGTCCCCCCTCGCGCACCAATGTGATCTCTCAAGACATAGGAAACATACCGAACCCAGGGACACAGATACCTCGTCGGCCGCTGCTTCGCTACGACGGGAAGGTGCTGAAGTCGCCGGGGTACTCCCCCCGGACTTGACGGGTGTGCTCGCGTCGCAGCCGCCGCTGCCGTTCAGTAGCGGCTACGTAGCCTCGGGGTTCGCGCTTCCACACCAGCTGGGTGCCGTCCGGGGTGTGCAGGTCGGCGTATACGGCGACAGACAAGATGTCGGCGACGGTGCCGGCGACGGACAACTCGGCGATGTCGCTGGCGGACTTGAGCGCCCGTCGCCGCGGCGGGTGCGGGTAGTCGGCGATCTGCTTGAACGTGTCCCTCCCGCGCGGCGCGGCGCGGTACGCGGTACTGCCGGTGTTGATCCGCGACAGGGTCACGCTGTCGTCGCCGATGTGGCCGAGCAGCAACTGTGTGTCGACGGTGATGATGAGGTGGCTGCTGTCGCGGTAAGCAGGGGCACCAAGCAGTCGGCTGACCCGCTCGCGCTGGAGCCAGAAGAACACCTTGCTGTTCAGCAGCCGAAGCCACTGCTCGA
>DASYTV010000366.1:0-10946 GCA_036001885.1 Actinomycetes bacterium
GGCATGGACGGCAAGCTGCCAGCGGCGGAGATCCGCGAGCGCGCCGCCCGGTTTGCCGCGCTCGCCGACCTGCTCGCCGCCGACCGCGCGGCCGAGCGTATCGGCGAAGCCGTGGACGTGCTCGTGGAGAGTTCAGCTGCCGATGTCGATGCCGGGCACAGGCCGGGACCGACCGCTGAAGGAAGGGCCGCGCACCAGGCGCCAGAGGTCGACGGCACCACCACACTTACCGGGTCAGCCGACCGCCTGATCGGTCAGCTGGTCCCGGCACGCGTGGTCGATGCGGTAGGCGCCGACCTCCACGCGGTGATGATCGGCGCCCCGAGGTGAGCACCGAGCCCGGTCAGAGCGGCTCCCGCTCTGCCGCAGCCAAATGGCGGAATCTGGACGGTGAGCCCGACCCGCTGGCCGCACCGGTCGCACCGTCTGTCAGCGCCTGGAACATCGCCAACGCGCTGACTGTGCTGCGCTTGCTGCTTGTGCCGGTGTTCGCTGTGTTCTTGTTCCACGACGGCGGGAACGACACCGGCTGGCGAGTGGCCGCTTTCTTGACCTTCGTGGTGGCCTCGATGACCGACAGGTTCGACGGCGATCTCGCCCGCCGCCGCGGGCTCGTCACGGATTTCGGCAAGATCGCCGACCCCATCGCAGACAAGGCCCTGACCGGGACGGCGCTGGTCGGTCTGTCTGCCCTCGGTGAGCTGCCGTGGTGGGTCACCGTTGTCGTGCTTGTCCGCGAGATCGGGGTCACCCTGCTGCGGTTCTGGGTTATCAAACATGGTGTCATTCCGGCGAGCCGCGGTGGGAAGGTGAAGACCGCTCTGCAGGTGCTGGCGATCGGCCTCTACATCCTGCCGTTGGAAGGTGCGGCGCACGCCGTGGCGCAGGCCGTGATGGCGGCCGCCGTGATTGTGACCGTGGTGACCGGAGCCGACTATGTCCTTCGTGCCCTCCGGCTGCGCAGCCACGGAGCGCGGCGTGAGCACAGCTGAGCACCGTGGTCTGGCCGATCTTGTCGCGAAGATCCATGACGCGCTGCTGCGGCGCCATGAGACGGTCGCGGTGGCGGAATCCTTGACCGGTGGCCTTGTCGCCGCAGCGATCACGGAGCGGCCAGGCGCATCAGACGTCTTCGTCGGGTCAATCACGGCATACGCGACAACGATCAAGGAGAGTCTGCTCGGCGTGGACCCGTCGCTGCTCGCCGAGCGCGGCGCCGTAGACGCCGACGTCGCCCTCGCGATGGCCGAGGGAGTTCGGCAGCGGCTGAAGGCCACCTACGGTGTCGCCACCACGGGGGTGGCCGGCCCGGACAGCCAGGACGGCCAGCCAGTCGGAACGGTATTTGTCGCCGTCAGCGGGGACACGGCCCGATCGGTTGCTGCGTTGACCTTGACGGGAAACCGTCGCGAGATCCGGACGGGGGCGGTGATCAGCGCGCTGGAGTTGCTCTGCCGGACGCTGCCGGCCGACGATCGGACGGAAGGGGTACGCGCGGAGCACCCCACGTAGGGGCAGTTGTCGGCATCAGCAGGTACGGTGGAGGAACGATTGGTCCGATCGAAGCCCATGAGGGGGTGCGTGCCGGTGATCTTGCTCCGTCGCCTGCTTGGCGATGTCCTTCGTCGCCATCGGCAGGGGCAGGGACGCACCCTTCGCGAGGTGTCGAAGGCCGCGCGGGTGTCTCTTGGTTATCTCTCCGAGGTGGAGCGCGGCCAGAAGGAAGCCTCATCCGAGTTGCTGGCAAGCATCTGTGAAGCGCTCGGGGTGCCGATGTCCGAGGTCTTCCGTGAGGTTAGCGACCAGATCGCCATTGCCGAACTGACGACTGCGGACGACCTCCGCGGTGTCTTCGAGCGGGTCCCGGCCAGTCATCCTGACCGGATGCCGAGCCGGCCGGAGGCATCCTTGCAGGCGCCTGGCGTCTTCGTCGCCGCCTGACCCAGAGGCGCTGCGGGCAGAGCGGCGCAGCGCTCAGATAAGTCGGTCGTGCTCTTCGACCACCTCGGTGTGAGGCTCGACTCCAGGCTCTGCCACGGCTGTCGGCGTTTCGGTGCCCGTCCCGTCGTCGGCATCCACCGGCGCCACCTCAGCGACCTCATCGACTGGCAGGGGGGCGGACATGCCGGCTCGGCGCCGCATCCTTCCCCTCCAGCTCCGCGCGTACCACGGGTCGACCGGTGGCGGTCCGGTGTAACGCGGGTCCGGGTCTGCGTAGTATTCGTCAGCGCTGCTTTGGACGACCGATCTCGATGTCGCGCGGCGTGGGCGCACGGTACGACGCACGGTGCGGACGACTCGACTGCGCTGGGACTCGGCAGGGAGCGGCTCGGACAAGTAAGCACGCTCTTGGTCAGGACGCGGCCGGCGGATACGCAGGACCGTATTCGCATTCACGATGACGAAGGTCAAAACGAGTGCGATGGCCGCAATGATGAGAACGACTATCGCTCTATCCAGCATGGCCGACCTCCTTGGGTAGCCAGCCTGTGAATGCCCGCCCATGGCGCGCGAAAACACCCTGCGTGTGCTGGGGCGAAGGGTCGGTGGTCAGGTCACGCCGAGCGTCCCACCGTGTCCGGCTGGCAGCGCGGGCACCATGCCACGATCCGCTCCGATCCGGTCGGCCCCAGCTCCGCGGACTTGATTCGGGTGCCGCACCGTCGGCACGGGAGGCCGGCCCGACCGTACACCCAATACCGCCCGCGCGGGTCGCCTCTCGTACCACCGCGCGGATCTCTCGCCCCGGTCACGAGCTGGCGCTGGGCGATCTCTACGAGCGCGTGTAGGCCGTCGACGTCACGGACCGCTGACCACGGCGAGACCCCGGCGACATAGCATGCCTCCGCGCGGTAGATCGTGCCGATGCCTGCGAGGTTGCGCTGGTCGAGGAGAGCCTCCCCGACGGACCGGTTCGGCGCTGACTCGATGTTCTTGACGGCGCGCTCGGGATCCCAATCGGGGCCGAGGAGATCTGGACCGAGATGACCGACAAGCCGGTCCTCGTCGGTGGTGCGCACGAGCTCGACGACCGGCAGCCGATAGCCGACCGCCTCGTTCAGGTCGTTGGCGAGCCGAATCCGTATCTCATGCCATGGCCCGGCGCGCGATGAGCGCCCGACCGGCCCGGTCGTCCAGCGTCCGTCCATCTGCATGTGGGTGTGCAGCGTCAGTCCGGCATCCGTGCGCGCGAGCAGGTGTTTGCCGCGGGGGGCAACCTCGACGACCCGCTGACCCACGAGCGACGCGGTCGCGAACCGAGGGACCCGAAAGTCAGACAGGGTGAGGACGCGCCCCGACAGTGCGGCATCCAGCCGACGTGCGGTCCACCAGACCGCGTCACCCTCCGGCATTCGGCGATCCTCGCACCAGACCGTGCGTCGCGACCAACTCAGATAGCGGCGAGAAGTTCCGCTGCCGCGCGCGCGTTCGATCGCCCGGCGCCGTACGTGGCGATGAATGCAGCAGCGCCGGACGGGCGCCACGCAGGCAGGCCCATCTCGACAACCACCACATCAGGCCGGATCGCGGCGAGCGCGGCGACGAGCGTGTATTGCCAGGTGTAACGGTGTGCGTCCCTTGTCACGACGATGAGGGAGCGGCCGTCGGCGGCGCTCGCCAGCGCGGAGGCGTTCGCGTCGAGCTCGCTTACCCGGCGGACCTCGGTGCCGGACAGTAGGGCGGACAGCGAGGGCGCGAGTCCCCACGGCACCGCCGGACCGACCGCCATTCCCGGTGGTGATTGCAGCTCTATCACGAGCGGTGCCTGCAGCCGGGTGGGAACCCCGTCGAGGATCCGGACGGCCTGCCGCGCCGCTTGCAAACCGACCTGACCGTCCGCGTTCACGGCATTGCCCGTACCCGCCCAGGAGGCGAGGGCACGAACCCGCGCTGCCGCATCGGCGAGCCGCTCGGCTGCAAGCCGCCCATCCTCGACGGCCCGGACGATGGCTTCGACCATGGGCTCGACGACCTCCTGGCCGCGCAGCTCGCCACCCGTGCAGAGCAGGTCAGCGCCGGCCGCGAGGGCGAGTACGGCGCCATCCGCCATCCCTACCGTTCCGCGGACTGCCGCCATCTCCATCGAGTCGGTGATCACCACGCCGTCGAAGCCGAGTTCGCCGCGGAGCAGGTCGGTCAATGCGGACCTGCTCAGGGTCGCCGGTACCGCACCCGTGACGACCGGTACTCGCACATGTGCGGTCATCACCGACCTCACCCCCGCGCTGATCGCAGCGGCGAACGGGGCGAGCTCGCGCTTGTGCAGCACATCCAGCGGCACGTCAACGGTAGGCACGTCGAAGTGCGAGTCCACTGTGGTGGCGCCGTGACCGGGAAAGTGCTTCACGCAAGCGGCCAACCCGGCGCGCTGCAAGCCGCGCACGGCCGCGGCAGTGTGCCTACTGACCACCTCCGGGCTCGCCCCGAAACTGCGGGTGCCGATGACCGGGTTGTCGTCGGCACTGTTGACATCGCCACTAGGGGCGAAGTCGACGGTGAAGCCGAGGGCGCGCAGGTCGGCGCCCATGGCGGAGTAGGCCCGCTCGGTTAGGGCCGGGTCGTCGACTGCGCCCAGGGCGGCATTGCCCGGATATGGACTGCCCCGCGCATGCGCGAGCCGGGTGACGTCGCCCCCCTCCTCATCGACGGAAATGATCGGGTGCGGCGCCGCATCGCGCAGCTGCGCGTTCAATGCGGCCACCTGTTCCTCGCCGGCGATGTTGCTTCCGAAATGCACCACTCCGGCGTACCCGGCGTCGCCGATCGCTCGCAGCAGCCAGGCCGGTGCGGTGGTCCCCTCGAAGGCGATCAGGACAGTACCTGCCGCGAGCCTGCGCAAGGTCGAGCGATCGGTCATCCTTTCACCGCGCCCGCGACCAGCCCGCTGGCGATCCTGCGGTGCAAGATCATGAAGAAGATGACGACTGGCAGCGCGACAAGCGTCGAGCCGGCCATCAGACCGGTCCAGTCAGTGCCGCGCAGGGTGACGAAGTTGAACAACCACAGCGAGATGGTCCGCTTCTGCTCAGAGGTGAGGAGCACGTTCGCGAGGAGGAACTCGTTCCACGCCTGGATAAACGCGAAGATCGAGGTGGCGACGAGGCCGGGCGCGACGAGCGGCAGGATGATCCGGAAGAAGGCGCCCATCCGGCTGCAGCCGTCGACCTGCGCAGCCTCCTCGAGCTCCACCGGAATGCCGGCGATGAAACCACGCAGCAACCAGACGGTGAACGGAAGCGTGAGGGCGAGATAGGTGATCGCCGCGCCGAGCAGCTTGTCGGTCAGCCCGACCTTGTTGAGCAAGAGGTAAAGCGGGATGAACAGGGAGTTTGCCGGGATCATCTGAACCACGATGATCGTGACCAAGAACGCTCTGCGGCCGTAGAAGCGGAACCTCGCGATCGCGAGTGCGGCGAGGAAGCCGATGATCAGCGAGGCGATCACAGCGCTCACTCCGATCACCAAGCTGTTACGTACAGCGTCCCAAAAGTAGGGCTTGTCCATCGCCCGGCCGAAGTTCGACAGCGTCGGGTGCGTCGGCACGAACTTCGGCGTGGTTGCGAAGATGTCCGCATTTGTCTTGAGCGCGGTCGCGACCATCCAATACGTCGGGAACAGCATCACGAAGAAGACACCGACACCGACAACGTTGGCGAGCCAGCGACGTGGCCGGCGACGGGGCGTGCGGACGCCCGTGCGTACCCCAGTGGTATCGACTCCTCGGCGACGAGCGCGTCCGACGTCGAGCGTGGCTTCCCGGCTCATCAGTCGATCTCCTGTATGCGCAAGACCCGGCGGATGTAGAGGAAGCTGAGTCCGATCAATCCCACGATCATGATCACTGCGGCGGCCGCACCCAGCCCGTAGTAGCCCCCGACGATTGACGTCATGTACGCATAAATGGGCAGCGTGAAGTAGTCCTCGTTCGGGGTGCCGTCGAGCATGGCCAGGATCTGAACGATCACTTGAAAGTCCCAGATGATCGACAGGGTGGTGGCGATGATGACCACGGGCTTGATGACCGGATAGACGACGTTCCGGAAGACGGCCCACCGGCCTGCGCCGTCAATCCGCGCCGCCTCGATCAGTTCATGCGGCACCTGGGTGAGAGCCGCATAGAACGTAATAGCCACGAAGGGGATAGCGCCCCACACGATCATCACCACGATCACGCTGAAGCCCTCGATCGGGTTGATGAACCAGTTGTGCTGGCTGTAGTCGACTCCGGGCAGTTGGTCGATGAGCCAGTTGAGGACACCCGTTTGGTAGTCGACGAGCCAGCCGAAGACGGCGACCGCGGAGATCGGGGGCATCGCCCAGGCGAACATCATCGCGATCAGCAGCGGGATCCTGACCAAGGTACTGATCCGCTGCATGAGCAGCGCGATGAGCAGACCGAGCCCGATTGTCAGCACGACACAGGCGGTGGTGAACGCGAGCGTTCGGATGACTATCGGTATGAAGTTGTCTCCGGTGATGAATTCGACGTAGTTGTCGAATCCGATCCACTTCGTCGGCTCGGATCCGAACAGCTGAGGCAGGTCGAACTGTTGGAACGAGATCCGGACGAGGTAGACGGCCGGATATCCGAAGATTCCGAAGAGTACGGCCAGGCTGGGAACGATCAGTAGGTAGGGGAGTGAACGATGTCCACGGGGGCTTCGCAGGGTCCACCGCCGGCCAGAGCGGCCGGGCGCGGGCTCCAAGTCGCTGGCGATCAGGTCGTCCGCCGCGCCTATGTCTGAGGCACTCATGACGATCTCGTCGGCGCAACTGTCCGGGAGTCACGGCGACTACGGTGACCCACTGTGGTGAATGGTCGTTCCCGCACTGCTGCCTCCTTCGCAGGCCAGTGAGGTCGCGCGCGCCCTCCTGGATCGTGGGATGGCTCACGAGGACGCGACGCTGGTGACTGGATCGTCGATTTTGAGATCTGAGTACAGCGGCAGGCCCGCCGGCCCGAGGTCCGGCGGGCCCAGGTCGTGCTCCACTTTGCCCGGGCTCGTGGCGCCCACGTGCCCCGAGGGCACCACGAGCCCTTGATCTTGTGACGTCCGGTCGGCCCCCGCTGTGCCGCTGCACGCGGCGGCCGGAACGTTAGGTCCGGTCCAGGGCCTCCTGGATCTGCTGGGTCGCGGTGTTCGCGGCGTCTTGGACCGACTTCTTGCCGGTGGAGATGTCCACCAGCGTGTTCTGGAGGATGCGCTGGCCCTCAACCGAGGCCCAGTTCTTCGACGTCGGGACGAACCACGAGTTCTGCGACGCCTTGAAGGACGGATCGTCGGCCTTCAAGCTGAGCAGGGTCGTGGTGTTCGGGATGACGCCGACGTTGTTGACCAGGCTGGTCTGGACCGTTGCGTTCGTATAGGCGCTGATCCACTCGCGGGCAAGGTCCTGCTGCTTCGACTTGACCGGGATGGACAGGTGCGACCCGCCGAGGAAGGCCGGCGCGGTTTGGCCCGCGTTGATCGACGGGAGCGCGAACTGCGCGAGCTTATCGACCAACTTGGGGTCGCCGCCCTTGTCCTTGTTCCCTACCTCGCCGAGCTCCCAGGCAGCGCCGTAGAACATGGCGATGTTCTTCTGGCCGCCCATCCGGTAGGCCTGGTCGGCCTCCTCACCCCGTGGATCCGCCTTCGAGTACTTCGACTGCAGCTCCTTGAAAAGGTCCAGGCCCTTGATCGACCCGGCTGAGTTGACGTTGGCCATCCACTTGCCGCCCGCGAACTCGGCCCATGGCTGCTGTACACCCTGGTCCGCGATCAACGTGCCAGCGAGGTACCAGTGCTGGCCGGGGATGTAGAACGCGGAGAAGTTCTTGATCTTCGACGCGAACTTGGCGTTGAGCTTGTCCGCGTCCGCTTTCAGCTCGTCCATGCTCGTGGGCGGGGCCGTGATGCCCGCCTGCTCGAACATGTCCTTGCGGTAGGTGATCACCCGGCTGCCGGCGTAATAGGGGACGCCGAAGACCTTCCCGTTGTACACCCCCGCGTCCGCGAGGCTCTTCAGCCAGGTTTCCGAGTTCGGGAACTCGCCCTTGTTCGGTGTGAGGTCCGCCAATGCTCCGCTCGCGGCGAAACCGGACGTCCAGGTGTTGCCCAGCTCAGCAACATCGGGCGGGGTGTTACCGGCGAATGCGGTGGTGAGCCGCTGCTGGCCGTCGACCCACTGCAGCGTCGTGACCTTCACCTGGACCTTGGGGTACTTCTTGTTGAACAGTGTGGTGGCCTGGGTGACGATGGGCGCCCACTTCTCGCCCGAGGCGTCCTGCATCAGCCACACGTTCAGCGTGCCCGTCCGCTCAGCGGCCGAGGACGCACTGTCGTCATCTCCGCCGCAAGCAGCGAGGACGAGCGAGGCCGCGGCCAGACCGGCCGCCGCGGCGAGGAGCTTCTTCTTCACGCCATTCCTCCCGGATGCTCCGGAACTCCTGCACTTCGGGTTGTCTGCACCCCGGCGAGGGCACTCGCTCACCCCCACGGGGGACCGTCTACCGCCCCCGTTCCGGCCGATTACGGCTGGTCCGGGCGGTGCATGGTCACCAGCGGAGGCGTCTGCTTGACTGACCCAGGCGTAGCGACCTAGCGTTCAGGAATCTAACAGGAAACTTTCCTAATGGATACGGGGTCTTATTACGATGCCGCAACGACCTGGCACACCCCGGCTGCTACGCGCGATCAACGACCGGGCCGCTCTCGAGCTCCTGCTCGAGCGGGGACCGTTGACTCGGCCCCAGCTCGGCGCGCAAACCGGGCTGTCCAAGCCCACCGCGTCCCAGCTGCTGGCGAGGCTGGAAGCGCGCGGGCTGGTGCATTCCGTCGGCGAGCAGGAGGGTGGGCGGGGGCCTAACGCCCGCCTCTACGCGGTGAAGCCGTCGGCAGCCTACGTGATCGGCATCGATGTGGGCCCCAATCGGATCGAGGCCGCCGTCGCCGACATCACCGGTGAGGTGGCCGGGCACAGCGACCTCGCCACCAAAGGTGCCGCCGATCCGGTCGCCGTCGTGCATCAGGCGGTCGAGCGCGCGGCTGAGCACGCCCGCATCGGGCTGGGACAGGTCAGCCAGATTGTGATCGGCACACCCGGCCTGGTCGATCCGGAGAGCGGCGACATCGGCTTCGCCTGGGATCTGCCGAGCTGGCACCGCGGGCTGCTGGATGCCTTGCGAAGTGACCTGCGTCGCATGGTCACACTCGAGAACGACGTGAATCTTGCCGGGGTCGCCGAGCAGCACCATGGCGCTGGACGAGACCATGACAACTTCGTCCTGCTATGGGTGGGTCGCGGCATGGGACTCGCGACCGTCCTCGGTGGCCGGTTGCATAGGGGTACGAGCGGCGGCGCTGGGGAGATCGGTTGGCTGCCGGTGGCCGGTGCCGACGCGCCGACAGGCGATCGGCGCCCGGGCGCCCTCAAAGGTGGTTTCCAGGCGCTCGTCGGGCCGGAGCCGGTCGAGGATCTGGCCCGGCGGTACCGCCTGCCAGCCGATCCGGCAGACGGACCGGCGGCGGCCGCTGTCGCGGTCCGAGCCGCGGTCGAGGCGGGAGAGTCCGGCGAAGGGTTTCTTGTCGAGCTGGCGCAGCGGCTGGCCCTCGGTGTGGCCTCGGTCTGCCTCGTGGTCGATCCCGGCCTGGTGGTGCTCGCCGGCGAGATCAACCGAGCGGGTGGGTCGATCCTTGCGCGGCGGGTGGAGGAGGCGGTCAGCCGGATCTCGCCAGTACGGCCGCGTGTTGTCCCGTCCACCGTCAACGGCAACCCGGTGCTCCGTGGGGCGCTTTTGACCGCCCTCGACACCGCGCGGCAGGAGATCTTCACCTCCACGACTGAGCCCGTCGAACCGGCCGTGTCGACCGAGCCCGCCGAGGAACCCGTCGCCGAGCCGGCCGAATCCGCGACCTGAAGTCATCGGCGTGTACGCAATGCTGCCTGGATGCATGCTCCAGTTCGCCATTAACGGTGTCACCACCGCGGCGTTCGAGACGCCGAGGGCTGCTTGGCTGACGCCGCTATCGCGAGCAGAATGCCTTAGCCAGCTTCGTCGTTCACGAAGGCCTGCGTCTTGGGCTCGAACCGTTGATCAGAACGGTGGATCGTCGGGTGGGTCGGGGTCGTCGGTCGTGGGCGGATCGGCGGATGCCGAGTTGGCAACCGGAGGAACTGTTTCGATGATCGGGCCGATTTGGGCGGGTTCGTTCGCGTACCGCTTGCCGATTGGGCTGGTCCAGATAAATCGGCCTTCCTCTGGCTGGTCGAGCTGCCATCCCCAGCGAGTCTTCAGGTCGTGATGTGGCTCGCAGGGCGGGCCGAGGTTGGTCTGAGCGGTGGGCCCCTCTGGATGGGGGATCGTGTGGTCGACCTGGCAGCGGTGCGCTGGCATCGTGCAGGTCGGGAATACACATTCCCGATCCCGCCCGACGATCACGTCTCGCAGGTCCTGCGGCGGGCTGTATCGGGTGGTGCCATAGTCCAGTAGCCGTCCGGTCGCCGGATCGGTCAGCAGCCGCCGCCACACCCCGCCCGCGGCGATCCGCCGCGCCACGCCGGCCGGGATCGGGCCGTAGCCGGTCAGCTCCCCCGGGTGGTCGTCGATACCGATCAACGTGGACAACGGCACCGTCACTTGGATGTGCGGGCGGCGGCCCTGCGCTGCCGACAACGCGAGCCCGTCGCCACCCAGCCTGCCGGTCGCAAGCGACTGCCGCGCCAGGTCCACCAGCGCGTCCGCGCGCCGCTGGTCCATCGTCCGCCCATCGTCGGGGTCCGCGGTCTTCATCCCGGTTGCCGCCGCGTCCAGCATCGCCCGAACCAGTGCCATCCCATCGGCGGTCAGATCCGCCACCACCTCGCCCATCCCGTCGGGCATCGCTGCGAACCACACCCTGCGACCGGCCGCCGCCTGCGCGTGTCGCCTCTGCGCATCCGCCGGGTCCGCGAGCAGAATCTCG
>DASYTV010000367.1:0-1977 GCA_036001885.1 Actinomycetes bacterium
GCGGCCAGCGCGGTCATCTCGTCCAGCGGGTTGGAGACGACGATCAGGACGGCGTCCGGCGAACCCTCCGCGAGCTTGCGGGTCACCTCGCCGACGATCCTCGCGTTGACCTCCAGCAGGTCCATGCGGCTCATGCCCGGCTTGCGCGGCACCCCCGCGGTGATCACGGCCACGTCGGACCCGGCCGTCTCCTCGTAACCGTTGGTGCCGACGACGCGGGTCTCGAACTGCTCGATCGGGCGCGACTGCATCATGTCGAGGGCGAGGCCCTGGGGCAGCCCCTCGATGATGTCGGTCATCACGACCTCGTCGCAGACGCCCCGCTCGGCGATGCGCTGGACGGTGGTGGAGCCGTACTTGCCGGCCCCGACGACCGTGACCTTCACGTGCGGCATCAGGCGCCCTCCTCGAGCTTGGCGATGACCGCGTCGGCGACCTGGCTGGTGCCGACGGCGGTGGGGTCGTCGCGGCTGGGCTTCATGTCGTAGGTGACGCTCTTGCCCTCGGCGATCACCGCCGCCAGGGCGCGCTCCAGCCGGTCGCCGGCCTCCTGCTCGCCCAGGTGCCGCAGCATCAGCATGCCGGAGAGCATCATCGCCATCGGGTTGACCTTGTTCTGGCCCTTGTACTTGGGAGCGGAGCCGTGGGTGGCCTCGAACACCGCCACCCGGTCGCCGAGGTTGGCGCCGGGCGCCACCCCGAGCCCGCCGATCAGCCCGGCGCCCAGGTCGGAGATGATGTCGCCGTACAGGTTGGGCAGCAGCAGCACGTCGAAGTTCTCCGGCTTCTGCACGAGCTGCATGCACATGTTGTCGACCAGGTACTCGTCGTACTCAACGTCCGGGTAGCCGCTGGCGACCTCGCGGGCGACGGCGTAGAACAGGCCGTCGGTGTGCTTCATGATGTTCGCCTTGGTCACGGCGGTGACCTTCTTGCGGCCGTAACCGCGGGCGTACTCGAACGCGAACTTGGCGATCCGCTGGGTCCCGGAGATGGAGATCGGCTTGATCGACAAGCCGGAGTCCTCCCGGATCTTCTTGGACTGGAAGCTGTTGAGGAACTCGATGACGTGCAGGGCCTCGTCGGTGCCCTGCTCGTACTCGATGCCGGCGTACAGGTCCTCGTGGTTCTCGCGGACGATCACCAGGTCGATGTCCTGGTAGCGGGAGCGGACCCCCCGGTAGGACTTGCACGGGCGCAGGCAGGCGAACAGGTCCAGCTCCTTGCGCAGGGCGACGTTGACGCTGCGGAAGCCGGTCCCGATCGGGGTGGTCAGCGGGCCCTTGATCGCGACGCCGTTGGCGCGGATGGACTCGAGGACCTGCTCCGGCAGGGGCGTCCCGTGCTTGTCGATGACCTCGGCCCCGGCCTCCTGGACCTCCCAGTCGAACTGCACGCCGGTCCCCTCCAGGACGCGCCGGGTCGCCTCCGAGAGCTCGGGACCGACGCCGTCCCCGGGGATGAACGTGACGCGATGGGCCATGGTGGGAGCTCCTTTGCTTGGGTATCCCCAAGCGTATCTCTCCGCGGCAGGCGGGAAACGAAACACCTACGATTAGGGCTGTGATCCCGTCCTCGAGACGACCGGAGGCACCGCGAGATGGCGAACACCACTGGCAAGGGGCTCGAGGGCGTGGTCGCCGCCCGGACCAGCATCTCCGACATCGACGGGCAGCAGGGCAAGCTGTACTACGCCGGCTACGACATCGCCAACCTGGCCGCCCACGCCACCTTCGAGGAGACCATCTACCTGCTGCACCACCTCGAGCTGCCGACCAGCGCCCAGCTCCAGGACACGGTGGCGACCCTGCGCGCGGAGAGCGGCCTGGACGGCTTCCTGGTCGACCTGATCGCGTCGCTGGTCGACCGGACCGGCCCGATGACCACCCTCCGCACGGTCCTGTCGGCCGCCGGCGCCCTGGACAGCGACGACGACTCCGAGGAGGCCAACCTCCGCAAGGCGTACCGGCTGATGGC
>DASYTV010000368.1:0-7249 GCA_036001885.1 Actinomycetes bacterium
CTGCGAGGCGTACGTCACGCCTGTTGCTCCCGACTGCGTCGGAATCGCATTCCTCCTCGCCGGCGGCGACCGGGACGGTCGCGCAGCGACGGATGACGGCACGACCTCGGCGTACGGCAGACGGCTCGGGATGTTTCCGGCACTGCTCGAGCGCCTCGGTGACGCCACCCCGTCGTCCGAGGTGCGCGGGGCGGGACCGCTGCAGCAGCGGGTGCACAGCCGGGTGGCCGGACGTGTGGTGCTGGTCGGTGACGCGGCCGGATACATCGACCCACTCACGGGTGAGGGCATCGGCCTGGCTCTCACCTGCGCCCGCGCCGCAGTCGACTGCCTGGTGCGTGGGCGGGCGCAGGACTACGAACGCGCGTGGCGCCGACTGACCAGGCAGCACCGGGTCATGACCTCCGCTTTGCTGTGGTGCGCCGAGCGGCCGGTGCTCAGATCTCACCTTGTCCCGCTGGCCGCGCGGCTCCCACGCGTCTTCACCGTCGCGGTCAACCGCCTGGCCGCCTGATCGCGCCGCTTCCCCGGAAACTCGTTGTGCCGCGGCCCGGAGGCGGCAGATACTCGCCGAACCAGGGGCGCATCAGGGTCGGGCGTACGCCGATGCGTCACAAGGGTCGGCCGCTTGACCAGCCCTGTCGGCGGTCGCCGGGACGCTTATCAGGTCAGTCTGCGGGCCCGGCGGAACAAACCGGCCCGCTACGGAGTCGAACTGTGCGGGTGGCCACGACGTATTCACCGGTGAGAGTGCGCTGCTGGCAGCCCGAGGAATGATCGCGGAGGGGTGTGATCGGGAATCTTCGCCGCGTCTGAAGGGTTGTTAGGACTGGGTTGATTGAGTTGACACAGACGATTGATTACACGCAGCACGGCAACACCGGAAGGAGGTGACGCACGTGACCGTATTGACAACGGAGATGGTGGAAGAGCGCCTCGAGCGGATGGACCGCGAGGAGGTCGCCGAAGACCGTGATCTTGTTGGAATGTACCTCGATGAGATCGCGCGGACTCGGCTGCTCACAGCCGCGGAGGAAGTCGACCTTGCCGCAGCGATCGAGGCTGGTCTGTACGCCGAGCAGCTGCTCGACGAGGGCCGGGTCCCTCGGGGAGTTCAGCGGGACGAGCTCGACCAGCTCGTCAAGCTTGGCAGGGATGCCAAGATGCGGTTCATCGCGGCGAACCTCCGGCTGGTCGTTTCCGTAGCACGGAAGTACACCCGCAGCCAGATGCCCCTGCTCGACCTCATCCAGGAGGGCAACACTGGCCTGGTGCGCGCGGTGGAGAAGTTCGACTACCAGCGCGGCTACAAGTTCTCGACGTACGCGACGTGGTGGATCCGGCAGGCCATCAGCCGGGCGATCGCCCAGCAGGGCCGCACGGTCAGGCTCCCGGTCCACGTCGTCGAGGACCTGAACAGGGTCACTCGGGTACGCCGCGAGCTCACCCGCGATCTCGGCCGAGAGGCGGAGATCAGCGAAGTGGCGGCCGAGCTTGGCATGGATGTGGAAGCCATCGAGGACCTTCTCGCGCTCGGCCGTGACCCGGTCAGCCTCGACACGCCCGTCGGTGACGACGGTGAGACGCGGCTGGGCGACCTCGTTCACGAGATCGACCAGGCCACCCCGGAGGCGGTCGTGCTCGCCGGGCTGCACGACGAGCGGGTACGCGGGCTGCTCGATCGGCTCGACCCGCGGTCGGCGGACATCGTGCGATACCGCTACGGCCTCGCGGACGGGCGGGAGCACTCACTGGCAGAGATCGCCCAGCGGATCGGGCTCTCAAGGGAGCGGGTACGCCAGCTCGAGGCAGAGGCGCTACGCCGGCTGCGCCGTCTCGCGGCTGCCGAGCCCGACCTCGACGCCGCCTGACCACGCCGCCGCCCCGTTTTAGGCATGAAGGGCACCTTCACCCCATAGTTGGGGTGAAGGTGCCCTTCATGCGAAAAGGGGTGGAGGGCCACAGTCGGTAGGGTGGCGGCGTGGCGACGACCAAGATCTTGACCGTCCCCAACGTGCTCACTGTGCTCCGGCTCCTCGGTGTACCGCTCTTCTTTTATCTGGTTCTCGGCCCTGAGGCCGATGGCTGGGCCGTGATCCTCCTCGGCGTCAGCGGGGCCACGGATTACCTCGACGGCGTGATCGCCCGCAGGTACGGGCAGGAGAGCGCGATCGGCCGGGTGCTGGATCCAGCCGTCGACCGGCTCTACATCATCGCTGTGATCGTCGGCCTCGCCATCCGCGAAATCGTGCCGTGGTGGCTGGTGGTCTTTCTGCTCGCCCGTGACCTGGTGCTCGGGGTGGCGCTCATTGTCCTCAGGAGGCACGGTTACGGTCCGCCGGCTGTGCATTTCATCGGCAAGGCGGCCACTTTTTGCCTTCTGTACGCGTTTCCGCTGCTCTTTCTCGGTGATGGTGACAGCTCAGGGGCCACGGTGGCCCGGGTGTTCGGTTGGGCTTTCGTCGTGTGGGGTACCGGGCTCTACTGGTGGGCGGGTGTCCTTTACCTCGTCCAGGTACGCAGGCTCCTCGCGCGGACCGATGCTGGTAAGCGCGACGACTTGAGCGGGATGGCGTCACCTCAGGGCGGGGAGTCCGAGCCCGGTTCCCAGCCCGCTGGTACCACCGGGAGGTGATCGCATGAGAGCTGTCGTGATGGCCGGCGGAGAAGGCACCCGGCTGCGGCCCATGACCTCGAGTATGCCCAAGCCCCTGCTGCCTATCGTCAACAAGCCGATCATGGAGCACGTGCTGCGGCTCCTGCAGCGGCACGGCTATGACGAGACCGTGGTCACCGTCCAGTTCCTCGCGTCGCTCATCCGTAACTACTTCGGCGACGGCGAAGAGTTCGGCATGACGCTGCATTACGCGACGGAAGAGTCGCCGCTCGGAACCGCCGGCAGCGTCAAGAACGCCGAGGAAGCGCTCCGTGACGAGTCTTTCCTGGTCATATCCGGTGATGCGCTTACCGACTTCGACCTCACTGCGCTGACCGACTTCCACCACGAGAACGGTGCACTCGTGACGGTCTGTCTCAAGCAGGTGCCCAACCCGCTCGAGTTCGGCATCACGATCGTGGCCGATGACGGGCGTGTCGAGCGCTTCCTCGAGAAGCCCACGTGGGGCCAGGTCTTCTCCGACACGGTTAATACCGGCATCTACGTGATGGAACCGGAGATCTTCGACCGCGTCGCCAGGGGCGAGGTTGTCGACTGGTCCGGTGATGTCTTCCCGGCGCTGCTTAAGGAGGGCGCGCCGATTTATGGCTACGTCGCCGACGGTTACTGGGAGGACGTCGGCACTCACGAGAGCTACATCAGGGCGCAGGCGGACGTTCTCTCCGGCCTGGTTGACGTCGAAATCGACGGGTTCGAGGTCGCGCCCGGAATCTGGGTCGCCGAGGGCGCAGACGTAGATCCCGATGCCGAGCTGAAGGGCCCTCTCTACGTCGGCGACTACGCGAAGGTGGAGGGCGGAGCCGAGCTGCGCGAATACACCGTGCTCGGCAGCAACGTCGTGGTGAAGAGCGGCGCTTTCCTGCACCGCGCGGTCATCCACGACAACGTCTACATCGGTCCGCAAACAAACCTGCGCGGCTGTGTCATCGGCAAGAACGCGGATGTGATGCGCGGGGCACGGATCGAGGAGGCCGCGATCGTCGGCGACGAGTGCCTCATCGAGGAGGAGGCGAGCGTTTCAGCCGGCGTCAAGATTTACCCCTTCAAGACAATCGAGGCCGGCGCGGTGGTCACGGCAAGCGTGATCTGGGAAGCCCGCGGCCACACCGCCCTGTTCGGGCCGCGGGGGGTTTCGGGCATCGTCAACGTCGAGATCACGCCAGAACTCGTGGTACGGCTGGCCAGCGCTTTTGCTACCACGCTCCGTAAGGGTTCGACGGTCGTTACAGCTCGCGACCACTCGCGGGCCGCTCGGGCGCTCAAGCGCGCGGTGATCGCCGCACTCACCTCGAGTGCCATCGACGTCCGCGACCTCGAGTGCCAGCCTCTCCCGGTCGCGCGCCTGGAGACCAGCCGGGCGAGCGCTGGAGGTGTCATGATCAGGACAACCTCGGGTGTCCCCGACAGCGTCGACATCCTCTTCCTCAGCGAGCAAGGGGCGGATCTGTCCCCGGCCGCGCAGCGGAAGCTGGAGCGGGTCTTCAACCGGCAGGAGTACCGGCGTGCATTTCCCGGTGAGATCGGCGACCTGACCTTCCCACCCCGGGCGCTGGAGAACTATGTCCAGCTCTTGCTCCAGTCGGTGGATACGACCGGCATCGCCGAGTCGGGCCTCAAGTTGGTCGTGGACGCGGGTGGGGGAGCAGCGGCGCTGCTCCTGCCGACCTTGCTCGGGCGGCTGGGGGTCGATTCGCACGTGGTGGGTCTAGGGATGGACGAGGCTCGGCCGACCGAGACGCCCGATGAGCTCGCCGCTTCGCTCAGGCGCCTCTCCAGCATCGTCTCGTCGTCTCAAGCTGCGGTTGGGGTGCATTTCGGTCCGGTCGGCGAGCGGTTGTCGATCGTGGACGAGCGAGGGCGGATCATCGACGACAGCCGTGCGCTGCTCGTCTTCATGGATCTGGTCGCCGCGGAGCGCAAGACCGGCCGGGTTGCGATGCCGGTGGCGACCACCCGGGTGGCCGAAGAGGTGGCGACGTTCCACGGCGTGGAGGTCGAGTGGACGACCACCTCCCCTGACGATCTGTCTGTCGCCGCCGAACGGCCGGGGTTGATCCTCGCCGGCGACGGCAAGGGCGGCTATGTGATCCCGGAGTTCGGGGTCGCCCTCGATGCGGTGGCAGCCTTCGTCCGCCTGGTCGGCCTGGTGGCGAGGGCACAGTTGTCGCTGAGTGAGATCGACGCTCGCATCCCAGACTCCAACGTCACCCGGCGTAACGTGCGGACCCCGTGGGCGGCCAAAGGCATGGTGATGCGCTCTGTGGTCGAGGCTGCGGGCACGCGCGAGCTGGACACTACCGATGGTGTACGAGTCGTCGAGCCGGACGGTCGATGGGTCCTTGTCCTTCCCGATCCCGCCGAAGCGGTCACTCACCTGTGGGCCGAAGCGCCGACGCAGGAGGAGTCGATCGCGCTGCTCGACGAGTGGACCGAGGTCGTCGAGCGCGCTGGCCAGTAGCAAACACCGTGGCCAGATAGGTCACGGACGGGTGGTCGTTCTCACATGAAAGCATTGCCGGCGTGAGTGAACGGGTAGGCGCCGACCGGTTGGCTGTGCTGCCGGCACGCGACGCCGTCACGTTGCTCGAGTCGATCAGCGCTGATGCGTTGGACCCCGCCTATACGGAGGCGGCCGGGCACCGATCCGAGCGCCCGTCCCAACGCCGGCCTGCAGCGCTGCGAACTGCGGAGATCATGTTACCGATCATAGTTCTGGGGCTCTTGCTTGCGACCGCACTCGCCCAGACCAGGCGCAGCGTGCCCGATCTCGCCAAAGAGCGAAGGGCCCTGGCGCTGCGGATCGAGGAGCGGACCACGCGGACTGACGCGCTGCTGAAGGAGGTGGAACTGCTGCGGTCCCAGGTCGCCGCCGCACAGAGCTCTGGACTGAGCATTAGTGACGCGGGCCGGGAGAAGGCTCGTGAGCTGTCCCGGCTCGAGCTCGCCGCCGGCGCGGTGCCGGTGACTGGACCTGGCTTGCGCGTTGTTGTCGACGACGGCACGACGTCCGCGGGCGACCAGGCTCAGGACGGGTCAGAGCGAGTCTTCGACACAGATCTGCAGCGCCTGGTCAACGGCCTTTGGGCGGCAGGGGCCGAAGCGGTGTCCATCAACGGCCAGCGCGTCACCGGGACCACCGCGATCAGGTCCGCGGGCTCGGCGATAACGGTCGGCTTCAGACCCGTCGGGCGCCCGTACGCGGTGGAGGCAGTGGGCGACCCGGATGAGATCGAGGCGAAGTTCGTCGACGGGCCGGGAGGGCGATGGTTCCGTACCTTGCAGGACAACTACGGGATCGTGTTCCGGGTATCGGGCGAGCGATCCTTGCGCATACCCGCCGCGGGTGGACTGGATGTGCGGTACGCGCGGGTGGACGGTCCGCAGTGATCGCTGCGATCGGCCTGTTCATCGGCGTGCTTGCCGGTCTGCTCGTTCAGCCAACCGTGCCGCTGTGGCTGCAGCCCTATCTCCCTATCGCGGTCGTCGCGGCTCTCGACGCGGTGTTCGGTGGTCTGCGCGCCTGGTTCGAGGGAGTCTTCGACGACAAGGTGTTCGTGGTGTCGTTCGTGGCCAATGTGGTCATCGCGGCGTTTGTCGTATTCCTCGGCGACCAGCTCGGGGTCGGCGGCCAGCTGTCGACCGGCGTGGTGGTCGTCTTCGGCATCCGGATCTTCGCGAATGCGGCGGCGATCCGTCGGCACATCTTCCATGCGTGAGCAGGACACCATGAGTCCGGTGATGAGCCGGTGACCGCATCGATGAGACCGCGTGCTGGTACATCGGACGATGCGGCTGAGGCGACGTGGCTGGCCAGGCTTCGCCGGAGCTTCCGCGAGCCGCGGCTGAATCGCGGGCAAGTACTTGCCGGGATTTTGTGTGGTCTGCTGGCCTTCGCGGCAGTCGTCCAGATACGCGCCCGTGATGCCGGCTCGCAGCTTGCGGGCGCTCGCGAGTCGGATCTTGTCGTGATCCTCGACGGGGTGACCGGGCAGGCGGAGCGGCTGGAAGACGAGCGCCGTGACCTGCAGAGCGCCAAAGAGCGCTTGGAGTTCGGTGCCGACAGGGAACAGGCCGCGCTGGAGCAGGCGACAGAGCGCGCCACGACACTGGGCATCCTCGCCGGCACGCTCGCGGCCAAGGGGCCGGGTGTCCGGCTGACCATCCAAGACCCAGCCGGCAAGGTCGACGCTGACACCCTGCTCAATGCCCTGCAGGAACTGCGTGACGCGGGAGCCGAAGCGATTCAGCTCAATGCGGTCCGGTTGGTTGCCTCGACCGACTTCCTCGATGTGGCGTCCGGCGGAATCCTCGTGGATGGCACTCGGATACAGGCTCCCTACACCTTTCTCGTGATCGGCGATCCGGATACGATCGCCACCGCCCTCGACATCCCCGGTGGTGTTCTCGATGTGCTCGCCGAACGCGACGCGACCGGCAAGGTGTCCAAGCGGCCCGACGTGAGGGTGGATGCGGTCCGGGCGCCGGATCCGATGCCGAATTCACGCGCCTCCCGTTCCGAGCGCGGTCAGTGATTTGGCTAGTTTTCCGTGTCGAGGTCTTTTGCCGGTGGCC
>DASYTV010000369.1:0-28207 GCA_036001885.1 Actinomycetes bacterium
TCATGCACCCCGGGATCGAGTGAATGCGCCCCTCACGAGTCGACCGGTCGACTCATCATCACAGCGGGAGCGGGTGGGATGACGGCGGTGATGGTGCCCTGCTTGTGCACGATGAGGTCGGCGCCGCTAACGTGCTTGACGTACACCTTGATCTTGAAGTCTCGGCTGCAGTCGGGCGCGGTGCTGATCGTGATAGCGCCGCTTTGGAAGAGCACCACGTGGTGGACATCCCTGGTGATCAGGGTTTGCCGTCCTGAGGCGCTCGGGAAATGGGTGAGTCGGCAGTATCCGGTACCGGCCGTGTTGCGCTGCCCAACCACGAGCCTGGTGATGACCGTCGTGCCAGCCTTGTTGACATCGGTGCGGGTGCACAGGTGTCGTCCGGTGATCGGGTCGACGACCGGATCGAGAAGGGGATCCCAACTGCCACCCACGGCAGTGCAGGTGGTGAGGTAGGCGTCACCGCTGACGGCGATGGTGCTGACGTCAGCTGGCGCGGTCCAGGTGAGAACGGCGGCGTCGTAGGCCTTCCCGCCACCGAAGACCGGGGACGGCTCCTTGGGCGCGAATCCCTGCGCCGAGCTCGAGTGGATCGCGGTCGTGGCCTCGAGGTAGGAGCCCCGGGCGACCTTCAGGATGTTGGAGGTCTGATTGGTGGCGGTCGGCCGTGGCCGGCCGGTACTGATCCCCATCCAACAGTGGTAGTCACCAGGTTCGGCAGCGGTGAAGATGTAGCGCGGGGTCATCCTGATCGACCCGCCACGCAGGACGTTCTGCACGCCGAAGATCTGGTTGTCGATGGCGGTGCTGCCCGCCGGTGCACAGAAGATGGTGTGCCGGGATACCAGCATCACGTCGGAGGCGGTGGATGGCATCACCATCTTCAACAGGCCGCGGATCCTGCGCTGCTCGTTCGGTGTCGTCGTGGTAAAGAAGATCTCGAAAATAGTGCCGATGTCGTCCTCGAACGCCTTGAAGGTCCGCGACCGGTTGGCTGAAGTGTCCCTGGTGTCGATCTCGTAGGCCAACGCCGGCCGCGCTTGCACGACCGCGAAGATGGCTGCCACCACGAGCGCAAGCCCTAACACGCAACGCCGTCTCACCTGCATCTCCCCCACTCTGTCTGCACGAGATCTGCGCGGCCAGTCACCCGCGCAGAAGGATCCAAAATAAGCCCCGCGTGGCCCCGGTACAGCATCGGCAGGCCGACGATGGAGAAGCGAACCGCCTTTCTTGCCCCTGTGGATGATGCCGGCCGTTGGGCGCAGCCCAGGGAGCTTCGTCAGGGAACTAGGCCTCGAACCACTAAGGCATGAAGGGCTCCTTCACCCGATAGGTCGGGGTGAAGAAGCCCTTCATGCGAAAGAGGCTGGGCCGGGGGTTAGCGGGCGACTTCGCCGTTGATGAACTGCTCGACAAGGTCACGGGCGACATCGTCGTTGTACTGCTTAGGCGGCGACTTCATGAAGTAGGACGCTGCGGAGAGAATCGGGCCGCCGATGCCGCGGTCCTTGGCGATCTTCGCAGCGCGTACGGCGTCGATGATGATGCCCGCCGAGTTCGGCGAGTCCCAGACTTCGAGCTTGTACTCGAGGTTCAGCGGTACGTCGCCGAAGGCGCGCCCCTCGAGCCGTACATAAGCCCACTTCCGGTCGTCCAGCCACTGCACATAGTCGCTCGGCCCGATGTGGACATTTCGGTTGCCGAGATCCGCGTGGATGTTGCTGGTGACCGCCCGGGTCTTGGAGATCTTCTTGGACTCCAAGCGCTCCCGCTCGAGCATGTTCTTGAAGTCCATGTTGCCGCCGACGTTGAGCTGGTATGTGCGCATCAGCTCCACACCGCGGTCCTCGAAGAGCTTGGCCAGTACCCGGTGCGTGATCGTGGCGCCGACCTGCGACTTGATGTCGTCGCCGATGATCGGAACACCTGCTTGCTCGAACTTCGCCGCCCACTCGGGGTCGGAGGCGATGAAGACCGGCAGCGCGTTGACGAACGCGACACCCGCGTCGATCGCGGCCAGAGCGTAGACCTTGTCGGCCTCCTCCGAGCCCACGGGCAGGTATGAGACGAGCACGTCGGCCCTGGCCTCCTTCAGTACCTGCACGACGTCCACGGCCGCTTCATCGGATTCCTCGATCGTCTGCAGGTAATACTTGCCGAGGCCGTCCAGCGTCGGGCCGCGTTGCACGATTACGCCGAGCGGCGGCACGTCGGCAATCTTGATGGTGTTGTTCTCGCTGGAGCCGATTGCCTCCGATAGGTCGCGACCGACCTTCTTCGCATCGACGTCGAACGCTGCGACGAATTCAACGTCTCGCACGTGGTACGGACCGAACTGCACGTGCATGAGACCGGGCACGCGGTCGGCGGGGTCGGCGTCCTTGTAGTACTCGACGCCCTGAACCAACGACGCGGCGCAGTTGCCGACGCCGACGATGGCTACGCGAACCGAACCCATTCCGGCTGCTCCTGTTTCTACGAGGGGGACCCGGGCATGTCACCCGGAATCTCTTGGGGGGCTTGGTGTACGGGGCGGGCCGCGGCGCTAGCCCGCTCGGAGTCGATCAGCTCGTTGAGCCAGCGAACCTCGCGTTCGACCGATTCGAGGCCGTGCTTCTGCAGCTCGAGGGTGTAGCCGTCTAGCCGCTCCCTGGTCCGGGTTATCGATGCGCGGACATGGTCCAGCCGCTCCTCGAGCCGCCGCCGGCGCCCCTCGAGGATGCGCAGCCGTACTTCAGCCTCCGTCTTGGCGAAGAACGCGAAGTGCACCCCGAAATGATCGTCGTCCTCCCACACCTGCGGACCTGACTCACTCAGCAACTCCTGAAAATGGTCCTTGCCGTCCGCGGTTATCCGGTAGACGATCTTGGCTCGCTTTCCGGACAGCGCGGGCGCCCCGGCGTCTGCCGGACCGTCTTCGGCGATCCAGCCGCGTGTGAGCATGTCCTTCAGGCACGGGTAGAGCGATCCGTAGGAGAACGCGCGGAAGGCGCCGAGCAGGGCATTGAGCCGCTTACGCAGCTCGTAGCCGTGCATCGGTGATTCCTGGAGCAGGCCGAGCACGGCGAGCTCGAGCACGCCTCCACGCCTGCCCATCTGCTTCTCCTGAATTTCGTGGGTTAGGTGTACGGTTCCTAGGCGCCGGGCGCGCCCGCATGCACGGCATCGACCAGAGCAGATCGCGGACGTACCGGCGGTCGTGACCTGTTGCACCGATGTATCGGACCGATACATCGAAACGATACGCAGTCAGGTCTGTCTTGGTCAAGTAGCGGCAGCATAGAGGTGACCTGTCGACTACCCGCTGGTAAACGGTGGGTGTTGGCGCGCGCGCGGCGATCCACTCGTGATTCGTGTCACACGAGTGGGCCGGCAGACCCCGTGCCGCTAAGCACCAGCTCTGCGCTCGGAGGCGGCGAGACCTTCAGGTGTCAGACCGCGGATCGGGGGCTCGGACGGCGAATACGTGCTTCGAGACGAGTCGTTCGCGCGCGCCAGGACCGCGTACTCTGGCACGCATGTGGTCTCAGCGCGGCTACGTCGACTACTCGCTTCAACGGCGAGCGACGCTGACTGCGCTGTTCCAGGGCGGCACGACGACGACCGATGTTTGCGACGCCGATCCCTACCTGCTGCGTGCCGCGAAGCATCACGGTGAGCCCACAGAGCGCGACTGCCCGGTGTGCCGCAAGGAGCAGTTGACGCACGTGACCTACGTCTTCGGCGATGAGCTCGGCCCATACTCGGGCCGGATCAGAGCGACACGGGAGCTCGAGCCGATGGCGCGGGAGTACGGCGAGTTCCGCGTCTACATCGTGGAGGTCTGCCAGGCTTGTAGCTGGAACCATTTGGTGTCCTCCTACGTCCTGGGCGACGGAGTTCCACGTACGTCGGCTCGACGCCGCCGCCGCGCCGCCGAGGAGTAGCCGCATGACTGAACATCGCCGACCTTCTTCCCCACCCGAGCGCCGCCTTCCCGACTACCGACCGGTAGAACCTCCGGGAGGCGGCGGACAGTATCGCGCGCAGTCGGGTTTAGCGGAGGCGGAGAAGGGCGCGGGCGGCGAGGCCGGCGACAAGGTCGACAAGGTCGGCGCCCGAGCCGGCGTGCCGATGGCCCGGCACAGCCGCGATGATGGCGGTCACACCGAGCTCGAGGTCGCCGCGCGACCGTCAGCCAAGGACTCCTACGGGCCGGCAACGACTTATGGCCCAGGTGCGGCACCTGCGCCGTTGCCCGAGCCGCCGAAGCGGCGTAGCCGCACGCCTGTCGCCAGCGCCGGGCCAGTCGGCGTGCTCCCGCCGGCCGCGCCGGCCGGACCTGGCGGCGCTGGCGGCCCAGGCGGCCCAGGCGGTGGTGGACCCGCGGGCGGCGGCTCAGGCGGTTCCGGCGGATCGGGTGGCCGCGGGCCCGGGGGTCGCCCGCCGCAGGGTGGGCGAATGGCCGCACAGCCGCCCAGGCGGCGATTGATCGACTACCCGCGGGCCGGCAAGTCGGGACTCATGCGATTGGTCCCATCGTGGAAACTCGTTACCGCACTCGCGACAGCCTTTGTCATGTCGCTGATGCTGGCCTTCGTCGTGATGTACCAGCGGACGACGCTTCCGGACGTCAACTCCGTTCTCGACCGTCAGGCGACCATCGTCTATATGGCGAACGGCAGGGAGTTGGCGCGGCTCGGTCCGACCAACCGGGTCGAGATCTCCATCGCAAAGATGCCGACTCATTTGCAGAACGCCGTCCTCGCCGCCGAGAACCGCACGTTCTATACGGACAAGGGCTTTTCCCCTCGCGGGATTACCCGCGCGTTCATCAATAACCTCACCGGCGGCGACACGCAGGGTGGTTCAACCATCACCCAGCAGTACGCCAAGATGGCCTTCACCGACTCCGACAGGACATTCTCACGCAAGATCAATGAGCTGTTCATGTCGATGAAGCTTGAGCAGAGATACACCAAGCAGCAGATTCTCGAGGACTATCTCAATGCTGTTTATCTCGGGCGAGGAGCCTATGGCGTCGAGGCCGCGGCAAACGTCTATTTCCACAAGAGCGCGGAGAAGCTGACGTTCGCACAGAGCGCAGTGCTCGCGGCGCTGCTCAGGTCACCGGAGGGTCTCTACTCTCCGGACAAGAGCAAGGAGAGCCTTGCACGCCTGCAGGCAAGGTGGCGATATGTGCTCGACGGCATGGTCGACATGGGCGCACTCAGCAAGAGCGCAGCGGCCAAGGCCAAGTTCCCGAAGATCCTCGAGTACGAGCCCCGCAATCGCTACGCGGGAACGAAGGGCTACCTGCTCAGTGCGGCGGAGGCAGAGGTAAAGGCAGCGCTGGAAAAGTCCGGTGACCCGGACCCGGATCAGACCATCAAGACCGGTGGGCTCCGCATCCACCTGACGATCAATCCGACGCTGCAGAAGGACGCCGAGGAGGCTGTTGCCGAGGAGTGGCCCAAGGAAGGTACGACCTCAAAGGATCACCTTGGCTTGGTTGCCGTCGAGCCAGGCACTGGTCGAATCCTCGCCATGTACGGCGGCAAGGATTACATCAAGAAGCCATTCAACGACGCCACCCAGGCCAGGGTGGCGCCCGGGTCGACCTTCAAGATCTTTGCCTTGGCCGCGGCGATGCGCGCGGGTTGGTCTCTGGAAAGGAACTACTTCTACGGCAATAGCCCGCTTGAGATCAAGAACGAGAAGCCGGTTAGCAATCAGGGCAACGAGGACTGGGGCGATCACATCAGCCTGCTGCGGGGCGCCGAGAACTCCATCAACACCGTCTTTGTCGACATGATGTACCGCAAGGACAAAGAAGACGGCATCAAGCCCTCGAAGGTTATCGAAGCCGCCGTCGACGCGGGCATTCCAAAAGACACCCCAGACTTGCTGCCCAACGTCCGGGTGCCGCTTGGCATCGCGGTTCCAACGGTCAAAGACATGGCGGGCGCGTACGCCACCTTTGCCGCAGGTGGAACTCGAGCTACTCCGCACATCGTCGAGAAAGCGTTCTATGGCAATGGTGCGCCGATCGATATGCGTCGGCCGGAACCCAAACAGGGCGTTTTCACCGACCAAGAGGTGGCAAATCTCGACTATGCGCTGACTCAGGTCATCCAGAATGGCACCGGTCACCGCGCACAGGCGCTCGGCCGGCCCGCTGCCGGAAAGACTGGAAACAACCAAAGCAAGTCGGTTTGGTTCGCCGGATATACGCCTAACCAGCTCGCTGCCGCGGTCGGCATCTGGCGGGGTAACGGGAAGGTCGATCTCAATGGATTCGGCGGATATGACACCCCGGAGGGTGGCCGTTTCCCGACGCTCATCTGGACCGCGTTCATGAAGAAAGCCCTCGAAGGGAAGGAAGTCACGCAGTTTCTGCCTTATCAGGACTTCGACCAGGTCCCGTACCCGTGGGGGTTCAACCAGCCGCAGTGGCCTCCCGGCACTCCACCGTCGAGCACCGAACCGCCAGGCGGCGGTGGCGGCGGTGGCGGCGGTGGCGGTGGCGGTGGTGGCCGCAACTGTCCGCCGAACTGCGGCCAGACCACCCCGCCGCCGACGCTCAATGAAGGTGTCGCCCAACCGTCAACCGCGCCATAGTCCCTCAGCCGGTAGATCTGGACCGGCGAGCTTCCCCTCTGAGGGTGCCTGTGTGGACAGCCTGAGGTCAGCCCGTCACAGGGAGGCAGTACCGTCGACCGCGGACCCGCCCACACAGGACCGGGATGAAGCCAACCGACGGCGGCGAGGATCACGTGCCGGTTGACCAGGAGATCGTCGCGCCGACTATCGACGACCCGATCGCCCGGCAGGCAAGCGGCGCGATCGGTGGACCGCTGGGCCGTCATGCTCGGATCGGCGCGAACTGGTGGACGCCGCTACGGGTCGCGTTGGCCGTCGTCATCGTCGTCGGCGCACTTGGCATCGCACGGGATTCGTACTGCCGCGCTTCCAACTGGACGGCACCGAACAAGGTCGTCTATGCGCACGCGTGCTACAGCGACATACCGCACATGTACCGGCTGCGCGGTTTCGCGCAGCGGGCGATCCCGTACATCGACAAGGGCAGCTGGGAGCAGCTCGAGTATCCGGTCCTGACCGGCGCGATCATGACCTTCAGCGCGCTGGCGACCCGTGCGACCAGTGTCGGCTCGATCGATGACGAGGCCGGACGGTTCTACGACATCAATGCCTGGCTGATGGTCATCGCAGCAGCCGTCGCGATCTGGGCGACGGTGCGCACCGCTGGGCGAAGACCGTGGGACGGAGTGATGGCCGCGTCCGCGCCGGTCATCGCGCTCGCGGGCACGATCAACTGGGATCTCGCGGCGGTCGCGCTGCTGGCCGTCGGCATGCTCGCGTGGTCGCGTCGCGAGCCGGGCCTCGCCGGCATCTTCATCGGGCTCGCCACAGCGACCAAGCTCTATCCCGTTCTGGTGCTCGGTCCGCTCTTCATCCTCTGCCTGCGCGCCGGGCGGCTGCGTGAGTACGGATCAGCGTTGCTCGGGGCGATCGTGTCCTGGGCCATCGTCAACGTTCCGGTCATGGTTGTGGCCTTCGACGGCTGGCAGCACTTCTACCTCTTCAGCAAGGACCGCGGCGCCGACCTCGGTAGCATCTGGCTGATCTTCAGTCAGGCCGGCTGGCAGGTTGACGTCGACACGCTGAACAAGATCTGGATCGCGACGCTGGTCATCCTGTGTCTCGGGATCGGCTGGCTGGGGCTGGCAGCGCCGCGGCGGCCCCGCTTCGCCGCCCTTGCCTTCCTGGTCGTGGCGGCTTTTGCGCTCACCATCAAGGTGTATTCACCGCAGTACGCGATCTGGCTGGTTCCGCTGGCGGTCCTGGCCCGGCCCCGGTGGCGCGACTTTCTCATCTGGCAGGCCTGCGAGGTCGTCTATTACTTCGGGGTGTTTCTCTACCTGCTCGACGGCGTGGCAGACGGGCGCGGGCTCAAGGAGCACTTCTACTGGATCGCGATCCTGATCCATCTTCTCGGCACGCTCTACTTCGCGACCATGGTGATCCGCGACATCATGCGGCCTGAGTACGATCCGGTGCGCGCTGACGGCTCCGACGACCCGTCGGGCGGGGTTCTCGATCGGGCGCCCGACCGCGTCAGCCTCGTCAGTAGCTCCCGGATCACCGTGGTGGGGTGAGGATGCCCGCCGCACCTTGTCATGATCTCTAGTTCTGGTGGGAGTGTGCAGTGGACTGCACTGACTCACCAAAACTCGCGATCATGCGCCTTCGCGGCGAAGATCAGCGGGGGACAGCCCGTTACCAGGCGCTGCCGACGTGGCGGGAGCGGCACTAGGCGAGCTGAATGCGGTCGAAGTGAGTGGTCGTCATGCGGACGTCGGCCGGCAGTTCGTCGCCGGGCACAGGCGGCGGGACGTCTGCGGGCAGCCAGAGCAAGCTGACCTGCATGTGCGGCGGCTCGGCGAACCACCGCTGCTTGCCCTGCCAGGTGAACGGCGACAGATTGCGATTCATCGACGCAAGCCCGGCTGCGGCCACGACCTTCGCCCGGCGGACGGCACCGATCACTGCCTTCGGTGCCTCCATGCCGATGCCGTGGCTGGTCCCGCCGCTGACGACGAGCAGATGGCCGTCTGAGGGCGCTTCGCGCTGCCGGTAGCCGTAGCGGTCGCCCTTCGCCATCCGCATCACGTCGAGCACGGTTCCTCGCGCCTCGAAGAATGACCGATCACCGAGCCACAGCTGCGTGCCGACGCGTGCCCTGAACGTCACTTCGGGAAACCGCGAGGACAGTCTCGCGATCTCGGCAGAGGTCAGGTGGCTGACGTACACCATTCCGAGCGGCAACGCACCGGCCTGCAGGGTGTCCACCCATTGGGCCACCTCGCGGACGGGGTCGGTCCCTGGGAATCTGTCGATGGGCAGGTGCATCCCCCAGCCCTCGATCCGGACCCGGTCCACCAGGCGCGCGATTTCGCCGAGGTCGGTGTAGGCGATTCCGTGCCGCCGCAGTGACGTCAGGCACTCGAGCACCACCCGTGCGCCGCGCAGGCCTTCCAGTCCCTCGACGGAGGCAACGGTGCGTACCACGGCGGGCGGGGTGGCGATATCGGACGGCTCACCGGGATACCAGGGGGTGAGGACCAGGATGCTGGAGAAATCCGCCACCCTGGTCACGTCGGCCACTTCGGAGAGGGTGCCGACCGCGATCGTGTCAGCGCCGAGCTGGGCGGCCTCGGTCGCGAGCCTGGCGTTGCCGAAACCATAGCCGTTGCCTTTGGCCACCGGAATGAGCGCGGGATACTCGGCCGCAGTGGACTTCATGTGCGCACGCCACGCGGCGGCATCGACGTGGAGGGTCAGCATCGGCTATCGGACCGCCAGGTAGGCCTCGAACGCCTTGTAGAGCAGCTTGTTCAGCGGCAGGTCCCACTCACCGATGTGTTCCACCGCCTGACCGCCCGTGCCCAGCTTGAACTGGATGAGCCCGAAGAGGTGGTCGCTCTCGTCAAGGGTGTCGCTGATTCCCCGCATGTCGTAGACGTCGGCGCCGGCGGCGTAGGCATCCTTGAGCATCTGCCACTGGATCGCGTTGCTCGGGCGTACCTCGCGTTTGTGGTTCGCGGAGGCGCCATAGGAATACCAGACGTGGTCGCCGACGCGTACCCACAGCGTCGCGGCCAGCGTCTCGCCTTCGTGCTTGGCGAGATAGAGCCGGATCCGGTCCGGAGCCTCGGCGGCGAGGGCGGAGTACATCTTCTCGAAGTACGCCAGCGGGCGGCCGGTAAAGCGGTCCCGCTCGGAGGTGAGGCGATAGAGCTCGTGAAAGGTCGGCAGGTCCCGGCTGTCGCCCAGGGTTATCTGCACCCCACTCCGCTCAGCCTTGCGCACGTTGCGCCGCCATAGCTGGTTGAAGCCGGCGAAGATGCCGTCGAGATCCCGGCCGGCGAGCGGGACCTGGAAGACGTACCGCGGCTGACCAGGAGAGAAGCCGGTCTCGTCCGGTGGTGCGTGCCAGCCCATCGTGCTGAGCTGTTCGCGGACCTGGGCACCAAGCGGGTCACGGCCGTCGGCAGGCAGATCGGGCAGCCTTTTCGCCGCCTTCGTCGCGATCGCATCCTTGATTGTTTCCGCCCGCCAGACCCGGTCCGTGACCGGCGGCCCAAGCTTGATCCCGAATGCGTTCCGACCCTTCATGTAGTCGACCAGCGGATCGAGCCACTGACGAAGATCGCCGTCCGACCAGTCGATTGCCGGACCCTCCGGCAGGTATGCCAGGTAGCGCTTGAGCCTGGGCACCTTTCGATAGAGGACCAGCCCCGCGCCCTTGATCTGGTCGAACTCGTCCAGCCAACCTAGGCTCTCGCTGGCCCACTCGCTCTTGACCTGTGCCCAGGCCGGGCACTGCAAGAAGCTGACCGAAGGGCGGGTGGCGATGAACGCCAGGTGCTCCTGCCGACTGATCGGGCGAAGCCGAAGGGACATGCGTGCTGCTCCGGAGGTCGTCGTAATGCCGTCCTGAGGCTACTCACCTCCGGACGCCTGCACAGCCTCGGCCGTTGCAAAGACCTCTCGGTGTGAATGGCACCCTCACCCCAGAGGTTCGACTGAAGGTGCCCTTCACGCGATCGGCCACTAGGGCCACTACATCAACAGCGCTCCCGCGCCGCCGGCGATCACGTCGCGTGCTTGAGGAGATAGCCCATGTCGGCGATGTGACCGTCGGCGCCACCAGGTGTCTCCACGACCACCGGTGTGCCCGCCTCGGCCACGACCGCGGCGATGAGCTCGGGATCGATTTCCCCATCGGTGAGGTTGGCATGCCGGTCGCGGCCCGAGTCGAACGGATCGCGTGAGTTGTTGGCATGGACGAGATCGATGTGCCCGGTGATCGCCTTCACTCTGCCGACGATGCCGTGCAGATCCTCGCCGCCGGCATGCGCATGACATGTGTCGAGCACGAAGCCGACATCGTGACCGCCGATAGCGTCCCACAGCCGCGCGATCGCCTCCAGCCGCCTAGCCATCGCGTTGTCGCCGCCTGCGGTGTTTTCGATGAAGACCGGGCAGCGCATCTCCACCCGTTCGATGGCCTTGCGCCAGTTGTCGAAGCCGATCTGCGCGTCGTCCTTCTTGAGCACGTGACCGGCATGGACGATCAGCGCCTTAGCGCCGATCTCCGCCGCCGCATCGATGTGCTGCTGGAGCAGCTTGCGGCTTGGGATGCGAATCCGGTTGTTGGCCGTCGCGACGTTGATGAGATAGGGAGCGTGGACGTACAGATCGACCCCGGCCGCCTCAGCGTCGGCGCGCAGCGTGGAGGCGCCGCCCTGGTAGGCGATCACCGGTCCTTTGTAGCCCTGCGGATCGCCGAGGAAGAACTGCGACAAGTCGGCCTCGCGGATGCGCGCCTCCGCGATCGGGTCGGCCTGCTCCACGTGAGCTCCGATACGCATGGCCCTGAGCCTACGACCGGCCGCCCACACTTCCCGGGCGGCTCGGGAGCATCCCTGGGAGCCAGGGCCGGCGGTTAGACGAAGCCGCCGTGGGCCATGGCGAGGCCCCAGCCCACGAATGCCGCACCGATGAAGATCACATTGATGAACCGTTCGGCCGTGGTCTCCGAGATCAACTGCGCATAGAAGCCAATCACTGTGCCGGCCATGCCCACCCAGGAGCCGATCACATGCAGGTCCTGATCGAACGCAGACAAGATCGCGATTGCTCCCAGGATCACAGTGAGGCTGGTCATCGTGTTGGCCAGCGGATGTCGGCGGCCGTCTGTGTTGACGGTGAGATGAGGAAGGTGGAAGCGGCGGGCGGACACCTGCGCCATATCGGACCTCCTGCCAAGGTCAGCGGTCCTGTTCCTCCTGAGGTGACTGTGGACGGATTCGCTCAGGATTTCAAGGAACCGCCCCCGAGCGGGTACCCTTGCTCGACTGCTGCGACGCAGTAGCCCTCCTGCCACGGATCTGCCGTGGCCGTTCTAGTCCAGAGGAGGTGGGGTAACGCATGCGTCGTTACGAAGTGATGGTAATCCTTGACCCGGACCTCGAGGAGCGCACCGTTGCGCCCAGCCTCGACCAGTTCCTCAACGTGATCCGCCAGGGCGGCGGCAACGTGGAGAAGGTCGATGTGTGGGGTCGGCGGCGTCTCTCTTACGAGATCGACAAGAAGGCCGAAGGCATCTATGCCGTCGTCGATCTTCAGGCCGAGCCCGCGGTTGTCAAGGAGCTCGACCGGCAGCTCAACCTCAACGAGGCTGTGTTGCGCACTAAGGTCATCCGTCCCGACATCCGATAGCTCTCGCAAGGAGGGGCTCCATGGCAGGCGATACCGTCATCACGGTCGTCGGTAACCTCGTCGACGATCCCGAGCTGCGGTTCACACCGAGCGGCGCGGCCGTTGCGAAGTTCCGGGTGGCTTCGACACCGCGCTACATGGATCGGCAGACGAACGAGTGGAAGGACGGCGACAGCCTCTTTCTCACCTGCAACGTGTGGCGGCAGGCGGCTGAGCACGTCGCCGAGTCGCTCCAGCGGGGGATGCGAGTCATCGTCCAAGGCCGGCTCAGGCAGCGATCATACGAAACCAAAGAGGGCGAGAAGCGGACCGTTTACGAGATCGAGGTAGACGAGGTCGGTCCGAGCCTGCGCAACGCCACGGCAAAGGTGAGCAAGACGACGCGCAGCGGCGGTGGTGGCTTCGGCGGCAACGCTTCAGGCGGCGCGGCCGAGGATCCGTGGGCTTCGGCGGCACCAGCTGGCGACGGCTGGGGCGGGGGCGGCGGCGCCAGTAGCAGCGCCAGTAGCAGCGGCAGTAATAGCGCCAGCCAAGACGAGCCGCCCTTCTGAGGTCGACGAACCTGCACGCCGTTCTGCTCGACGGCATCTCTATCGACGAGACAAGACACAGCGTTCCAACAGGAGCAATTTCACTGATGGCAAAGCCTCCGGTGCGCAAACCAAAAAAGAAGGTTTGCGTCTTCTGCAAAGACAAGATTTCCTACGTCGACTACAAAGACACCACTCTGCTGCGGAAGTTCATCTCCGACCGTGGCAAGATCCGAGCCCGTCGCGTCACGGGCAACTGCACCCAGCACCAGCGTGACGTCGCGACGGCCATCAAGAACAGCCGTGAGATGGCGCTGCTGCCATACACCAGCACGGCCCGCTGAGGAGGGCGAGATCGCAATGAAGCTCATCCTCACTCAGGAGGTCACCGGGCTCGGTGGGCCCGGCGAGGTCGTCGAGGTCAAGGACGGCTACGGCCGCAATTACCTCGTCCCTCGCGGGCTCGCCATCGCCTGGACCAAGGGCGGTGAGAAGCAGATCGCGACGATCAAGCGTGCCCGCGAGGTACGCGACATCGCCGACCTCGGCCGGGCCGACGAGGTCAAGAGCCAGCTCGAGTCCCTGTCCGTGAAGCTGCCGGTCCGGGCCGGCGAGGGCGGCCGGCTGTTCGGCTCGGTCACCGTCGCGGACATCGTGGCCGCGGTGAGCCGCGCAGGCGGGCCCCAGATCGACAAGCGGCGGATCGAGCTCGGTGCCCCGATCAAGACGGTCGGTGCGCACCGAGTAACGGTGAAGCTGCACCCCGAGGTCTCGGCAACTCTGGCTCTCGACGTGGTCGCTGCCTGAGTTCTGCGGTGACAGTGCCCGTGCAGCAAATGCCGCTGCACGGGCACTGTCATCTCGTGGCGCCTGTGACAAGCCAGCGGGTTCCGTACGCCCGGGCGCTGAGGAAGGCCATCCGCGCGAGCATGAAGACCCCCATCGCCCACCACAGCCCGGTGAGGCCGAGGTCGAAGGCGAGCACGGCCAGCGCACACGGCACGAACACCGCCATCGTGCCCAAGCCGGCCACGGCGAGGTAGCGCGCGTCACCGGCGCCGATGAGCACTCCGTCCAGGACGAAGACGACGCCGGCCACGGGCTGGAACAGCGCCGCGATGAGCAGGACCGGTCCGAGCGCCGACCGGACGGCGCTGTCCGTCGTGAAGAGCGGGATGAGTCCAGGCCGGGCGGCGACCGTCGCGAGCCCGGTGACGATTCCGGCGACAATGCCCCACTCGATCATCCGTCTGGTGGCTGCCCGGGTCGCGGCGATGTCGGCGCCGCCCAGATAGCGTCCGACAATCGCCTGGCCCGCGATGGCGATGGCATCCAGGGCGAAGGCGAGGAACGACCAGATCCCGAAGACGACCTGGTGCGCGGCGACGGCGACGGTTCCGATGCGGGTGGCGATTACCGTGGCGATGGTCAGCACTACCCGCAAGCTGAGCGTGCGGAGCAGGAGGGGTACGGCCGCCCCGGCCGAGGCCCGGATGCCGGGCCAGTCCGGTCGCAGGGCGGCACCGCCCCTCCTCGCTCCGCGTACAACGACGCTCGTGAAGATGGCCGCGGCGGCGAGCTGGGCGAGCACGGTACCCAGCGCGGATCCCGCGATGCCGAGCCCGACCCCGTACACGAGCACGATATTGAGGGCGATGTTGACGAGATTTGCGCCGACGGAGACCACGAGCGGGGTCCTGGTGTCCTGGAGGCCTCGGAGTACGCCGGTCGCGGCGAGGACGACGAGCATCGCGGGCACGCCGACCACGCTTATCCGCAGATAGGTCGTCGCATAACCGGCGACCTGCGCAGTCGGCTGGAACCAGCCGACGATCGGCGCCGCGAGCAGTAGGCCCGCGATCGTCAGCCCGATGCCGACAAGGATCGCCAGCCAGATGCCGTCGACTCCCTGCCGGATCGCCCCGAGGCTGTCGCCGGCTCCGAGTCGCCGCGCCACCGCTGCGGTCGTCCCGTACGCGAGGAACATGCAGAGGCTGACGACCGCCGTGAGGACGGTGCTGGCGATCCCCAGCCCGGCGAGCTGCGGTGTGCCGAGATGACCGACGATGGCGGCGTCGGCGAGCAGGAACAGCGGCTCGGCGACTAGCGCGAAGAATGCCGGAACGGCGAGCCGAAGGATTTCCCGGTCATGCGGGTGGCGTAGCGGCGGCCGGCTCCGTTTACCCCTCGTCATACAAGGGCGACGTTACCAAGCCGTGCACCGGGCTCTTGGCCCGGCGCACAGCAAGGTCAGCGGGGATCACCGGTGGGTGCCGGGAGCCTCAGGACGCCCGCCGTTGGGCGCGTGGACGTAGATCGGTTTCTTGACGCTGACCAGCGCACCCCCGGCGATGGTCAGGCCGCCGGTGGGCACGTACATCGCCTCGTTGAACGTCCCGCCTGACGGGGCGGTCGCGACGGCGATTACCGGCCAGGCCCTGCCACCCGGCAGGACAGAGGTGGAGATGTAGTCGCCAACCATCCGTCCCTGGCTGGTATTGGCGATCCATGACAGCGTCATCGGACCAGCGAGTTGGGTGGCCGTGCTCCAGCTCGTGCCGCCGTTGGTCGACGAAACGTAGCCCACGGTGAGCTGGCAGGTGCTCGCGCTGCAGCTCGCCGTGGGGTAGCGGTAGTAGGTCAGGCCGATGCGCGCGCTGCCGCCCGAGGTCGTCCGATCGACTCCGATACCCGGGATGAAGTGGTCGCCGGCGTCGGTGGTGATCCTGGTCACCGCGCCCCAGGCGGTCTCGCTCGTGGACTTACTCATCACGATGTCGTTGGACGGGCAGCCGGAGCGGAACCGGCAGTCCTGCCAGACCAAATAAACCGTGCCGGCCGAGTCCACCTCGGCCGACGGCAGCGGGCTGGTCCGCAAGCCGCCGGCGACAGTGTGCGCACTGATCGAGGACACCAGCACGCTGGCCCGCCAGCTCACCCCACCGTCGATCGAGCGGAACGAACGGATCTGGTTGTTGTTGCTGAGATACGGCATGATCACGGTGCCGTTGGGTCGGACCACCGGCTGGCCGCCGAGCCCGGTGGATCCGCTGCTGTTGCCGATCGCTGTGCTCCAGGTCAACCCACCGTTGGTCGACCGGCTCATCCGGATGGCGTTGCCGGCGGCGTTGTTGTCGAACTCGGTGTAACAGTTCCCCCAGAACGGGCTGGTGGAGGTGTTGTCGCAGACGATCCAGTTCTTGTCCAGGTTGCCGCCGCCGGCGGCTGCGGTCGTCACTGGGTTACCCCAGGTGAGGCCGCCATCGGTGGACCGGCTGGTAAGAACCGCCGCACCCACCACGCCGCTGGTATCGGTGAGAGCGAGGGAAGAGATCATCCATACGTTATGCCGAGAGTCGAAGGCGACCGCGGGATCACTCACCCGGTCGAACGGGCCTCCACCCTGGAACTTGGTGATGCCGGGAAGCATCCCGGTGGTCCACGTCGCGCCGCCATTGGTCGAGGTGGCGAAGCCGATGTCGGATGCGCCACCGTTGAAGAAGCGCCCGGTTTGGAACGCGGACACGATCGTGTTGCCGAAGGCGAATGTGTCGGGCTCGACCTGCGTCTTGTGCTGGCTGGTCGAATTGGTGAACGGGTCGGAGCTCACCTGGGTGAGCGCGACATTGGCGGTCGCGGTCGTATCCGCGAGGACGAGCGCCGCCGCGGCAATGGCGGCCACGATTGGCAGACGAGCGAATCCGCCTGCGGCTAAGGACTTGGACACGAGGCCTCCCTAGGTCAACGGTCCTCGGGACACCTCGAAACGTAGACAAATCAGCCCCTGAGTCAATCGGCCCTGCGGGTGACTTCCAGGTGTGCCGTCGGCGCTCCGGCCTTCGGTTCGGCGGCCTGATCCACGAGGACCACCAAGTCCGCCGCTAGCTTCGCCTCTGCGTGACCAGGCCGGGTTGCGTTTGCCCTACAGATCTCCGAGGCATTCACATGACGGCCTGATCCGGTCTCGGGAGAGCGACGCGATGTGGGGCGGGGAACTCGCGATCACCTGCAGAGATTGCGGGGAAGAAATCGCCCAAGTTGTTGCGATCCACACCCTGTGACTGCGGCGAGCTCAGGTCACCCTAGGTGGCCGGCGAGCGGTGGTGCGATATCCACAGTGCGTTCCCCACCGAACGCACAGGCTGACGGCCCGGCTCCACAACAGCTCCACAGGCCGCTGTGGACGTTGCACTTCTCTGCGTGCAGCTGCGCGCGTAGCGTCGTTCCCTTCCTGGTCAGCCGTCGTACACTTTGCGGTATTCGAACAGCAGATCGAAAATGTCGGTGCCGGCCGGTACCAATAGTGGGCAGTGATCCGCACCTGGCGTCGAGCGGGGGTGAGCGATGAGCGTCGTGGAGCTGCCGTCGGCCGCCCCGGACTTCGAGCGCACCCCACCCCAGGACATCGCCGCCGAGCAGTGCGTCCTCGGCGGCATGATGCTCTCCAAGGACGCGATCGCCGATGTCGTGGAGGTCCTGCGCGGGCCCGACTTCTACAAGCCGGCCCACCAGGCGGTCTACGACGCGATCATCGACCTCTACGGCCGAGGGGAGCCTGCCGACGCGGTCACCGTCGCAGCCGAGCTCAGCAAGCGCGGCGAGATCGCCCGGATCGGCGGGGCGCCTTATCTGCACACCCTGATCTCCTCGGTCCCGACCGCGGCCAATGCGGGTTATTACGCGAAGATCGTTCAAGAACGGGCAATTCTGCGCCGCCTTGTGGAGGCGGGCACCCGCATCGTTCAGCTGGCCTATTCAACCGGCGACGCCGACGACGTTGTCGACCAGGCGCAGGCCGAGGTCTACGCGGTCACAGAACGCCGGGCCAGTGAAGACTACCTGCGTCTATCTGAGATCATGGAGGGCGCCCTTGACGAGATCGACGCCATCAACTCGCGCGGTGGCCAGCTCACCGGAGTTCCCACCGGCTTCGCCGACCTGGACCAGTTGACCAACGGCCTCCATCCCGGCCAGTTGGTGATTGTGGCCGGGAGGCCGTCCTTGGGTAAGTCGGCGCTCGCGGTGGACTTCTTGCGCTCTGCCGCTATCAAGCACGGTCTGCCTAGTTGCATCTTTTCGCTCGAGATGGGACGCAACGAGATCACGATGCGCCTGTTGTCGGCCGAATCCCGGATTCCGCTGCATTCGATGCGGTCGGGCACGATGACCGACCAGGACTGGACCCGGCTGGCGCGCCGAATGGGCGAGGTGTCCAGCGCTCCGCTGTTCATCGATGACTCGCCAAACATGTCGCTCATGGAGATCCGGGCCAAGTGTCGCAGGCTCAAGCAGCGCCATGACCTGCGCCTCGTCGTCGTCGACTACCTCCAGCTCATGTCGAGCCCACGCCGCGTCGAGAACCGCCAGCAGGAGGTGTCCGAGTTCTCCCGCTCGCTGAAGCTGCTCGCGAAGGAACTCGACGTGCCCGTCGTCGCCCTCTCCCAACTCAACCGCGGGCCGGAGCAGCGTGCCGACAAGAAGCCGCAGCTCTCAGACCTGCGGGAATCCGGAAGCCTGGAGCAGGATGCCGACGTCGTCATCCTGCTGCACCGCGAGGATGCCTACGAGCGTGAGTCGCCACGGGCTGGCGAGGCCGACCTCATCGTGGCCAAGCATCGCAACGGCCCGACGGCGACGGTGACCGTCGCGTTCCAGGGCCACTACTCCCGCTTCGTCGACATGGCGGCCGGCTGACCGAGACGGTGTAGGGTCTCAAAAGACATGTCCTTTTCTCAAAAGAATGTCCACGAATTGTCCACTTGGACATTTTGGTGAGACGCATCGGCGTGTCGGCTTGGTGGCGGCCAGTGGGTCATGAAACGGCAAACATCGCGCTGTCATGAGCACCATCGGTTTCACGAGCCGCGGCATGAGCGCGAGATCGCCGTCCCCTGCCGGCGGCCCCCCGGTGTCGAGCGCGGTTCGCGGCAGTCGCGGACCGCTTCCGCCCTGCCGTGCCTCGGCCCGGGGTGCTGGGCCGCCTCCGGTATTTTGGCTCGCTCTAGATCTCGCCGGCGAACTGGCTCTCGACGTACGCCCGCTTGGCGGGCTCGTCACGGCTGGAACGCAGGTATCGCGTCCAGGCCAGCTGCTCGTGCGCAACGGCGCCGAACTCCCAGACGCAGATCGCGCCGCGGTGACTGCCCAGCGGGGCGAGCCGGAACGGCCCACCGTCGCGGATGCTCTTGTAGTACGCCGACTCCCACATCTCGTTGTTACCTCGCCAGGTGAACACCAGTAGCAAGTGGACATGGTCGCCGGAGAGGTGGTCGATGACGAAGCCGAGGTCACCTGAGATGGGCAGCCGCCCGGCGGCCGTCTCGGCGCGCAGGAACTCGCGCGCCTCGGCATCGACCTCCGGGCGGATCTGTTGATCCGGGCGGTGAAGGTCGTACCACTTCAGGTATGCGTCAGGCAGAGCGAGCGCCGGCCGCGGGACGATCACCTTGGTGACGTGGTGATAGTCCTCGTCAACGACGTTGCCCACCGCCGCGAGCGTGCCAACCGTCACGGTCATGCGCCCGACTTTAGCCCGGCGAACCTACGGGACGCGTCGAGGCGCAGCGTTCGCCTCAACGTGACCCACCGGTCTGTGAGATGAACGTCCGCTCATCGGTGCGGGTTCAGGCGGAAGCGGACGTCGGTCAGTTTGTGAATACGCGGCCAAGCTCCTTGCCTGTGGTTAGAGCAAGCCACCTACCAGCAGGACCACGAGTTGGCAACCACCGTGTCGCCGTCAAGGCGAATCTGGGTCCAGGCGTCGTCACCGCCATCGGGAGGGAGGACACGCCACCGAACTGTTCCGTCTCGCTGGCACAGTTCAATCTGAGCGATACAGCCGTTGGCCTCTCGGACAGGGCTATGTACTCCTCGGCGCCGGGGATCGCGATCGTGTGGAGCACAGGTCAAGTTTGCCGCGCACGTCGCGGCGTCTCCAGCGTCATCCAACCACCCGCCGCTGGGGGCGGCGAAACATCCTCAATTCGGCACGATCGCTCGACCAGCGGCAGATCCGAGCACGCCACAGAGCGGGAGCGGCCGGTGCTACGCCCCACGAAATCGCGGGACACCTAGTCATCATTCAGCTCTGCTGAGGGCGCGTGCAATTGGCTCGCGGAGTCGCTCCAGCCTGTCGGTGGGCTCGATTGGCACGACACCTTTGACGGTGGAGCGTGCGACGACAACCACACACAGCCTGCCGTGGCTCACCGCGAGTGCGGCGACGTTCGACCTTGCGGGCTGCTTGCATGCCTGCGCGAGCAGAGCTGCGTCTTCGGGCGTCGCGCAATCTGCGAGGTAGGCGAGGAACATCTGCGCGGGGAACACGGCCGTCGTGTCCGCGCGTGGAGCTGCCGAGATACTCAGGCACGCGCGGATTCGTCGCCGTGCATTCTCGACCGCGCGAGGATCTGCCGAGGGCAACCAGACGGGCGCGATGTCGGTGCCCGTCGTGACGCCGGTGACGCGATATTCGTCGGCTTCGACAACTTGTGTGAGCGAGCCCGCGACCGACAGCAGATCGAGAGTCGGGTCGAACAACTCACCGTAGTCCTCGACCAACGCGGGTCCGGCGGCGGTCGCGATCTCACGGTACCCGCCGACCGACAGACCGTCTTCGGCTGATTTCGCGTATTGACGGATGACCTGCGCCATGCCCGGTTCGGCGATCGCCAGCGCGCGGTCCAGAGTCGCCCGCACCGACCGCTATCTTCACTGGGTCGGCAAACGGGACAACGGAGCCGGTCGAGGCCGGCGACAACAAGCAAGTGGTCATAACCGCACCATGCGCGCAGGTCGGCTCCCCTGCTGACCGAACCCGCAGCGGCAGATTAGTGCGTTGGTCGCAGGGTTCCCCGAGCGGCGATCTAGTCTGCCGCTTTCTGCTCGTGCAGACGATCGCCTGTCAGACTCGGGGGCGTGTCGAGGGTCGCGTGGTTTTCGGCGCTTGCGATCGGCCTGTTGGTCTGGTCGGTTTATTGGGGGATCAGGATGGAGAAGCGACTCTCCGGTCGGCTGGTATCCCTGGCGCGGAACAACAGCGGCCGCGGGGCGGCAGTCGCGTTTGGCTTCCAGGCGAGCGCCCTTAGCGGGTTCTTGTTGCTGTGGCTGCTGGGCACCTTGATCGGCTCGATCGCCGGGGATGCGCGTTGGACGGCGGTCATGGTGGTACCTGCCGCGCTGGCTTACGGTCCGCTGGTGATCGTCGCTTTTCCTTCGTCCTATGCTGGCTTCTCGGCGGTCCGCAGTGACCTTCGAAGGGCAGGTGCCAGCCGGCAAGTTGCCCGTGCGATTGCCTGGGGCGGCGGTCCAGTGGCCTTCATCGGCCTGTTGTGCATCGTGGAGGCTCTCCGGCGAACGGTCTTACCGTGACCTCCACCACGACGCGGCGCCCGGGTTCGGCTGGCGACTCGGACCGAGTGCCGGCGAGGTGGGCCGTCCTGGCAGCCGCGCTAGGGCTGCTGCTCGCGGCGCCCGTGGCGACCTGGTGGCTGGTTGGGGATCTGTCGACGGTGCCGGTCAGCGATGGCCGTGACTATGCATTCCAGCCCTGGCCGATCGACCCCGCGGTGGCACGTGCGGCCGGGGCCGGGTCGCTCGTGGTGGTCGCCGTGGCGGTGGTGGTGCTGGGCTGGTCGACGGTCAGGCTGGATACCCGGTGGTGTGCTGTGCTGGTACCGCTGGCAGCAGCAGGTTTCATCGCCGGGGCGGGGTGGCGGGTGATGACCGCCGGGGTGGCCGGGGCGAATATCGGAGCCGGGTTCGTCGTCCTCCTCGGCGGCCCCCTAGTGCTGGTGCTGCTGGTGTGGGCCCTGGCCCTTGCCGCGTATTTGCTGTCCCACACCAACCACGCACACACCCCTCCCATCGACTCAGACAGCAAGTGAAACCATGCCAGACACCTCGCAGACCGCGGCTATGAGCGGAAGGGTTGGCGGCGGCAGGTGAGAATGTCGCCGGCGTGTACCGACGCGTGAACTACTGCGTGTTGCTGCGCTCGCGTTCTCGTTTGGTCGTTGGCGCGGGCTCGGCGTCGGGTTCGCTGGCTCCATCGGGATTGTTGGGGTGCCCGGCGGGGCTGTAATGCCGGGTCGTGTGGCGGACACTCCAAGTGGACGAGCCCTGCCCAGTTACGGGGAGCGGTGTTGATGGACCAAGCGTCGGTCGACCGGTTTGAACGGATGTGGGGGGACCATTCGCCGGCGGTGCTGCGGTATGCGCGGCGGCGTTGTCTGCCCGATGATGTGGACGATGTCGTGGCGGAGACGTTCGTGGTCGCCTGGCGTCGTCTTTCGGAGGCTCCGGGCCATCCGCTGCCCTGGCTGCTTGGTATCTGTCGGAACGTCGCGGCAAATGTCAGCCGGGCCCGGCGGCGCAGGGACGCGTTGTATGGGCGGATCATGCAGGAGTCCCGGATGCCGGCCGCGCCGTCTGCCGAGGACGGCGCCATCGGGGGCGGGTTTGTGTCGGTGGGTCGGGTGCTGGCGGCGTTGGCGGAGCTCTCCGACGCCGATCGTGAGCTGCTCACCTTGCTCGCCTGGGATGGGCTGACCCGCGCCGAGACGGCGGACTCGCTGGGATGTAGCCGGGCCACTCTCGCGGTGCGGCTGCACCGGGCTCGGCGCCGCCTGCTTGCCGCGATGACACGCACCGTACCTGCGGAAGGTCACGGCAGCGCGCCCCATCCCGAAACCAGACCCGAGTTGGGGGTTGTCGACAGTGAAGCGATCTGACCACGCACTCGACCTGGTGGCCACCAGCGACCCACAGCGGGGCGGGTCAACCGACGAGGCCGACGCGGCGCGGCTGGTTGCGATCCGCGCGATGGTCGACACGGTGGTGACGGCAGTGGAGCCCAGCCCGTCGACGAAGCGAACCCGGAGGGTGTGGCCCAGGGGCCTGGTCGTGGTCGGCGTGGCGGTGGTGCTGGCTGCCCTTGGGGTCCTCGTGCCCGCGCTGGTGCCCGACCGGGCGCGCGCGCCGCTGTCGGACACGGCGATCGCCGACGGTGGCCGGCTGAACTGCGAGGAGGGGTACGCCGCGGCCATCCCACCCCGGGACGCCGACCTGCGGCTCCTGCCGGCCAGGCTTCCGTCGGGCTGGACGCTGACCCGGATCTTCGCCCGGGACGAAACGTTCCGCGGCTACTGCGTCCCCCCGTCGTTGACGGTCGCCGACCCCGACCGGTCCTGGCGCCGGATGAGCGTCTACGGCCCGTTCCCCGCCATCTCCCTCGACGAGCTCGGGGCCGGGAGGCCGGTCACCGTTGGTGGCCGGCCGGGACTGCGCTTCGACGACGAGGTCGCGTCTCCGCGCGAGTTGCACAGGTGGGTCTGGACCGACCAGTCTGGGCAGACCTGGATGGCGGAGACGTCGGGCTACCCGCTCACCGAGGCCGACACCGTGGTGGCGGCCGTGAGCACCGCGGGTGACCGTGTGCGGTGGGAGCCGGCCGACCCGACCAGCCGGCTCTCTGTGCTGCACCAGCGCAGCGGACCGGCCTACTCGACCGACTCGCGCAGCCTGGCCTGGTACGTCGACCTCGACGGACCCAGCGGCCCGCTCCGCCTGCAGGTCACCAAGACATACCGTGACGACCCGGCGCCCCTGCTCGCCTCCACCAGTCCAGGACCCTTCGGCGAGGTGAGACGACTTAACGGCCGGACACTGATCCTCAACGATGAGGGGGGACGCGAGTCCCCGGCCTTCCTGGCCTACGAGTGGGCTCCCGGCGTCATTGTCAACGCGGAGATCCGGGGCCATGCGCTGGCTGACACCCTGGCCATCATCGGCTCGCTGACCGCCGTGCCGGCCGACGACCCACGCCTGGAAACCTACGCGCTGGATGAGGACTACGGCTGATCCCTTCGCCACTGAGGCCGAGCGGGCCACGCCGGCTCGGGTCCGTTGCGGGTATCCACCCGCAGGAGGGAGCCCGACCAACAGACGCAGAGTTGCAACCCGAGACCTGCATCAAACGCCAGTAAGGCCAAGATGGCGAGCAGCCCTCGGCGGCTACCTGTTGAGTTGGCTTAGGACCGGCGTCTGGCCAGACTCGGTCTAGGTGCCCGGCGAGACGCTCTCTATCAGCGGCTGCCCACCGGTGTTTGGTGTGGCTCTCATCTGGCTTGCGGTCTTGCCGGGCACCGTGCGAGGGGAGGCTGAAGAGGGGTCTGTTTCTGCTCGAGGTAGCGGTGCCCTCCTTGCTGACAACCCTTCGGTCTCAGGCAAGGGAGGCGGCCGGTGACGGTCATCATCCGCATCGACGGGCTATCATGCAGATCCTCGACTTGGACCGCACCCTGCTCCGAAGCCTGCCCAACCTTTTGACGCCCGAGGCTCGGCGACGCTTCCGCGACGGCCGCCCCGCCGGCCCACCACCCCACGTCCCGGAAACGCCGGCCGCCATACAGCGGCGGGTCAGCTGCCGCGGCGTCATCATGGTGGCCGGGCAACGCATCAGCGTCGGCATCGGCAACGCCGGCCTCACCGTCACCGTCACGACCGTCGGCGACAGCTTCCAGATCTACGACGAAGACAAGCTGCTGACCGAGGCCCCGCGACGCACCACTAAACCCATCGCCAGGTGAACCCGAGGAGGGATGTACGGCGACATCGGCGAGGTCGACCGGCTAGCCGAACCGGTTAGCGAGCTCGGTCAGCTTGGCGACGTACGCCGGCCAGTCGTGGTGGTCGGGGACGTTGGTGTTCTCCCGCTGCCAGCCGACGGCGCCATCGTGCTGCTCGCGCAGGATGTCAGCGTGACCCGCGTGACGGGCGAGATCGTAGATGACGAGCACGATGATCCGTTGCAGGATGACGCTCTGCCTTCCTGGCTGCCACCACGGCACTTGCCCCGGCGCGTCGAGCGAGAGCTGCTCGATCGTGCGGTCCGCAAAAGCCCCGACACGACGGTAGAGGTCGATCAGTCCGTCTTTGGTCTCGTCCTCCCGTGCATACCAGTCTGCTTGGGGGTCCTCGTCGTACGCCTCCAGCGGGACCAGCTCCTCCGGCGTCGGGAACTGGCGCCCGAAGGTAGGCCCGAAGTAGCCCACTTCGACATTGAGGCAGCGCTTGATGATTCCTAGCAGGTTGTTGCCGGTCGAGGTGCGGGGCAGTCTGGCATCGCGTTCAGCAAGCCCGTCGAGCTTCCGGATCAGATCGTCGCGGCATGCCCCTTCCTTGCAAAGGTGGTGCCCGAGCTGCGGCTGTACCACCGCGCCGGCTTCTTCACTGACGGTCACCGGGCAACCTGGGAGTACCCTCGCGAGACCCCGAGCGGCGAACAGATGGACTTCGTCGAGGTCATGGAGATCGAGGACGGGCTGATCCACGCACACCGGGTCTATTGGGGCTGGCGCGGTGTCGACGTCCTGATCAATGACCAGTACCACCTGGACTGACCCACCAACACACCACGCTGCTTCCGGCGCCGGTCGTTGGACGGGGATCCTGTGGGTTGACCGATCCCCTAACGCGTACACAGACACGGCCGCAGTCAGGGCGTGGTGCGGCTGGTGCGGGAGACCGGCAAGCCGATAGCGCAGGTGGCCCGCGAGCTGGGATCAACGAGGGACGCTTGGCAACTGGTGCGCCCAGGAGCGTCGGCATCACTGCCTCCCGTAATAACACACCGGTGATGCTCCCCTGAGCCCGAGAGACGCTTGTCCTTGTTAGGGCCGCCAGCACCGTGAGCGCCTAGAGCGCGAGCATCGCCGCCGCGACCTCATCGGCGGCCGCATCCGGGATCGCCGTCGCGGCGCGTTCGAGCACGAGCAGCCGCGCACCGGGGATCTCGCGCGTGAGCGCTTCGCCGTTGCCGACAGGAAAGAACGGGTCGCGGCGACCGTGCACCACCAGCGCCGGGATCGCCAGCTCGGACAGGCGCTCGCGCCAGCGCGGCGTGCAGTCGAGCTTGGCGAACACCATGCCCAGCTGGTTGGCCATCTGCACCGCGGGCTCCGTGCCCGGCGTGCGGTCCCACTTGCGCTCGGCGGTCGCGCGCGCGGCGGCGGGGTCGTCGCCGAGGATCTCCGCGCCTCGGGCGGCAAACTCCGCCACCGCGGCGCGGTCGGACCAGTCGGGCATCGAGCGCGAGAACAGCCGGTCCATCGTCGCCGTGTCATGGTCAGGCAGGTCATCGTCGACCGGGCCCGGAGCCACAGGCCGCGTTCCGACGAGGGTGACCGCCGAGAACGCGTCCGGATGGTCGAGCGCGGCGATCTGGGCGACCATCCCGCCGACGCCGATGCCCGCCAGGTGCGCCGGCCGGTCGTCGAGGTCCCGGGCGAGCGCCGCGGCGTCAGCTGCAAGATCGCGCAGCGTGTACGCCGGAGCCTGGGGATCGACGGTGGTCGACGCGCCGGAATCGCGCAGGTCGTACCGCACGACGTGGCGCCCACCGCGCGCGAGCGCCTCGCAGAGCGTGTCGGGCCAAGAGAGCATGGTCGTGCCGCCCGTGAGCAGAACGAGCGGCGCCGCCGCGTCGCCGAAGTGCTCGACCCCGAGCATGACGCCGTCCGCCTCGACCGTCGTCATCACGCCTCCCCCGTCGCGGCGACGCCGCCGGACGTCCGGAACGAGTGGACCATCGGACACATCGTGACCTCCAGGGCAGCGTCGTAGACCGGTGGCGCGGGGACGGCCGCACAAGCTACGCGTCCCCGCCGGTCGTATGCATCGCGTCGAACGTACGCGACTGGGGTTGGCTCTCAAAGATGGACAACTGCCGGGGCCGAAAATCATCGGAACGCTGTCCGCAGGGGATCCGTATCCGGACGGGCAGCCCGATTGTGTGCCGCCAGGCGGTGACAGCAGGCTGAGCGGCCGCGAAAGCCGGTTGGTGACTCGGCCGGCCGATGAGTTTCGGGTGGTGCGCAGGTCTACCGAGCCGACCGTGTTTGTCGAATCTGCCCTGGCCCGTTCGATGTGATGTCGAAACCCGGCACAGGGCTCGGGCGACAGCGAAAGGACAGCGACGATGGCCGACAATCAGGCGACCGGTGGAGCGAGACCGTTTCGATTCGGGGTCGTGGCCCCCCTCAGAACTGATCTACCGGCGTGGCGAGACCAGGTGCGCCGTATCGCCGACAGCGGTTTTTCGACACTTCTGATGCCCGACGTTCAGCAGTGGCAGCCGGCGCCTGGGCCCACGTTGGCTGTCGCGGCGACTCTCGCCAACCTGCGGGTGGGTACGTGGGTGTATGCCTCTCCGCTGCGCATGCCCTGGAGTATGGCGTGGGAGGCGCACTCACTGTCGGTGCTCACCGAGGGTCGCTTCGAGATGGGCATCGGCACCGGGAGACCCGGGATCGAGGACGAACTGCGCGAGTTGGGCCTTCCGGTGTTGACACCGGGCGAGCGGTTGTCGCAGGTGCGTGACACTGTCACGTCGCTCAGAGAACTCGATGGCCCGGACCTCTATACGCCGGTGGTGATGGCCGTACGTGGTCCTAGGGCCCAGGCGCTGGCGGCCGACCTGGCGGATACGGTCACGTTCACCGCGATGCCGGGTGACTCTCGGGCCGAGATGATGCGGCTGGCGGCCGACTTCCGCGCAACCCGAGACGTGGAACTCGCGCTCCACGTGCCGGTGGTTGGCGACGCGGTCGCCCCGTTCATGACACGCCCCGACACGGACCCGGCCGCGCTACGCGCGGCGGACTCGCTCCTGATACTCCCGAACGACCCGACGGCGGCCACCGAGGAGATCTTGAGGCGGCGGGAGGACAGCGGCTTCTCCTACTTCGTTGTCGGCGCCAACGCCGCTGATGCCTCGCTCCTGTCGTCGCCGAGCTGGCCGGACATTGACCGCTCGGCACCCCGCGTACCCGTCCGGGACCCGTCGTTGAATTCCGTCGTGACAAACCCGTTGACGAGTCCGACGGCGCGCTGCGCAACTCCCGCGCCTTGGCCGTGCGTCTCGTTTTCGAAGACAACCCCGAGGTTGCCGCCGCCACCGTCCACCAGCTCGCCGGCTGCGGATAGGTGCAACCGATCTTCTCTCGTGACGGCTCAGCTGGCGGTGGCCGCACGGCCAGATTCGCACAACGGCGACCCATCCCCAACTGAGACGACCGGTCAGCTCGTGCTGAGCGGGAGCCTGCTGGTCATGTTCAGCTTCACCTCGCCGTAGGGCAGGACGTGTGACCAGAACAGTGAGGTCAGGCCGCGCTGGTCCTCGGGTGTCAGAACGTCGTCCCAGTCGGGCTCGGCGAGCAGGTCCTGGAGCATGAGGGTGTTCACGTAGACGAGCGCGGCTTGCAGGATCCGCAGGCACAGCACGCTCATCTCCTGCTCGTCGCGCTGGTTGCTGGCTGGGTCGCTGCCCTTGCCGTGGAAGATGACCGTGTTCGCGCGGTTCCTGGACTCGACGACGTTGAGGCCCT
>DASYTV010000370.1:0-12146 GCA_036001885.1 Actinomycetes bacterium
CGATCCGCTCCAGCCACGTCCTGATGTCCTTCTCCCACACCTCAGGCCGGCCGTAGGCGATCACTCCACGGAACGGCCGGTCGTCGCTCGCGATCGACACCGCGACAGGCGACCCCGCCGCAATGTCAGCTCCGGTACGGCGAGCTTCGAGCCGCGTGGTGAACCAGAAGGCCCGATCCGCGTAGCAGAACCAGATCGGCCTGACCCGTGGCGCTCCATCCGCGCCCGTGGTCGCGAAATGCGCTAAGCGGGACTCCTCAAGGAATGCCTTCAACTCGCTGCCCGCCAGTGGCATTGCCCACCTCCTTGCCCGGTTGGCCCATTCTGCTCGCCGCAACTGATGGGCCGCCGCCAGGCATCCCGCGCCAGACATCGGCCTGGGAGCGCCGGACGAGCGACGCGATGTGCGGTGGCGACGCCCAACGGTGTAGAAGAGCACCTGTGAGACTGGCGACGTGGAATGTGAACTCGGTCCTCGCGCGGGTCGCGCGCCTCAACGAATGGCTCGACCTGACGCAGCCCGATGTGGTGTGTCTGCAAGAGATCAAATGTCCCGCCGATGCCTTCCCAGGCGAAGGCGCAGTTGAGCGCGGGTACGAGGTCGCAGCCTATGGCGACGGCCGGTGGAACGGTGTTGCGATCTTGTCCCGGGTTGGGCTGGAGCAGGTCTCCCGTGGCTTCGCGGCACAGCCCGGCTATGCGGCACCCACAGACGAGGACGAGCTCGTCCTCGTGGATGTCCCCACCCCTCCCGTCGTCGAGGCGAGGGCGATCGCCGCAACGTGCGGGCCGGTGCGCCTGTGGTCGGTGTACGTCCCGAACGGGCGCTCGCTGGACAGTCCGCACTTCTCGTACAAATTGGAGTGGCTCGCCGCGCTGCGCAACGCGCTGGCTGGCGAAGTGAACGCGGATGGACCGTTCATCCTCACCGGTGATTTCAACATCGCTCCCACCGACGCCGACGTCTGGGATCCTTCGGCCTTCATCGGCTCGACACACGTGACGGACGCTGAGCGGACCCGGCTCGCCGAGCTGCGTGCGCTCGGCCTGGAAGATGTGGTGCCGCGGGCGTTGAAATACGACACGCCGTACACCTATTGGGACTATCGCGCCGGCATGTTCCACAAGAACCAAGGGATGCGGATCGACCTCGTGTATGCGAATCGCGCTGCGGCCTCCCGGGTAACCGACGCATACGTCGATCGCGAAGCCAGAAAGGGAAAGGCGCCGTCTGACCACGCCCCAGTGGTCGTCGATCTTGACATCTGACCATCAGCGAGTCGCGACCTGGCGCGAGAGCTCCCTCATTCCCGCGAGCCGGGATGCGGCGCCCGATCGTCCGTCCACTCCCGCGTCGCCGCGCCCCTGAGCACCACCAGGAGCGGGAGGGTGAACCAGGCCGTGACCGGCAGCCGGCTCAGCACGAAAATCACCGCCGGACCTCCGCGCAAGACCCGCCCGTCTCTGTCGACGACCCGCACCGGCCCACGGCGGGTTTCCTCAACCCGGAAACGGGCGAGCCAGTCGAGCCGTCGCGCTGCGGTCGCCAGCCACCGCTGACCGGCGGCCGACAGGTCCATCCCTAGCATTCGATCCCTCGTGGACGGGACTGCCCAAATCACCAATGCGGCGATCCCGAGGTAGGAGAAGACCTCCACGTCCGCCGAGGCCTCGATCGACAGGTGGAAACACACCGCCACCCAGACCGCGGCGTAGCGGGTGCCACGCCACCACAGGCCAACCGCGATGAAGAGCTCGGTCAGCACGATCAGTTTCGCCGCGTAGACGTGGAGCGTCCGATCGGTGAGGGCGGAAACAACCCAGCTGGGCAACGGGGTCGCCGCCAGCTTGTCCTTCGACTGCATGACCCGATCCCAGGTCACTGCGCCACCGAACCAGTCGGGATTGAGGAGCTTGCTCAGGCCGGACGCGCCGTAGATCGCTGAGGCCTCGAATCGCAGCAGCCACAGGGGCCACCCGGGAGCCGTCGGATCCAGGGGCGGCAGCCCCCGCCGTCGCCTCGCCCACGCATCGACAGAGAGCTCGCGCCCGCAGGGAGCGACCGCGAGTCCGGCCAGGACGATGAAGAGGCACGCGCGGTTGTTGTGGAAGTGAGTGGTCGAGAGAAAGAGGTTGTACGCGACGACCGCGAAGGTCGTCGCAGTCGTGAGCCGGGTCAACAAACCGGCCGACATCGCGATCGCCGCGGCGGCGCCGATCCACAGCAACGTGATGTAGAGCGAACGGGGCAGCTGCGGATACCAGGACACGTAAGGCTGAGAGAAGACGTCCCGGTAGATCCGGCCGCGGGCGGCGTCGACCAGGAACGGCCTGAGGTGCAAGAGGACCACCGGCCCCGCCAGGATGCGGAGCAGGGCCAACGACCGCATGCTGACCCGCCGAGCGAGGAGCTCGTCCACGCGAGCGAGCAGACTGGCCCGGCGAGAGGCCAGCTCCAAGGCGGTCACGGCGGTCCACTCCGGTCATGGCTGCGGAGCACCACGGTCGTCGGGGCATCCAGGTTGTACCAGTAGGTGACAGTCGCCTCGAGATATCGGGTCTGGTGATCGCGAGGAGTGTGGTCCGCGACCCATTGCAGCGCTGCCCCGAGGAAGGCCAGCTGATTGTCGACGCCGGCGTCCGCGTGGTGACGCATCCAAGGCGTCTGCAGGCCACGCGAGGTCACCAGGGTCTCCCACCGGTAGCCGGACCAGGGCTCGCTGACCGGAACCCGCCGGTCATCGTCGGTGACCCTGACCACGTCCGCCCGCCAGGTGCTCGACTCAGGGAACATCTGGAACGCGTACTCCTTGTGGTCAGACCAGTAGCCGCGTGCGATGAGCAACAGCTGGGCGACAACGACCACAGCGACCGCGGCCCGCCGGCCGACGATCCTCGCACGGGTGTCCACGGGGAGACGATCGCACGGAACCACCTGAGATGCTCGGCCGAACCGTCACCGAATTGATGCCATTTCACCGTCTTGACGACTGGTTTTCGAGTGAGGAAACTTTCCTTACTCAAACCGATGCGCTCTCGGCTCGAGGTGGCAGTCCATTGCGACGCACGCACGCTCCACCAGGCTCTATCCCGGGGCAGCCCGCGCTGCTGCGCGCCATCAATGATCGTGCGGCACTCGAACTGCTCGTCGAGCACGGTCCGCTGTCACGTGCCCAGATCGGCCGGCTGACCGGTCTCTCGAAGCCGACTGCTTCGCAGTTGCTCGCTCGCCTGGAAGAGGCTGGCCTCGTCATACCGATCGGGCCGCGGGCCGGCGGCCGCACGGCGCAGCTGTACGAGGTGAATCCAGGCGCCGCGTACGTCGGCGCGATGGACGTCACGCCGGCCGGGATCGACGCCGTGATTGCCGACATCACCGACCGGGTGGTCGCCCGCGGAACGTACCGGACACCCGGCCGAGCTGGGGCGGACGCGGTTCAGGCCGTCCACGCTGCGCTCGCCGAGACGGCAGAAACGGTCGAACTCAAGATTCGTGACCTCATCCATGTCGTCGCGGCCACACCGGGCGCACTCAACCCGGACACCGGGCAGCTCGGCTATGCCCACCACCTGCCGGGCTGGCACCAGCCGCGACTCGTGGACCAACTGACCGAGGCGCTCGGCATCCCGGTCGAGGTGGAGAACGATGTCAACCTCGCGGCGATCGCCGAGAGCATGACCGGCGCTGCTCAGGATGTCGCCGACTTTCTCCACCTGTGGGTCAGTTCGGGCGTCGGCCTAGCGCTCGTGATCGGCGGCGAGCTCTACCGTGGCGCGACCGGCGGCGCGGGCGAGATCGGCTACATGCCGGTCCCCGGGCTGCCCGTGCCCGACCACGTCGGCCTCAGCGCCAAGGGGGCGTTCCAGTCCTCGGTGGGCAGCCCGGCCGTCCTCGGTCTGGCGCGCCAGCACGGCCTGCGTGCGCGCACCGCGGCCGACGCACTGGCCGCCGCTGCGGCTGCCCCCGACGATCCCCGTCACGCCGCCTTGCTCGACGAGCTGGCTCGGCGGCTCGCGGCAGGACTGGCCGCCATCATCGCCACCCTGGATCCGGGGCTGATCGTGCTCTCCGGCGAGGTCTGCCAGGCGGGCGGCACCGCGCTGCGAGACCGCGTCGCTCGCCAGCTCGACCAGCTCACAATTCCGAAACCGGAGCTGCGGCTGTCCACAGTTAGCGGCAACCCGGTACTCGTCGGCGCCACCTTCGCCGCCCTCAAGCGTGCTCGCGCGGCTGTCTTCGGATCGACCGTGGCCGGCACTCCGCCCCGTCCAGTGAACACCGTCATGTCTGGAGTCCACCCCTGATGAGAAGCGCGAAGATTTACCGACTTGCCCTTGGTTTAGGAGCGGTATCCCTCTTGGCGGCGGCCTGCACCGCCACCGACAACAAGAGCGACGAGCCGGTGGCGTCGCCGACGGCCAGCGCATCCGGCCAGGTGAGCTTCTGGCATTTCTTCACCGGGCGCGAGGCATCGGCCATTGACGCCGTGGTGAAGGACTTCGAGGCCAGCCATCCCGGTATCACCGTGAAGGTGAGCAAGGGCCAGGACGACGAGAAGATGCGTCAGGCAATCTCCGCCGGCAAAGGCCCCGACGTCGGGCTGTCCTACTCGACCGACATCGTCGGAAACTTCTGCACCAGCGGCGCATGGCGCGACCTCAGCCCGTACATCAAGCGGGACAAGGTCGACATGAACCAGCTGGCACCGGTCGTCCGCAGCTACACCGAGTACAAGGGCACCCGCTGCTCCATGCCGGTCCTCGCGGACACCTACGGCCTCTACTACAACAAGAAGCTGCTCGCCGATGCCGGGTACACCGAGCCGCCGAAGACCCTCTCGCAGCTCGCCGAGATGGCGAAGAAGATGACGACCCACAAGGCGAACGGCGACATCGACGTGATCGGCTTCATGCCGTTCCTCGACTACTACGAGAACTCCCCAGCCCACTGGGCGCCGCACTGGGCAGCGACCTGGTTCGACCAAGGCGGCAAGTCCGCGCTCGCCACCGATCCGGCTTGGACGGCGATGCTGACCTGGCAGAAGCAGCTCATCGACTATTACGGCTCGAACAAGCTGACCAAGTTCTCCGCGGGCAAGGGTGACGAGTTCTCCGCGGCCAATGACTTCGAACGCGGCAAGGTCGCCATGATGCTCGACGGCGAGTGGCGGATCGCCTTCATCGACGCGGACAAGCCGGAGCTCGACTATGGCACCGCGCCCTTCCCGGCCGCCGACGACAAGCAGAACCTCTATGGCGGCGGCTACGTCACCGGCAACATCACCGGCATCTCTCGCGGATCGGATAACCCGGAGGCCGCCTGGGAGCTGATCAAATACCTGACGACAGACACCGGCGCAATCGTCAAGCTTGCCAACGGCATCAAGAACGTGCCCACGACGCAGGCCGCTCTTGCGTCGCCCGATCTTCAGGTCGACGACAAGTTCAAGACCTTCCTCGACATCTTCGCCAACCCGAACAGCGCCACCTCGCCATCGACAGCAAATGGCGCCGAGTACCAGACCCTGTTCGGTACGTGGCTTGTCAAGTGGCAAACCGGCCGGGCCACGGACCTGCAGGCCGGCCTCGAGAGCGTCGCCAAGCAGATCGACGACAGCCTGAGCCTGGGCACGGGTTCGTGACAACGCTCGTCCGTCCGGCCACGGACGAGCGGGTCGTCCCGCCCGCCCGGGTAAGGAAGGTGCCTGCGCCGCTTCGGAAGAAGCGGCGCAAGCACCGGCTCTTCGTCGCGGCCCTGATGGCTCCCTGGGCGATCGGGTTCTCGGCCTTCTTCCTCTATCCGCTCGCGGCGACCGTGTGGTTTTCATTTACTCGGTACAACCTGCTGGAACAGCCGGTCTTCATCGGGCTGCGCAATTACCGCTTCTTCTTCACCAAGGATCCGTACTCGCTCCAGTCGGTCCGCAATACTTTGTGGCTGACGGCCTTCGTGGTGCCGGCGAGGATCATCTTTGCGCTGATCATCGCCCAACTCGTCATCCAGATCAAACGCGGCGGCAGCCTGCTGCGGACCGTCTTCTACCTGCCCGCACTTGCCCCGCCGGTCGCCGCGACACTCGCCTTCGCCTACCTGTTCAACCCGGCCACCGGGCCGGTCAACCAACTGCTCGGGAAGCTCGGCATCGGCTGGCAGCCCCTGTGGTTCAACGATCCGGCGCTGGCGAAACCCACCCTGCTGATCCTCTCCGTGTGGGGCTTGGGCGACGTCATGGTGATCTTGCTAGCGACGCTGCTGCAGGTGCCGAACGAGCAGTACGAGGCCGCGCACCTCGACGGCGCCAACGCCTGGCAGCGGTTCAGGTATGTGACGCTTCCCAATATCTGGCCCGTGCTCCTCTTCGCCGCGGTCACCGGTGTGATCGCGATGCTGCAGTTCTTCACCCAAGCAGCGGTCGCGTCGGCAGTGGCCGGTGGCACCGCCCCGGTGGGCGGCGGGCTGGGCGAGCGGCTCGGCTACCCGGACAACTCGATGCTGACCTTCCCGATCTGGCTCTACGTGAAGGGGTTCGCGAACTTCCAGCTCGGTTACGCCTGCGCGATGGCGGTCATGCTGTTCGTCGTCTCGCTTGCGTTCACTGTGGTGCTGCTCCGACGCTCCAGGGTCTTCCTGTACGGGGCGGAGGGCGCATGACCGTTCACGACGTGACGCTGCGACGCCCGGTGGCCCGCGTCCAGGCGGGCCGGCGGCGGAAGACTCTCACCTTCATCGCCGAGCACGCCGTCGCGATCGCGCTGGCGCTGGTCTTCCTGGCACCGTTCGCATTCATCGTGCTCACATCCCTGATGACGAACGAGCAGGCCCTGACGCCAGACCTCTGGCCGAAGTCGTGGCACTTGGACAACTACGTGAAGGTTTTCCAGAACGCACCGATGTGGCGCTATCTCGCCAACAGCCTGATGTACTCCGTGCTGGCCACCGGCTTCATGCTGCTGTCCAGCGTCCCGGCGGCCTATGCGCTTGCCCGGCTGCGCTGGCGCGGCCGCGACCTGGCCTTCCTCGGCGTCCTCGTGATGATGATGCTGCCACCGCAGGTCACCATAGTGCCGCTGTATGTCCTCTGGGCCCGCTGGAACCTGACCGGCACGTTGTGGCCGCTGATCCTGCCCAATCTCTTCGGCGATGCCTTCTCGATCTTCCTGATCCGACAGTTCCTGCTGACCATCCCAGAGGAGTACGCCGACGCGGCGCGCGCGGACGGCTGCTCGGAGCTGCGAGTCATGTGGAAGATCATCCTGCCGCTGGCGAAACCAGGCATCGCCGCCGCGGCCTTGTTCATGTTCTTCCTCACCTGGAACGACTACTTCGGGCCGCTGCTCTATACCAGCGAGAACGCGGACAACTGGACGCTGGCGCTCGGCCTGGCAACCTTCCGTGACCTGCATCGAGTGCAGTGGAACCTGACCATGGCCGCCACCCTGATCGTTATGTTGCCGGTCATCATCCTGTTCTTCTTCGCCCAGAAGGCCTTCGTGCAAGGCGTCACGCTGACCGGGGTCAAGGGATGAAACAGACCGCGGCGCCTCCACCGGGGGTGGCTCGATGAGACTGACCGTCGTCGGTGGTGGGTCCACGTACACGCCCGAGCTCGTCGATGGCATCGCTCGCCTCGAGCCCGGGCTGCCCACCGTGGACGAGCTCGTTCTGGTCGATCCGAGTGCCGATCGGCTTGGCGTGGTCGGCGGCCTCGCGAGGCGGATCCTCGCGCGCCATGGTCACCCCGCTCGAGTGGTCTGCACGCCGGATCTGGCCGCCGGTGCCGAGGGTGCGAGCGCTGTCCTCGTCCAGATCCGCGTCGGCGGACAGCAGGCGCGCGCCACTGACGAGTCGTTGCCACTCGAGTTCGGCTGCATCGGTCAAGAGACCACCGGTGCAGGCGGCCTCGCCAAGGCACTGCGCACGGTGCCGGTCGTCCTCGACATCGCGTCCACGGTGGCGGCGGTGGCGCCAACGGCCTGGCTGATCAACTTCACGAATCCGGTCGGCATTGTGACCCGAGCGCTGCTGGACGCTGGGCAGCGCGCGGTGGGGCTGTGCAACGTCGCGATCGGGTTCCAGCGGTTCCTCGCCGGTCTGCTCGGGGTTGAGCCGGCCGGGGTCGGTCTCGACCATGTCGGCCTCAACCACCTCAGCTGGGAGCGGCAGGTCGTGATCGAGGGCAGGGACGTCCTGCCAGAGCTGCTCAAATCGCATGTCGATGACGTCGCAGCCCATGTCGAGCTGCCTGCCGAGCTGATCACGCGGCTCGGCGCCATCCCGTCCTACTACCTGCGCTACTTCTACCTCCACGACACGGTGGTCGAGGAACAGCGGCGGACACCATCCCGGGCGGAGCAGGTCGCCGCGATCGAGCGAGATCTGCTCGCCCTCTATGCAGACCCAACGCTTGCCGAGAAGCCGGCCTTGCTCGGCGAGCGCGGCGGCGCCTACTACTCGGAGGCGGCGCTCAGCCTCGCCGCCGCTTTGCTCGGCGGCGGCACAGGCGGCATCCATGTCGTCGACACCCGCAACCGGAGCACGCTGCCGTTCCTCCCGGATACCGCGGTGATCGAAGTGCCGGCCGCCGTAGACCCCGCAGGGGTGAGTCCGCTGCCGGTCCGCCCGCTGGAGCCGATACACGCCGGCCTCGTCGCCCATGTGACCGCCTACGAGGAGCTTGCGCTCGACGCCGCGATACACGGCGGTCGCGACCGGGTGGCGAGCGCGCTTCTGGCCCATCCGCTGATCGGCCAGTACGACATCGCCGAGCGGCTCACCGACAGACTTCTCGCCGCCAACAGGGACTTCCTGCCGTGGACGAGGAACCCATGACGACGGTGGCAGTACTAGCGATCGACGGTGGGAACAGCAAGACAGACGCTGCTCTCGTCGCCGCCGACGGCTCAGTCCTCGCCATGGCGCGTGGCCCCGGATCGTCCCCCCCGACCAGTGGGTTCGAGCCGAGCCTCGCGGTTCTACGGACACTCGTCGAGAAAGCGTGCGCCGACGCGGCGATCAGCTTGGATGGTCACCCGATCGCCCAACGGGTGGAGGCCTATCTCGCCGGGGCCGACCTGCCGGTCGAGGAAGAGGGGCTGCAGGCGGCTATCGCGGCGATGGGCTGGGGGCTGGATACCCGCGTACGCAACGACACGTTCGCCCTGCTGCGGACCGGCTGCCGCGATCGTTGGGGGGTCGCGGTCGTCTGCGGTGCCGGCATCAACTGTGTCGGCGTCGCGCCGGATGGGACGGCCACCGGGTTCCCGGCCCTCGGAATGTGGTCCGGGGACTGGGGCGGCGGGTACGGCCTTGGCGAGCAGGCGCTGTGGTGGGCGGCTCGCGCTGAGGACGGCCGTGGGCCGCACACCGCACTCGAGCAGGCAGTGGCCGATCATTTCGGCCGCGGCTCCATCGCCGAGGTTACGGCCGCCTTTCATCTCAGGGAGTTCGCGAGCGTGCGCCTGCGCGAGCTCGTGTCGGTGATCTTCACCTGCGCCGACGCGGAGGACCCGGTGGCGGATCGGCTCGTCGCACGCATGGCGGAGGAGATCGTGCTCCTCGGCACCGTCGTGCTGCGCCGGCTCGGGCTCGAGGACGAGTCGGCGGTCATCGTCCTCGGGGGCGGCGTGCTCACCGCAGGGAACAGGCGGTTGCTCGACGCGGTTTTCGCAGGCTTCGCCCGCCAGACACCGAAGGCGGTACCGCGGCTCGTGGACGTGCCACCAATCGTCGGCGCAGCCTTACTTGGCCTCGACGAGCTCGGTGCTGACCCGGCAGCAGAGGATCACCTGCGTGAGCAGTTCGGGGCCGCGGCCGTGGCCGCTGCTACATCGGAGCGTTGACCGGCGCCTTGCTGCGCAACACCTGGATGAACTCGCGCATCCACGCCGGGTGGTCCGGCCACGCCCGTGCCGAAACCATGACCCCGTCCACGACCGCTTCGCTGTCCACGAACTCGGCGCCCGCCGCGGCGACATCGGGGGCGAGCGCCGGGTAGGCCGCCGTGCGCCGACCGGCGAGGACACCGCTCGCAGCGAGCGCCAGCGGCGCGTGGCAGAGCTGAGCAACCGGCTTGTCCTCGCTGAAGAACGCCTTGATGATCCGCTGGACGTCCGGGTCGTTGCGGATGTACTCCGGTGCCCGCCCGCCAGGGATCACGAGCGCGACATAGTCAGCCGGGTTGACCTCGGAGAACGCCAGATCGGAGGGCCAGCTGTATCCGGGCTTCTCGGTGTAGGTGTCATAGCCCTCGACAAAGTCGTGCACCACGAACTGGAGCTGCTTGCGGGACGGCCCGGCGAGGTCGACCTCGTAGCCCTCTTCCTGAAGCCGCTGGTAGGGATACATGACCTCGAGCGACTCGGCGGCGTCACCCGCCAGCATCAGTACCTTGGGCATCCTGCGACCTCCTCGGCAGCCGTTCTCTCGCCCGAAAGCGTCCGACCCCGTCATCAAACATCCGCCGCCCTCCCGGCGCCAGGTTCGAGACCTGAAATTCCTTGTCGCATTCCCCAACGGCCCAAGATCGCCAAGAGACCCGTGGCCGGCTCGCGTATGGTCACCTCCTGGCGGACGTAAGGCGGAGGGAAAGCAAGTGCGGCGAGAGCTGCGGGTGACCGCCCGTAATGCGCGGTTCCAGCAGTGGGAGGCGCTGCTCACCAACCGGGCAAAGCGGCACCGGTTGGGAGAGTTTCTCGTTCAGGGAGTCCGGCCCATCACCATGGCGATCCGACACGGCTGGCCTGTGCGAGCGTTGCTTTACGACGCGACGCGAGACCCTTCCGGCTGGGCAAGAGAACTGCTGGCGAACGTTGATACCATGAGGGTGGCGATGGCTGGGCCGCTGCTTCACGAGCTAGGCGGCAAGGACGACGACACACCTGAGCTGATCGCCGTCGTTGCATCCGCCCACGACGATCTTGACAGAATCCCCACGGAAGGTGATCCGCTGGTCGTCGTCTTCGATCGGCCGGGCAACCCGGGCAATCTCGGCACCGTGATCCGATCCGCTGACGCATTCGGCGCGGCCGGAGTGATAGTCGCCGGCCACGCGGCAGACATCTACGACCCCAAGGCGGTGCGGGCGAGCACCGGGTCACTCTTCGCGCTGCCTGTGGTCGCAAGCCCGTGCTCCCAACCCGTCCTCGACTGGCTAGAAGCAGCCCGACATCAAGGAACAGCCTTCACGGTCGTCGGAACCGACGAGCACGGCGAGATCGAGATCACCGAGCAGAGCTTGACTGGGCCCACCGTCCTGCTGGTCGGGAACGAGGCTGCCGGGCTTGCCGCCTCGTGGCGTCGGGCCTGCGATGCGATAGTCCACATTCCGATCACTGGCACGGCCAGTTCTCTGAATGCCGCTACCGCTGCTGCCATCGCCCTCTATGAAGCCGACCGCCAGCGTCGGCATCGGCGACGGCCCCCGAGCTGACGGGAGAGCTGAGGACCCGATTTCATGGCACGCCGGAACGGTCGGCCAGTTTGGCTCCACCACGCACTATCCTCGGCGTCACCAGCGCCAGACGAGCCTCTGGGGGGACGATGGCGGCCGCGGTCATAGTCAGCGTTGCGTTGGGCATCTGGGTCGGAGCGGCTTACATACGGAACAAGGTCGCCTGGGACTCGGCGCGAACTGCCAAGGGCAGACTGGATGCCGCCAAGAAGCGGCGGTGGTCGAGTGCACTGGGGATGCTCTGGCCCATCGGCGGGTTCATCGTGCTGGGCGCCCTGGCCCTCCCATCCCATGATCAGGTGGCGCTGACGTCGGACGGCGCAATCTCGTCTGCATTTTTCACACTTTCGATCTCGGCGCTGCTGCTCGGGGGTTGGCTCGTCTTCAGGTATGCGGACACCGCGAGGACTTGGAAAGGCATGGGGGAGTCAAAGGCCGCGCTCGGCGCTGCCAGGAAGAAGCGCTGGGCCGCCCTGTGGCCGGCCGTCCTCGCAGTGGTGGTCCTCTTCGGCGTAGTTGTCGCCCTCGTGACCGCACAGCCCGGCTGACGCGACCCGAAGGGGTGACTGAGGGCACTACCGTTGCGCAGGTGAGTGCCCTGTCGACCTTGCGTCGTGCGCTGGACCGGGTCGCCGGAAGGGGCGACGGCGGCGATCTATGGCGGGCGGTGCGAGATCCGCGGACGATCCAGCGCGT
>DASYTV010000371.1:0-4175 GCA_036001885.1 Actinomycetes bacterium
AGGAGACGATGCACGAGAACCAGCCGACCGAAAGGTCTCGCCGTAGCAGGAGGCTGCTCAGCGCCGCCGGGCTGCTCGCCGCGGGGGCGGTGGCCGGGGGCGTCCTCGCCAGCAACCTGACGGCATCGGCGGATGACAACAACTCGTCCGGTTCGACTGCGCCACCGTCGGCGACCAGCCCATCACGCCCACCGGCCGGGAAAGCCGGTGGTGCGGCACCGGTCCGCTCCGACGAGAAGGCGCTGACCGGTAGCGACGCTGACAAGGCGCGAGCAGCCGCGCTCGATGCGGTCCCCGGCGGGACGGTCTATCGAGTCGAGACCGATGCGGACGGCGACGCGTACGAGGCGCACATGACGAAGTCCGACGGCTCACTGGTCACGGTGAAGCTCGACGAGGAATTCAATGTGACCGGTGTGGAGGACGGGATGGGGTCCGGCGGCGGACCCGCGCCCGATGCCTCGCACGGGCCGGGGAACGGCTCGGGGAGCCCGGCGCCTCGATAAGCCGTGTCACCCGCAGCCAGGTCGGCCATGCGCGAACCACTCGCACACCCGACGCGACGTGGCCGTCCCCTGCGCAGCCGGACCACGGCGGCGCGGACGAAGGGCACGGTGGTTCAGGATTCCTGGACCACCGTGCCCTTCGTCAATCGCGTTGCTGGACCGAGGTGCCCTTGTTCAGTTGGTCAGCAAGGCCGGCGCGAACTCCCGTAGCGGCGTTGCGCAGGCTGCGCTACCGCCGCCGCCCTGACCGGATGCGCGGTCACTCCACCTGGCCGAATGCCTTGATCTCGGCTTCCTCCTCGGCAGAGAGCGGGCGCGCTGTTTCGCCTTTGGCGACCTTCTCGCTCTGCACCTGGTGCCGGATCTCGTCGACGATCTCCGGATTCGCCAGCGTCGTCACGTCGCCAACATCGGCGAAGTTCGAGATGGATGCGACCACCCGGCGCATGATCTTGCCCGAACGTGTCTTGGGCATATCGGGCACGATCCATACGGTCTTCGGCCTGGCAATCTTGCCGATCTCCGTCTCGATCGCTGCGACCACCTTCTTCGCGATCTCGTCTGATGGCTGGATTCCCGGTTTGAGCGATACGTACATCTCCACTGCCCGGCCCCGCAGCTCGTCCACGACGGGTACGGCCGCCGCCTCCGCCACTTCGTCGACCGTGATGGCGGCGGACTCGAGCTCCTTTGTTCCCAGCCGGTGGCCGGCGACGTTGATGACGTCGTCGACCCGGCCGAGGATGCGGAAGTAACCGTCAGCCGCCTGGACGGCGCCGTCACCCGCGAAGTACGGCCAGTCGTGCCAGTCCTTGCTGTTCTCGTCCTTGCAGTACTTCTTGTAGTAGACGTCGACGAACCGCTCCGGTTGTCCCCAAATGGTCTGGAAGATGCCCGGCCAGGGATTGCGGATGCAGATGTTGCCCGCGCGACCGCTCCCGGCTTCCACGACGTTGCCCTCCTCGTCGTAGATGGTCGGGTAGACGCCGAGCACACCAGGACCGCAGCTGCCCGGCTTCATGGGCTCGAGCGCCGGCAGCGTGCTGCCGAGGAAGCCACCATTCTCCGTCTGCCACCAAGTATCGACGATCACCGCGTCGCCCTTGCCGACGCTGTTGTAATACCACCGCCACACATCCGGCTCGATCGGCTCGCCAACCGTGGTCATGTGCTTGAAGCGGTAGTTGCACCTCTCCGGCTCGTCCGGGCCGAGCTTCCGCAACATGCGGATCGACGTGGGCGCAGTGTGGAAGATGTTCACTCCGAGCCGCTCGGCGATCCGCCAGGGGCGGCCGGCGTCGGGGAATGTGGGAACCCCCTCGTAGATGACGCTGGTGGTGCCGAGCGAGAGCGGGCCGTAGACGATGTACGAATGGCCGGTGATCCAGCCGATGTCGGCCATGCACCAGTACGTGTCGTCGGGATGGATGTCCTGGTAGTACTTTGACGTGCCCGTCACATAGGCCAGATAGCCACCAGTGCTGTGCTGGGCGCCCTTCGGCCTCCCGGTCGTACCGCTCGTGTACATCAGGAAGAGGGGTGCCTCGGCCGGCATCGACACCGGCTCGACAGTCGCGCCGCGATAGTCCCCGATCAGCTCGTCGACGAAGAAATCACGGCCCTCGACCATCGGCTTCGCCGACGAGTACTGACCGGGATGGCGCCGCCACACGAGGACCTTGTCGACCTGCTGCCCGGCCTTGACCGCCGCGTCAACGGCCTCGTCCGCCTTGGTCTTGTGGTCGACCAGCTCGCCGTTCCGGTAGTAGGCATCCATCGTGACCAGGATGCGACTCCCCGAGTCCGCGATCCGGTCGCCGCAGGCTGCGCCGCTGAAACCGCCGAAGACTTCGGAGTGGATGACGCCGAGGCGGGCGCAGGCGAGCATCGCGACGGGAAGCTCGGGGACCATCGGCAGGTGGAAGGTGACTCGATCACCGGTCTTGACGCCGCCGAAGTCACGCAGCAACGCGGCGAACTCGTTCACCCGCCGATACAGCTCCTGATAGGTCACGGGCACCGGATTGTCCGCCTCCGGCTCCGGCACCCAGATGAGCGCCGCTTTGTTCCTGCTCTTCGCCAGGTGCCGGTCCACGCAGTTGTACGACGCGTTCAACCGCCCGCCGACGAACCACTTCCAGAACGGCGGATTGCTTGTGTCCAACGTGGTGTGCCAGTAGGCGTCCCATGACAGCAGGTCGGCGTACTCCTTGAAGCAATCGGGGAAGCGCTCCTCGCTGAATCTCTCCCTGATACTCGGATCGGCCGCGTTTGCCTGCGCGATGAACGTCGTTGGCGGGAAGAACTTCTCCTCCTCGCGCCAGTGAACGGCGATCTGCGCCTCCGAGACCTGGAATTCTTCTTGCTCCGCAGTCATGAGGTCTGGTCTCCCTCGTTGTGCTCCAACAGGAGGATGGGCCACAGGTCGCCGGCCCAGGCAGTGACCGTGCCTTGGCCGGCGGTTGGTTGGTCACGACGTTATCCCCGACCGCTCGCCCGTGTGACGGTTAGGGTGCAGCGGCGCTGGTACGAGGCGTGGGCTCGACGACGAGGACCATTCGCCGCAGCAGATCGGCCAGCTGCTCCTGCTCGGACCGGGTCAGTGCCGCGATGATCCGGTCTTCCTCGTCACCCTGGTCTTGCATCGCCTCATGCCAAGCAGCGTGACCGGCATCAGTGAGCTCGACGATTACCTTCCGCCGGTCGCCCGGCAGCGGGAGCCGCCGTATATAGCCCCGCCGCTCCAGCGCATCCAGCCGACCGGTCACGGCGGCGGGCGACATCCCCATCGCCGTCGCCAGCTCACTGGGATGTGCTCGGTAGGGCGCGCCCCGACCGACCAGCGTGTGCAGGGTGTCGTATTCGAAGTCCTGCAGGTTGTGCGCGCTCAGCGCGGCCTGCTTGCTCCGCTTCAGATGCCTGACCAGCATTTGCATCCGGGTCACCACGCCTTCGGTGACGGGATCGAGCTCGGGGAGCTCGGTCAGCCAATGCGCTATGTGCTCGTCGACAGAGTCATGAGGCTCCACGGTGACAAGTATGGCACAGATACTTAGCTGTTTGATTATTCGTTGACAAACCTTTCGGTAACGAACTAACTTGCTGTACGTGATTCGCCTTCGCCATATCACGGCGCCGCTCACCGCTGGCCCGCTGCGTTTCCGCAACGTCCGGATCTTCTTCGCCGGGCGTGTGATCGACTCGCTGGGGGATGGAATCGTCCCGGCCGCACTCACCCTTGCGATCATCCGCGCGACGGGCTCTGCCAGCGCGCTGGCGCTCGTCCTCGGTTGCGCGCTTGTCCCCCGACTCTTCTTGCTGCCGCTAGGCGGGGTCGTGGCAGACCGGCTGCAGGCGCGCTATGTCGGGCTCGTCACCGACCTCGTACGGGGGGCTGCCCAGCTCGCAGTTGGTCTCGAGCTTCTCGCCAACGCTCACCCCAGCCTTGCTCACATCGCTGTCGCGTCGGCCGTCGGCGGAGCAGCTTCGGCGTTCGGACTGCCAACGGCGTCGCCCCTGGTCGCGGCGACCGTGCCGGACAATGGGTCCGACCGGCAGCAGGCCAACGCCTTGATGGGCGTCGCCCGCAGTGCGACCAACCTCGTCGGACCCGCGCTCGCCGGTGTGCTGATCCTGACGGCCGGGCCGGGCTGGGCGTTCATCCTGGAC
>DASYTV010000372.1:0-3744 GCA_036001885.1 Actinomycetes bacterium
GGCCAAACGCACCGGGGCGAACGCAACGGACGTTCAAGTGAGACTACGTCGGCTAGGCCTGTCGCTTAGCCGGCTTGGCCGGATTCGATGGAGCGGTCATAGTCAGTGCGCTGCGCCTTGGATACGCACATGCGCCACGCGTCAAGCACGAGCTCGCGCATCTCGGCCTCGTCAATCTCGGCGAGCCATACTCGCACCCAGTTGTAGCGAAGATCCCGCGTCGCCGGCATGTGGAACTTGTACGGTTCGGCCGCCACCAGCGCGGCCCGCTCCTCCTTCGGGAAGCCGAACCCCATGGACTTCTCGTCCGGTGAAAGCGTGGCGTAGACGAGCCGACCGACCTTGAACTTGACCCGGTCCTTGACCCAGCGTTCCTCGGTCCGCGGCAGGGACAGCGCGAACCGCCGCACATCGTCGCCAGTGGCCATCGTGCCCAGACTCCTCGCCAGCGCTACCTACGGCCAAAGTCTGACAGGCGAGTACGACAAGCGGCCGTTCCTCCGAATCCAATCAATGACGAGACTGGAGACCGGACCGGTTCCGCGCAGGCGGGCCCATGGGTAGGAGGCGGCGGCGGATGCACCTCGAGGCGCTCGACCACGTCGGGCTGGCGGTAGCCGACGTGGCTCGGTCGGTGGCCTGGTACACCGACGTACTCGGCCTGCGACGGGTACACGAACAGGCCTGGGGCGACTTTCCGGCTGTGCTGGAGGCCAACGGATCCGGGATCGCGCTGTTCCCGCGCACCGATGGGCACCCGATCGGGCCGGACGACCCGCTGCGCCACGTCGGGTTCCGCACCACTCGCGCCGGGCTGGAGCAGGCCAGGGCAGAGTTGACAGCCCGGGGCATGCCGTTCGACGCCGGCGACTACGGCATCGCCTGGTCGCTGTACTTCCCCGACCCGGACGGATATCTGGTAGAGATCACCACCTATGAGCCACCAGGGGATGACACCGAGCCGTCTGAACGAGGCCGAGCCGGTCCAGGAGGTTAGACGGCGGGTGATGCTTCTGGCGCGCTCGAAGAAATCCCGCGCTGCTATTGCGCCCGTTCGGAATTACTGTTGCGCCATGTCGGATCTGGTGTACCCACCTGTCATCGCTCTGGCCAAGACGATGTTCCGGATGCTCGATCTCCGGATCAGCGTCGACGGCGCCGAGCACATTCGTCGCGACGGCGGTGCCGTGCTGGCCAGCAACCACGTCAGCTACCTCGACTTCATCTTCTGTGGACTCGGTGCGCAGCATGCGGGGCGGCGGGTTCGGTTCATGGCGAAGCAAGAGATTTTCGCGCACCGTATCGCCGGTCCGCTGATGCGTGGGATGCACCACATTCCGGTCGACCGGAACTCAGGCATCGGCTCGTACAAAGCGGCGCTGGCCGCCCTCAAGGAGGGCGAGGTGGTCGGCGTGTTCCCTGAGGCGACCATCAGTCAGTCCTTCATCGTCAAGGACATCAAAGGCGGTGCGGCCCGCATGGCTGCCGCGGCTGAGGTCCCGTTGATCCCCATGGCGCTGTGGGGCGGCCAGCGGCTGTGGACCAAGGGGCGCCCACGCGCGCTCACCCGGCGGCACGTTCCGATCTCGATCCTCGTTGGTGAACCGCTACGCCCCCGGCGGCGGGACGACCAGGCCGAGGTCGTGGCCGAGTTGCGCACCCGGATGTCGACGCTGTTGGACCGGGCACAGCGCGAATACCCCGACAAGCCAGCTGGCCCGGATGACGAATGGTGGCAGCCTGCCCACTTGGGCGGCGCCGCGCCCACGCCCGAGTCGCTCATGGAGGACGTCCCGGAGTGCTAGCTACGGTTCCGTAAGTTACGTTACCGTAGACTCAGCAGCTGGGAGGTAATGTGACGACCGAAGCCACGTCCACCATGACGCTGCTGCGTGATCTCGAGCCTGTCGTGGAGGCCAACCTCAACCGCCACCTGGCTACGGCCAAAGAGTGGTTCCCCCACGAGTACGTGCCGTGGAGCCAGGGCAGCGACTTCGACGGCGTGCTCGGTGGGGACGCGTGGGAGTCCGGTCAGTCCAAGCTATCCGAGGTCGCGCGCACCTCGCTGATCGTGAATCTGCTCACCGAGGACAACCTGCCCAGCTACCACCACGAGATCGCGTCGCTATTCGGCCGCGACGGAGCGTGGGGCACGTGGGTGCACCGGTGGACGGCCGAGGAGGGTCGTCACGGTGCGGCGATCCGCGACTACTTGCTGACCACCCGTTCGGTCGACCCGGTAGCACTGGAGCGGGCCCGGATGGGTCATATGGCCGCCGGCTTCGCGAGCGACTACGGCATCGAAGTCATCGACTCGATCGCGTACGTGTCGTTCCAGGAGCTGGCTACCCGGGTCGCGCACCGCAACACCGGCCGAATCAGCGGCGACCCGGTGTGCGAGCAACTGCTTGTCCGAGTCGCCCAGGACGAGAACCTGCACATGCTGTTCTATCGGGATCTCCTTGCTGCGGCCTTCGAGCTGGCGCCGAATGCAGCCATGCGCGCGGTTTGTCAGGTCGTGACGTCGTTCCAGATGCCCGGACACACGATCGAGAACTTCACTCGAAAGTCCGTTCAGATCGCCATGGCGGGCATCTACGACCTGCGCATCCACCACGACGAGGTGCTCACGCCAATCCTGCGGCAGTTGCGCGTGAACGAACGCGAGACGCTGTCCGATGACGGTGAGCGCGCCCGCGATGAGTTGTCCACCTTCCTCGCCTCGCTGGACAAGGCCGCGACCAGGTTCACCGAGCGGCGCCAGGCCTCTCGCGAGCGGGCCAACGCCCGGGCTGCCTCAGCTTGAGCCTGGCGCGCCGGTGCGTGCACGCGGTGTTGGCCAAGTGCGGGGTGCAGCGTCGGGGCATGGACGTGGAGTCCGGACAGTCCGATCATCGAGGGACACCTGTCCGAGGAGGCTTGGATGCCGGCCCGCTTGCCCACGAATGCTCAGGCCCTCGAGGCGTTGCGGGTGCGCCGCGCCGAGCTGCGCGAGTCGATGAGCGCGCTGGAACAGGCGCTGGCCGCACCCGCGCCCGGACGCCTGGACGCCTGGACGCAGCGTGTCCACGTGGCCCTCATCGAACTCTTCAGCGACTTTCGGGAACACATCGCCATCGCCGAGGGACCGGAGGGGGTGTATCCCGGGGTACTCAGCACCACGCCGCGGCTGTCTTCTGAGGTGGCTCGCCTCACCCGCGACCACGCCGAGATCAACGACCTGATCGACCAGCTGCTGACCTGCCTCAGCGCAGCGCCGCTCACCGACGGCGTCGACGGTGTCCGCGACCTCGGCACGGCACTGCTGGTCCGGCTCATCCGATCCCGACAGGCCAGCGCCGACCTGGTCTACGAGGCCTACCAGTCCGACCTGGGGGGCGAGGCCTGACCCGTCGCCCGGCAAATCATCGCGGCGGACAAGAGATGTCGGCGCGACGATGCCCTCTCGGTGAGGAGGTTCCCGGGAGGGCTGTTGATGGCTTCGAGCTCGATGGGCTGGTGCGCCGTTTGGTGATCCGCGGCCGGGCTGGGTGGACGCGTACGCTGCGTGCATGGGCCAAACCAAAGGACCTGCTCGCACGATCCCAGCCGACGCTTCGACCGCGCGGCCGGCCGGCTCCTCTGGAGCGACGTCGGTAGCGGAGGTTGTCAGCCCAATGTCGCGGCAGGAGGTCGGGCATCAGGGGGCCGCCGGGGCGGGCGCGGAGAAGGTGGTTGCGCACCCGAGTTTGGAGGAGCGGCAAA
>DASYTV010000373.1:0-3491 GCA_036001885.1 Actinomycetes bacterium
ACTCAATCCGCGAGACCCCGACATGGTTCGGGCCAGGGCTATCCATCGTTCCGCGACCGCCGGTCACGGCACGACTCCGCGTTCACGCCCGAGAGCGCGATAAGGATGACAGAGGTGACCTTGACCGCATGGGAGAACTCACGGTCGATGTACCACTGCGCCGGGACCATGTGCAAGGACCTAGCGATCTACCCGGGCGAGCTAGTGCGATTCCGCCGGGCAACCAGGGAGCCGCTGTGCCAGGACTGCGGGGGGGTGGCCGCGATAAGGCTCCGTCAGCGTCTGCGCCCGTTCACGCCCCGCGGGTGGTTGCCGATAGTGGTGAAGCCTGATCTCTTCGACTTCGCTGTGGTCGGCGCAGCGCGGTGCCGCAAAGCTGGCATCGAGCGCATCCCGGGCATCCGACCGGAGCAGATCGGGACGTCCACGCATGGGTGATCTGTTCTTGCTCGTTCTCGCGGGGCATCTGCTCGGGGACTTCGTCATGCAAACCGACTGGCAAGCGTCCAACAAGGAGTCGAGCTGGCGGGCCGATCTCGCCCACGTCCTCACCTACCATGTGACGCTGGCCGCGCTCATCCTGCCCGTGTGGCACGACTGGCGTGCGGTGTGGTTCCTGGGAATCTCGGCAGCCACCCACGCATTCGTCGACCGGAGATGGCCCACGAGGCTTTTGCTCGGCTACACGGGGAGCAAGGACTTTGCCAAGGTGTTCTGGGGAGTGATCGCCACCGACCAGGCCCTCCACCTCAGCATCCTGGCGATCAGCTTCTACTGGTTGTCACGATGAGGAAGAACCACCATGCGTGGAGTCCGCGTCTTGGTACGTTCCGCGGAAGACGAGCAGCTGCATGGTATCCGTGACCTTGTGTCTGCGCGGATCGGCTCGGTGGCTGCTGGGTACGGTCGAGCCTTCGGGATGCGCGTGCTCGTGCTGGCCCGCGAGGAGTCCCTGGTGCGGACCCTACATTTTCGTACGGCAACCGCCGCTTAGGACGACGCGCCGTCCGCGGTAGTTATAGCTATACGCACGCGGCACCGTTGTGGCTCAGTCAGGTGGTTGTGGGTTTTGTCACATCCTTCCGGTGGGCGCTGGCCTGCTCTTCGCCGTATTCCGTCTGGGGCCGCGCACCGGTGTCGGCCGCAGATCCGGAAGGACATCACCATGACTAGCAGCACAAAACGTCGCCTGGCGGGCGGCGTCGGCGCCGCGCTGGCCGCGGCCGCCACGGTCGCCACGCTCGGTAGCGGCGCGGCGTCAGCGAACAGCGACGTGACACCGCCGGCGGGGATCACCGTGCCGGGCAACTCGGCCGGTGCACCCGCCACCCTGGTCGCGAGCCTGGAGGGCCGCAACGAGGTGAACCCCGGCGCCCCGCAAGGGCAGGCCCTGGAACTGATCGGCATTCAGGGCAATACGCTGAGCTACTCGGTCAGTTGGCGCGGTATCGGCACCCCGACCGCGGCAGACATCCACGCCGGAGCCCGAGGGGTGGACGGCCCGGTCGTGGTGCCGCTGTTCACCACGCCGCGCCCGGCGGGTGGCTTTGCGTCCGGCACCGTCACCGTCACCGACCCGACCCTGCTTGACGCGCTGCGCTCCAACCCGCAGGGCTTCTACGCCGACCTGCACACCACCACGTTCCCCGACGGCGCCGCGCGGGCCCAGCTGCATGCGCTCAACCACACAGTCGCCACCAGCGGCGTGGCCGCATTGCAGGAGTCGGTGATCTTCGGCAGCCAGATCTACGCGTGCACCGTGCAGACTGACGGCTCGTTCGCGTTCACCCAGCACGACGTGGAGGCGCGCCTGTCCGGCGGCATCCACCACACCTTCGTCCGGCCGCTCGCGGGCGTGCCGCAGTGGCAGGCACCCGACGGCAGCGCGGTCAGCGGCGCGGTCGTCGACAGGAATGCCAACGGCGCGGGCAACATCGCCGAGCTGAACCTCGACGCCACCCAGATCGGCAGATCCACCGGACTGCTGTCCCAGGCCGTTGAGGTGCTGCGCCTCAACACCGTCGGCGGCGTCGCCCCGACCGGCACCTGCGACCCGCAAGCCACGCCGACCGTCAACGTCCCCTACCAGGCCGACTACGTGTTCATCAACGGCTAGCACCATCGATCTGACGAAGTCGCCACCCGTCGGTCTCCGACGCGGCGGTGTGATCGACGCGATGGCCTCGACCCCGGGCTAGCCGGGATCGAGGCCATCGTCAGCAACGGGGTGGACGATCGCCGCCATGCCAACCCGGGACGCGACCGTCACGTCGGCGTTAGCGGCTGCCGGTGATGTAGTTGGTCAACGCCGTTCGCTCGGTTTCGAGCTCGTCGATGCGGTTCTTCACGACGTCGCCGATGCTCACGATCCCACGCAGGATGCCGTCAACCACGACCGGTATGTGCCGGACCCGGTGCTCGGTCATCATGCGCATGACCTCCTCCAGGGGCGTCTCTGGGGTAACCGTGTGCACCTCGGCCGTGTAGATCGCGGTGATCGGCTCAGCCATCACTGCGGCGCCTCGCTCGGCCAACGCCCGAACGATGTCCCGCTCACTGGCGATTCCGTCGACCGAGGTGCCGTTGTGGGAGACGACGACGGCACCGATTCGGTGTTCGGCGAGCACGGTGAGAAGGTGTCGCACGTCGGTGTCAGGGGTGACGGTGACGACTTGCCGACCCTTGACGCGAAGCAGGTCGCTGATACGCACGTGACCCTCCAAACCGGTGCGGGACTGGTCGTGTGCCCACACGCGCCCTCAGGCTATTCCCTCCACCGCGGTAGCAGGGTTGAGGACCGGCGGTGGCTCCCGGACAGTTGGCCTGTTTGGAGCCTCGGAGCGTCAACACGGTTCTGGTGGGACGAAGCGGTGATAGCGCTAGCGTCATCTCTGAGACGACCCGGGAGGGCGCGATGAGCACGACGGATGTCCAGATCAACGACGCGAGCGTCAAGAACATCGACATGAAGCTCGAGGTGGTCGTCATCCCCGTCTCGGATGTCGACCGCGCGAAGGGGTTCTACGGGAGCCTCGGGTGGAGGCTCGATGTCACACCGCCCAGCGTTGTCCAGTTCACGCCGCATGGCTCTGGGTGTTCGGTCCAATTCGGCACGAACCTCACGTCGGCCGCGCCCGGTTCAGGCAAGGCGTACCTGATCGTCTCCGACATCGAGGCAGCACGGAACGCGCTGGTCGCCGCGGGTGTGGAGGTGGGCGAGTTCTTCCACATCGGCCCGGAGGGCCGGGTCAGTGGTCTGGATCCCGAGCGTGGCAGCTACCGATCGCGCGCCTCGTTCAGCGATCCCGACGGCAACAACTGGGTGCTGCAGGAGATCACGACCCGGCTTCCCGGGCGCGTCGAGGCTGCCGCGACTTCGTTCGCCTCGGCAAGCGACCTGGCGAGTGCGATGCGGCGCGCGGAAATCGCCCACGGCGAACACGAGAGGCGCACCGGCGAGGCAGATCCGAACTGGCCCGACTGGTACGCCC
>DASYTV010000374.1:0-4246 GCA_036001885.1 Actinomycetes bacterium
CCGGGGCGCGCTCTGTCGCATGGTGGCGGAGGTCATCGCGATGTCCCAGCCATCGGGCGCGAGCGGCACCGGTACGGGCCGGCAGCCCGCCTGGGCGGCGAGGTGCAAGACATTCGGGTAGGTCGGATGCTCGACCAGCACGCGGTCACCCGGTCCTGTCAACAGCCGCATGACAAGCGAGAGCCCGTGCTGGGCACCGGCGGTAATCATGACCTGGTCCGGCGTCGTGGCGAGTCCTCGCGCGGTGTATGTGTCGGCGATCACGCTTCGCAGGGCGGGCAGGCCGAGCAGTTCGTAGCCGGTACCGGGAAGGTGCCTCGGCAGCTCGTCAACTGCGGCGGTGACCGCCTGGTGGAGCCCGATTGGAGCGGGCAAGGAGGCGTGGACAGCATCGATCATGTCCCCGGTCGCAGGTGCGGAGTAGCCGCCAGGCTGAGCAGTCGCGCGGTCGGCGGGCAGGGTGGTCCACGGTGCAGATCTGGAGCGGCCGGTCAGGAATCCACCGTCGCGGAGGTGCGCGTAGGCCGCGGCGGTCGTCGTACGGCTCACGCCAAGAGCGGCAGCGAGATCGCGCTCTCCTGGCAGCCACAGGTGGAGTGGCAGCCGTCCGTCGAGGATCAGCAATCGCAGTGACTCGGCCAAGGCACGATGAGCGAAGCGCTCCTGGCCGCGGCGCCAATCACCGAGCAGAGTGGCAAGCTGCGATGCCGAGATGGAGCGACGCGGGCTCTCCATAGGTCCAGGATCGAGCGTCTGGCTATCGATTTCAAGGCCAGAAGTGTGATGATCCGAGGGATGGCGCGTCGTCTTGTGCAGCTCTACGCGGGTCTGGTGGTCTACGGCATCAGCATGGCGCTCATGTACGAGGCCACCTTGGGACTCGACTCCTGGGACGTGTTCCACCAGGGGCTCGCCGAGCGGACTGGCATCTCGTTCGGCCGCATCACCATGATCGTCGGCGCCGCCGTGCTCCTGGCCTGGATCCCGCTGCGCCAGCGGCCGGGGGTCGGCACCCTGAGCAACGTCGTCGTCATCGGTCTCGCCGTGGACGCGGGGATCGGCGCTCTGCCTACGCCCGGAGGTCTGGCGCTGCGGATCACCTTCCTCCTCGGCGGGATCGTCCTGTGTGGCTTCGCCACCGGCTGCTACATCGGCGCTGACTTCGGACCTGGGCCACGTGACGGGCTGATGACCGGCTTGGTTCGCCGTACTGGCTGGTCGATCCGGTTGACCAGGACGCTCATCGAACTGACCGTCCTCGCCCTCGGATGGCTGCTCGGCGGCACGGTCGGAGTCGGCACAGTGCTCTATGCGGTGACAATCGGCCCTCTCGTCCAGGTCTTCCTCCCGATGCTCACAGTCCGGACAAGCTCTGCAGCTCGTCAGGAAACAGCGGCGGCAGCGGTCGCGGTGCCGGTCATGTCGGCAGCGCCGGAGCAGTCGTGCAAGAGTTGCGCCTAGTTGGTTGAGGAGTGATGGGCGACATGGACGACAGCGAGATCTTGGACCGCATCAAAGGCCTGGTGGACGAGGAGCACGAACTCCGGCAGAAGGTGACGAACCACGAGCTGCCGGGGGACGAAGAGCGGGCACGCCTGCGCACGGTCGAGGAATCGCTCGACCAATGCTGGGACCTCCTGCGGCAGCGTCGGGCGCGTCGCGAAGCCGGTGAGAGCCCCGACCAGGCCTCGGTGCGCCCCACCGGCGAGGTCGAGGGCTACATGCAATAGTCCCGCGTGATAGGCACGTCAGCGCCCAGCCCTTCGGGCGGGAGATGGCGTCAACGGGACAGAGGCGCCGCCAAGAAGGCGCCCTCCTGGAACACGGGGACGACCTCGCTGCTGTTGATCTCCACCGCGATCGCCACATCCGCCGCGAACCCAGTGGTCGCGAGCTCGAGGCCGGACGCGCAGCTCGTCACGGCGGCACCGGCATCGCCGGTATTCAGGTATGCGGTGGCCAACAGGGCCGCCTCCGGTGACAGCGACCCCGTCCCCTCCTCGAGCAAGGTGGCAAGGACCAACCCGGCGCCGAGCGCGTCCTCGAGCGCCGGGCGCATGCTGCCGTCGGGCCAGCGCTCTCCCGAAGCGACGACCAGGATCGGCCGCTCGACCGTCCCGTAGCCCCGTGCGACAAGCCAGCGCCCGACCGCTCGTCCATTGCGCAAGCAGGAGGCAACGACCGCGACTCCCTCGCGCGCCGCCGCCGCCGAGATCGCCGATCCGTTGGGGGAGGGCAGGACGAGACGTTCGGCGGCAGGCGCGTGGCGAAGCGCATCCGGCGACAACGACCACGGGTGGCCGTCGCTCACCTCGCGGCGGCCGGCGGCAAGGACAGCACCCACCGACGCGGCGAAAGCGGCGGCCGAGCGATCTCGCCAAGGATAGGGATAGACGGCAGTGCCCCTGTCTACAGCAACCGAGACCGCGGTGGTGAAGGACAGCACGTCGACCACCACAAGACAGGCGCAGTCGGAGGCCAGCGCGGTCGCGCCGACCGGACCCCACTCGAACCGCACACCATCGCAGGCCTGACTAAACCATTCGACCACGGCCGGTCAGTGTGCCACTCGGGGGCGGCCCAGGCCGAGCGACCGACGCGACTGATCAGTGCAACCCCGCCGAGTAGAACCCGCTGGCGGCTAGGACCACCGCCGGCGGGCTCTGGCCCGACGCTACGACACCGCCGGTCGTACGCATGGGTGGCTCTGCTCAGCCGGGGGGGCTGGTGATCGAGTTCGCCGTCGGCTACCACGGCCTATCATCAAGCCCGTGCTGCACCCGATGTATCCGATCGAGACGGCTCGGCTGACAGTGCGGCCGCTCGTGGAGGCGGATTTCGAGGACTTCTATGCGTACGACTCCATGCCAGAGGTGGCGCGCTATCTCTACTGGGAGCCCCGCGGCGAGGCCGAGTCACGGGAGGCCTTCGAGGGCCACTTGCGACGGACGGCATTGGAGCGCGAGAGCGATGCTCTGGTGCTCGGGATTGTCTGGCGGGAGGTCGGAAAGGTCGTCGGCCACGTCAGCCTGGGGTGGGTGAGCAGCGACCACCAGAGCGGCGAGGTCGGCTTCATCCTGAATCCCGCCTATCAGGGTCATGGACTCGCGATTGAGGCCGCGGACGTCATGCTCGGCCTCGGCTTCGGCGGCCTGCGATTGCACCGCATCGTGGGCAGGTGCGACGGTCGCAATCTCTCCTCGGCCCGGCTGATGGAGCGGCTAGGGATGCGGCGGGAGGCACATCTCGTCGAGAACGAGTACGTCAAGGGCGAATGGACCGACGAGTTGATCTACGCCATGCTCAACAGGGAGTGGCAAGCGAGGCATCGCCTTACAGAGCGGTGACGCCGCGCGGTTCGTGCCTGCGGCCGGGCGCGACGATCGTTACCGTCGAGCCATGCGCGAACTGGTGGCTGCCATTGGTTGTTCCGCCATCCTCGTCGCCGGCTGCTCGGGCGGGCACGATCCGGGCAGCCCGCCACCTGTGGCCGACCAGGCTTCGGGACCGGCCACTGCTGCGTCGAGCGGCGCCGCGCCCTCGGCGTCGCCGAGCAGCTCGACCCCGACCTCCACGGCGCGAGGAACGAGCATCAAGGTTGCCAGCAGCGGCTCTGGCCGCTCCAAGCCCGATCGCGGGGTCGTGCCGCCGGCGAGCGCGGGGGAGTGCTGCGGGTGAGCACCAAGATCTCTACTTGTGGTGGAGAAGGTGAGGAGACTGCGCGTTCTCACCAAAACTCGCGATCATGGAACTCACGGCCAGGCAGGCACTCCGGTACGAGGTTGCGCAATGCTGGTCGCCGATGGCGGCCGAGCTGTCCACAAGTCGTCAGCTCCTCAGCTGCGTTGTTTAAGTCTGTGCTAATTGTTGACTGAGTCAAAGACCTCGCGATAGCGTCGACGTGTGGGACAGCAGGACAGCGCGAACACGGTCGCGACGGTTCGCGAGTTCAACCGCTTCTACACCGGGGTGATCGGCGTCCTTGATGAGGGCCTGCTCGACACTCCCTACACTCTTACCGAGGCTCGGGTGATCTTCGAACTCGCCCAAGGGGAGCAGGTCGAGGTCGCAACCTTGCGCCGCAGGCTCGGGCTGGATCCGGGATATCTCAGCCGCATACTCGGCCGGGATGAGTCCGATGGCCTGATCATCCGTAGCCGCTCGACGTCGGACGCGCGGCGGCAGGTGGTCCGGCTCACCGCTGCCGGACGGTCGACGTACAAGAATCTCGACCAGCGTTCGGCAC
>DASYTV010000375.1:0-11964 GCA_036001885.1 Actinomycetes bacterium
GCAGTAAGCCCCTATTTAGGAGCTTCCGTCCTCACCGTCGCCGTCGCCGTGCGGGATCTGGCCGTAGATCTCCTTGCACTCCGGGCATACGGGGAAGCGCTGGGGGTCGCGGCTGGGCACCCACACCTTCCCGCATAGCGCGATCACCGGGGTCCCGGCGACGATCGCGTCCGTGAGCTTGTCCTTCACCACGTAGTGGGCGAACCGCTCGTGATCGCCGTCTCCGAACGACGGCTGGACGCGTTCCTCGGTGAGGGTTCCGAGGCGACGGTCTGTCTGCGGGCTCTCCAGTGGAGTGGACATGACGTCGAGTGTATGCGGGGGTACCAGCGGCGCGCCCGTCAGTTCATCGAGGGGTCGTCAGGAAATGTTGCGACGAAGGCCAGGTCGCCGGTCTGCCGGCGCAGCACCCGCTGCCACAGATCGGCGGGGCTCTCGCTGAAAGCGTCGGCGGGCTCGGAGTCGACGACGTACCAAGCGCCCTCGGCGATCTCGTCCTCGACCTGGCCAGGGCCCCAGCCCGCGTAGCCCGCGAAGATCCGCATCGCCGACAGCTCGGCGGCGAGGATCTCCGGCGGTGCGTCGAGGTCGACCAGGCCGATCCGCTCGTGTACGCGCCGCCACCCCAGCGGCTCCTCGTCCGCTTCGGCGTCACCGTGGCCCGCGGTCACCGCCGCCAGACCAAGAGCGCTGTCGAGCGCGACCGGTCCACCCTGGAACACCACCTGAGGCGTGGAGGTCAGATCCGACCAAGGCGGGAGTACGGCGGTGACGTCGACGCCAGTCGGACGGTTGACCACTACTCCGAGCGTGCCGTCCTCGTCATGGTCGAGGATCAGCACGACCGCGCGGGCGAAGTTGGGATCGGTCAGCACCGGCGTCGCGACAAGGAGTCGACCCGTGAGCAGTGTGCTCATGACCCCATGATTGCCGGTTGGTAGCTGCTCGCCCAGGCATCAGAAGGAGGATTTCGCTCCTACTCCCCGTGGACCGGCTACCGACCACTGTCACTGAGGCAGGCCTCCCGGACCGCCGCGGCGACGTTATGGGCGACGTCGGCGTTGAACACACTGGGCACGATGTAGTTCGCGTTGAGTTCGTCGTCACCAACCACACCCGCGAGAGCACGCGCGGCGGCGAGCAGCACCGCGACCGAGATCTGGTGGCTCTGCGCGTCCAGCAAGCCTCGGAAGACGCCGGGGAAAGCAAGAACGTTGTTGATCTGATTGGGGAAGTCGCTGCGACCGGTGGCGACGACAGCGGCGTGGGTGGCGGCCGCTTCAGGATCGATCTCGGGAACCGGGTTGGCCAGCGCGAACACAATGGCGTTCGGCCCCATGGTGGCGATGTCGTCGGAGGTGAGGATGTTGGGAGCCGACACACCGATGAAGACATCAGCGCCGGCAAGTGCGGTGCGAAGGTCACCGCTGACCGCCGCCGCGTTCGTGTTCTCCGCGATCCACAGAAGCGACTCGTCGAGGTCGGGACGGCCGCCGTGGACGACGCCGAGATGGTCGGCGACCACGAGGTCCTTCGCTCCGGCCGCGATCAGCAACTGCAGGATCGCCGTTCCAGCCGCACCCGCCCCCGCCTGGACGATCCTCACGTCGCCGAGATCCTTCCGGACGACGCGCAGGGCATTGGTGAGCGCGGCGAGGACCACGATCGCCGTGCCGTGCTGGTCGTCGTGGAAGACCGGGATGTCGAGCAATGCGCGGAGCCGCCGTTCGACCTCGAAGCAGCGCGGCGCCGAGATGTCCTCGAGGTTGATACCGGCGAAACCGGGAGCGATGAGCTGGACCGTCCTGACGATCTCGTCGACATCCTGGGTATCCAGGCAGACGGGCCAGGCATCGATACCTGCGAACCTTTTGAAGAGTGCCGCCTTGCCTTCCATGACGGGGAGGGCGGCAGCCGGCCCCAGATTGCCGAGTCCAAGGACGGCGGAACCATCAGTCACCACCGCAACCGCATTGCGCTTGATGGTCAGCCGCCGGGCGTCCGCAGGATTCGCCGCGATTGCCTGGCTGACACGCGCTACGCCTGGTGTGTAGACCATCGACAGGTCATCCCGATTGCGGATCGGCACCTTTGACTGCATCTCGATCTTGCCGCCGAGGTGGAGGAGGAATATGCGGTCGCTGACCTTGTGAACATGTACGCCATCAAGCGCACGCATGACCTCGACGAGCCGATCGGCGTGTGCCGTGTCGATCGCCTGGCACGTTACGTCTATCCGCAGCCGCTCCGGTTCGGATTTAGTTACGTCGAGAGCTGTGACCACGCCACCGGCGGACTCGACAGCATGAGTGAGGTGGCTCACCGCCGTCCCGTGTGCCGGAACCTCGAGGCGCACGGTGATCGAATAGGAGACGCTCGGCGTTGACATGGCCCGATGGTGCCATGGCACGCGACCTACCCGCGCGTACCGACTCCGCGGTGGGAGGCCTGGGCGGCCGCGACAACCATCTCAGTCACGGTGTCGAGCGGGATGGATGTGCTGTCGACGACCAGGTGATAGTGCTTCGGGTCGGCGGCGTCCGTGCGATAAAAGTGCTTCACATAGGCGGCCCTGGCACGATCGTTCTCCCGCAGCCGGTTGCGAGCGGACTCCGCGTCCCTGCCGTGCAACCGCATCGCCTGCGCCACTCGCGCGTCCTCGGGACCGGTCAACCGGACGTGCAGGGCGTCGGGGTGCTCAGCAAGGACGATCGCGCCGGCTCTACCGAGGATCACCCCGCCGGTCCGGCCGGCGACTTGATGGATGACCTCCTCGGTACGCCGGGCGAACTCTTCCTCCGCCACGATGTCCTGCGGCGGCAAGTAGCTCTCGAGCCCGCCGAGTGCGATGTTGGGCACTCGCGCAGTCGCGGCGAAGAGCCGCCCAAGGCCTGACTCAGTGCGCCCATCGTGCGCCAGGGCGGCGTCCAGCGAGCAGCCGATCTCGGCCGCCACAGCCTCGGGTATGGCCCGGTCCATGAACGGCACACCGAGCCGCTCAGCGACAGCAGGGCCGACGACGCTGCCGCCCGCGCCGTATGCCGCAGAAATCGTCACGACGCGCATAGGCCCTCCAGCCCTGCCCGGCATCCATCGGCGCCCCGTGCGGTCGTCCGGCATCCGCACTGCATCGATGGTTGGCCGTTGATCCTGCCACGTCAATGCGATGGTCGGGAATTGCCTTGAAGAAACCGGCAGGCTCGTCCGCAGATGGGATTCCGGTCCGGCGGTGTGAGAATCTGGCGCAGCCGGGCTGTGGTATGCGCGGCGGATTGGACGCAAGTGAGCGACGGTCAGCCCAAGGACGTGCGGTCGCCGGCTGAGATAGACGCCAGGCGCGCGCTCTCCCTTTCGGCGGCCGAGGTGGACGACCTCGAGTTGCTTCTGGATGGGCTCCTTCCGCAAGGGCCCAGATACCTCAACGAGAAGGAAATGCTCGCGGCCAGCCGGCCCATCCCGCGGCTGGCGGACGGCACCTACTCACCACACTCGGTCAGCCTCGCCCGGCCCGCGGACACCATCGCGGACGTCGGGCCCGGCAGCGAGATCGTGCTTCAAGACACGGAGGGAGCGCCGATTGCGGTCCTCAGGGTGACTGAGCGCTGGCCGGTGGCGGACCAGCGCATCGGTTATCTCGCCGGACATGTGCTAGTCCTTCGCCAGCCGACACACGGGCCGTTTCGTACCCTCCGGCATCAGCCCGGCGATGTGCGGCGAGCTCTGCAGGACCTAACTGCCGACACAACGGCCGGCGGGCCAGGGAAGACCGGAAACCATGTTCTCGCCGTTCCGCTGTCCGCGCCGCTGGACGGACCGCGGATCGCAATGCTTGGGCAGCTCGCGCAGCGCCTGGACGCTCGGCTGCTCTTGCTGCCGTTGGTCGGAGGTGACTACGACGCGGCGGTGCGCCGCGGCCGATCCGCGACCGCAGCCGCGGCCGAGCTGCCCGCGGAACCGCTCGTTGTTGCTGTCGGCCTGCCTCCGGCGAGGGGCGTTGCCGATGAGCACACGGCGGCCCTCGTTGCGGCTGCGTACGGCGCAAGCCACGTGCTCGTTTCGTCGTCTGCCGCGAGCGCAGTCCCTGCCCCTGGCGACCTGCCGGCAATCCTGGTAACCGCTGACCCGGTCGTGGATGCACCGACATCGCGCTCGGTGGCGGCTGTCCTCGACACCGGCCGCCGCGGAGTCACCATCTTCTTCACCGGGCTCTCCGGATCGGGAAAGTCCACGCTGGCACGTGCGTTGCGAGATCGACTCGCCGAGGTCGATGGGAGGACCGTCTCCCTGCTCGATGGCGATGAAGTGAGGCAGCTGCTGTCGAGCGGCCTGACGTTCTCCCGTGATGACCGGGATCTGAATGTCCGTCGTATCGGCTATGTGGCCGCCGAGATCACTCGGCACGGAGGGATTGCCATCTGCGCCCCCATTGCGCCGTACGCCATCACCCGTGCAGAGGTACGGGCAATGGTGGAGGCGACGGGCGGCGACTTCCTCCTTGTCCACGTTGCCACACCGCTCGAGATCTGCGAGCGACGTGACCGGAAGGGTCACTACGCGAGGGCACGGGCCGGGCTGGTACGGGAATTCACCGGTGTGTCGGATCCGTACGAGGAGCCCGCCGACGCGGATCTGGTCGTCGACACGACGCATGGCACTGCGCAGCGGGCAGTAGAACCAATAGTGGACCGCCTCCGCCGCCTCGGTCATCTGGCGAACTAGTGGTCGCGCCGGTAAGCACTACGCGGCGTCTGATGGGCGCGACCACTAGCCGGGGAGCGGCCGCCGAGAAGCCGGCTGACCGATGCCGCTGTCAGTAGGCGCCGGCCCCGCGAATGACGACAAAGACGGTCTTCCACAGGATCAGCGCGTCGAAGGCCAGCGACCAGTTCTCGACATAGCGGAGATCGAGTCGTACCGACTCCTCCCAATCGAGATCCGATCGGCCACTGATCTGCCAGAGGCCGGTGAGCCCCGGCTTCACCACCAGCCGACGCCGAGCATCGAGGCCGTACTCCTTGACCTCTCTCGGTAGTGGTGGACGGGGCCCGACCAGCGACATGTCGCCAATGAGTACGTTGATCAGCTGAGGCAGCTCGTCGAGGGAATAACGCCGCAGCCACCCGCCGAGCGGGGTGAGCCGGGGATCATCTCTGATCTTGAAGAGTGGACCCGCATCGTGCTCGTTGAGATGGATGACGTCCGCTCGGAGGCGCTCCGCATCTCGCACCATCGTCCGGAACTTGACGATGGTGAACGGTTCCCCGTTTCGCCCGATCCGCCGCTGCTGGAAGATGACGGGGCCACCGCTGGTGATCTTGAGGAGACCGGCGATGATCAGCAGGAAGGGAGAAAGCACCAGCAGCAGCACTGCGGCTGTGCAACGGTCGAAGAGTTCCTTCGCGAGGCGGCGTCCGCCGGTCAGCTCGGGATGGTCGACATGCATGAGCGGGAGTCCGGCAATCGGACGGATAGCGATCCGCGGACCGGCCACCTCGACCAGTGTGGGCGCCACCAGGACGTCTGTGCCGTATCGCTCGAGACTCCAGCTCAGCCGTCGCAGCGCCGGTCCGTACATCTCCGGGCAGGCGAGAACCGCGACCGTATCTGCTCTCAGGCGCCGAACCGCAGGCACGATGCTGCCGAAGGTGCCGGCGACCGGGACGCCGATCCGGTCAAGTGGCTCGGTGCTGGCGCCCTCGGGCAAGCACGCCGCAACGACCGCCAGCCCGTGGTAGCGCTCGTGACGCAAACGCCCGACGAGGGTCGCGCTCGCCTCGGGCTCGCCGACGACCACGACGCGTTGAACACATCGGCCCTCGGCTCGTAGGTGGTGGAGCCATTTACGTGCGGCGTATCTCCCCAGGATGGTGAGGAACGCCGTTGTGGGGAGGGCGATGAGCACATAACCACGAGCCAGCTCCGTCTTGGTGGCCCAGGAGAACGTGCCGACCGCGGCCACGAGCCACACGGCTGCCGTCATCACACGGCGGAACTCCTCCGACCCGACACCGAGATAGCGCGATTCGTATGCCCGGTTGGCTCCGACACTTGCCACCCATAACGTCGGCAGGAGCGCGCTCAGCCAGACGTACGAGGTTTCCATGCCGGTTTGCAGAAAGCGCTCGGCATAGGCAAGGACGCCGGCGGCCCATGCTGCGCAGGCGTCCACAACGATCAGCCCCGCGACGTAGGTGCGCTCCCAAGGTCGAGGCAGGCGGCGAGTCCGCCCGAGAACCGCGGCATGTGCCGCTGCGAATCGCGCAACATCGACCGCAGCCACGACATCCCTCCGCACCTGGACGAGCCGCGGCCGTGTGGACGGCGGCTCATACCCCGGACGAAGCTCCCCACTCCGCCCCGCAACTCGTGTTACGGCGACCAGGCGCGGAGACTCAGATAGTAAAGCGCATTCGAGGTCGCGCATGGGTGTCAGGATCATGTCGGAGATGTGACAGCCGAGCGCGTGGCTCGGCGGAGTTCCGGCGACGCGCCACCAAACGAAGAAACCCCCGACCGTAATGGGTTCGGGGGTGTCTCCATTGCTAGATCACACGTGGTGGAGGTGGCGGGAATCGAACCCGCGTCCTTCGGCATCGAGGCAAGACTTCTCCGGGCGCAGCCTGCGAATCGTGTTGCTCGGCCCCGGCGGTCGTGCAGGCAAGCCGCCGACAGGCCCAGCCGCTGTTTGGCTTCCTGATCGGCTCCGCGGCCGAGTCGATCAGTTGAGCTCCCTTACGATGCCAGGTCCCGGGTCGGGAGCACTCCCGGGCTGACAGACTCCGCTAGCCCCTTACTTAGGCAGCAAGGGCGAAGTCAGCGCGCTTGGAATTGGCGCTTGTTTTTTTGCAGGGCATGGTTAACGAGGTCTTCCCTGCCATCCTCGGCCCGCTTCTCTTGACTCCATGGCCAAAGTCGAAACCGTTCACCCCCATGTTCAGTTGTCAACGTCCAACGCCAACCCGAAGGCTAGGCCTTCTGGCTGACCCCTTGACTGTACCGGTTATAACGGCGGGAACACATGCGAGATTCCTCGTGCCCGTGTCCAAAGTCTTTGGGTTGGCCCGGCCACCTCAATGGACCTCGGACACGCGACATTAGCCGGACTGAGCAGGATTACCCTCCGTTGGTGCTTGGCTCGGAGGCTACTGACGAGTAACACTGGACGGTAACCAGCCGATGCCTCGCCGAAGGGGCCGCTTGTGACCGCAGTAGCCGACCGCGCCGCCGCTCCGCAGCCCGACCCCCCGCGGCCCGAGCACAGCTTCGGCTCACCCCCCGCCGGCGTCTCGGAGAAGGATGCCCGCGACGTCGCTGAAGCGGCGCGAGAAACCGAGTGGACCAAGCCCAGCTTCGCCAAGGAGCTCTTCCTCGGCCAGTTCAGGCTCGACCTCATCCATCCGCACCCGAGGCCGGAGCCGGAAACCGTCGCCAAGGGCGAGGCGTATCTAAAGACGCTGGCTACGTTCGTCGAAACCGAGGTGGACGGGGAGCGGATCGAACGGGAGGACCGCATCCCGGACGAGACGATGCGACGGCTGAAGGAACTCGGCGCACTCGGGATCAAGATCCCGGAGGAGTACGGCGGACTCGGCCTCAGCCAGGTCTACTTCAACCGCGCACTGATCGTTCTCGGGGCCGGTCACCCCTCCCTGACGGCTTTGATCTCGGCGCACCAGTCGATTGGGGTGCCGCAACCGCTGAAGCTGTTCGGGACAGAGGAGCAGAGGAAGGCTTATCTCCCACGCCTTGCGACCGACGCGATCAGCGCCTTCCTGCTGACCGAGCCCGACGTCGGAAGCGACCCGGCCCGCCTCGCGACGACCGCCGTCCCGACAGCAGACGGATCCGCCTACATACTCAACGGGGTCAAGCTGTGGGCAACCAACGGTTCAGTCGCGGACATCGTGGTGGTCATGGCCCGTGTCCCGAAGTCGGACGGCCACCGCGGCGGGATCACGGCATTCATCGTGGAGAGCGACTGGCCCGGCATCACGGTGGAGCGGCGGAATTCGTTCATGGGCCTGCGCGGCCTCGAGAACAGCCTCACCCGCCTGCATGACGTACGCGTTCCGGTCGAGAACGTGATAGGCGGCGAGGGCCTCGGTCTCAAGATCGCATTGACCACACTGAATACGGGCCGGCTGTCCCTGCCCGCCGTCTGCGTCGGCGCCGTCAAATGGTGTGTACGGATGGCCAGAGGCTGGTCGAACTCCCGGATTCAGTGGGGGCGGCCGATCGGCCAGCACGAGGCGATCGCCAAAAAGATCGCTTTCATGGCCGCAACGTCTTATGCCCTGGAAGCCGTCCTCGATCTCTCTTCACAGCTTGCGGACGACGGCTCGGCCGACATCAGGATCGAGGCTGCGCTTGCCAAGCTCTATGCCTCGGAGATGGCCTGGCTGATCACCGACGACCTGTTGCAGATCCGCGGTGGCCGCGGCTTCGAGACGGCCGCCTCGCTGCGGGCGAGGGGCGAACGGCCAGTGCCCGTGGAGCAGCTGCTGCGCGACCTCAGGATCAACCGGATCTTCGAGGGATCGACCGAGATCATGCACCTGTTCGTCGCCAGAGAGGCGGTTGACGCTCATCTGTCCGTCGCGGGTGACATCATCGATCCCCAGGCGGACCTCAAGCGCAAGGCGCGCGCCGCTGGGAGGGCCGGCGCGTTCTACGCCCGCTGGCTTCCGCGCCTGACCGTCGGACGCGGCCAGCTCGCCGGGTCCTACTCGGAGTTCGGCGCACTTGCCAAGCATCTGCGTTACGTCGAGCGGGCGAGCCGCAAGCTCGCGCGGTCGACGTTCTACGCCATGGCGCGCTGGCAGGGCGGGATGGAGCGCAAGCAGGCCTTCCTCGCGCGAATCGTCGACATCGGAGCCGAACTCTTTGCGATGGCGGCGTCATGCGTACGGGCTCAGATGGAGCTGGCGGACGACCGCGAGCGTGGCGAGACCGCGTACGAGCTTGCTGACATCTTTTGCCGCCAGGCACGGCAGCGGGTTGACCGACTCTTCCATGACCTCTGGCACAACACCGACCCTGCCGACTATCGGATGGCTCGCCGCGTGCTCGACGGGCGCTATGCCTGGCAGGAGGAGGGCATCGTCGACCCTGTGGACGAAGACCTGCCGTGGATCTCCGAGCCCGAGGCCGGCCCTTCGACGTCGCCCGACCTCCGCCGTCACGTCCCGCCAGCCTGATACGAAGAAGTGCGCGCGAGGAGGTTGGCGTCAATGGTCGCGGTGGCGCAGAGCGCGGGCCATCTCGCGGGAGGCCTGCCTCTCGGCTAGGGCCTGTCGCTTGTCGTGCTGCCGCTTCCCGCGCGCGAGCGCTATCTCGATCTTGGCTTTGCCGTCCTTGAAATAGAGCGCGAGCGGCACGAGAGTGAGGCCACTCTCTTTGGTCTTGCCGATCAGTCGCTGGATCTCCAGCCGGTGCAGCAAAAGCTTGCGGGGGCGGCGCGGCTCGTGATTCGTCCAGGTGCCCTCGGTGTACTCGGGGATGTGTACGCCCATCAGCCACGCCTCGCCGTCCTTGATGACGGCGTACCCGTCGACAAGGGAGGCGCGGCCGGCCCGCAGGGATTTGACCTCGGTTCCAGTCAGCACGATGCCGGCCTCGTACACGTCTTCCACATGAAAGTCGTGCCTGGCCTTACGGTTCTGGGCGATCATCTTGCGCCCGCGTTCGCGCACCATGGGCCCCCGATAGTACGAAACGCGAGACCGAGACGGCGAATGGTTCTCTAGTGTCGCGGGTCCAAAAGTCTCTTTGGACACCCGGACACTAGAGCCAGCCCATCGGATCGCGGTAAGCGCCGTCGACCATCACCTCGAAGTGGAGGTGCGGGCCGGTCGACCATCCCGTACTACCGACCCGGCCGATGATTTCGCCACGCGCTACCCGCTCCCCCAAGCCCGCGTAGCGCACGGACAGGTGGTTGTACGTCGTCACGAGGTGCCGGCCGTTGACGTAGCCGTGGGACACGGCGATCCGGTTGCCATAGGCGCTGTTGTAGTAAGACTCGATCACTGTGCCCGCCGCGGCTGCTCGCACCGGATCGCCAAGCGGCACGCCGATGTCGATACCGGTGTGCATCTTCCAGTAATGCAGGATGGGGTGGAACCGCATGCCGAACGGCGAGGTGATCCGGCCGTGGACCGGCCAGGCCAGCACCCCGCCGGCGGCGGGCGCATTGGTCGAGTGCTGAGAAGAGCCTCCTTGCTCGGCGGCCGCTCTCGCCGCAGCGGCTTTCTCCCTGCGAATCTCTGCGGCGACCAGCGTCTCGAGCCGCTTCGCCTCGGCCTGCATCGTCCGGTACTGCCGCAGATCCTCGTCGCGCTCGGCCTGTGCGGCTTTGACTGCGGCCGCCCGCTCGGCGACGAGCTCCTCGACGTGCGCCTTGGCCGCAGCCGCGGCCCGCTCGGCCTGCTCGGTCCGCTTCACTTGCTCCTGAGCTGCCTGCCGCTGCTCTTCCACCTCGGCTCGGCGCTGTGCAAGCCGCGCCTCCGCAACCGATGCCTCGGCCCGTTCCGCCCGAAGCGCCGCGACCAGGTCGTTCTGGGTCGCCATGAGCTGGTCGAGATAGGCCAAGCCGTCGGCGTACTCGGTGACGGAGTCCGTCGAGAAGATGAGGCCGACACCCGGTACCGGTCCCTGCTGGTAGGCGAGCCTGGCGACCTCGCCCATCTGCTCTTCATGCGCCGCGACCGCGGTGTTCGCCGCAGACAGCGCCTGTTCGGCTGCATGCTCCGCGACGAGTGCGGCATCCAGCTTGCGGCTCAGCTCGGCTGAGAGCGCCCTCGCAGCTGCCAGCTCGCCCTTAGCTGCGGCCAGTGCCTGCTTGGCGGCGGGAAGCTGTGCCTGGACAAGCGCGTAGCGCGTCTCGGCTTGTTCGAGCCTCGCCGACGAAGTGGCGAGCTGCTTCCCTAGCGTCCTTACCTGTTGGTCAGCCTTCTTCTTGTCGCCGCGAGGATCGGCTGCCGCCGTAGCGGTCAGCGACGCGATGGCCAGGGCGGCGGCTGTCAGGGCGGCTGCGACCCGCGTGGTGAGACGCATGGCCGACTCCCTGTGGGACGCGGACGGTTTCACATTGGTCACATCTGTACCACAGGTAACACGGGGCTGGGAATGGAAACGCCGAAGTTCTCCGGCCCGGCCCGAGATCTGACCGGGCCGTCCGTACTAAACGCGGAGATACTTCCGTAGCGTGACGAACGAGGCAATAACTGACATCGCGACGCCGAAGACCACCACCCACAACAGCGTCGAGACGACTGCGTCCCAGCCGACGAAGGCGGTCAGCGTCAGCCTGGGGGCCAGCCACTGATCGATCCCGACCACCTTGAGCAGCACCACGGAGACCGACGCAAACAGCGCGCCGGCAAGCCCGGCGACCGCCCCCTCCATGAGGAACGGGAGCTGGATGTAGAAATTGGACGCGCCGACGAGCCGCATGATCCCGGTCTCCCGGCGCCGACTGAACGCCGCGACCCGCATCGTATTGGCGATCAGCAGCACCGCTACGAGAAGCATGACGACCGAGATGGCCGCGGCGCCGTACTGGAACACCCGCAGGATCGCGAAGAACGGGCCGAGGATGCGCCGCTGGTCCTGTACCGCGTTGACCCCTGGACGACCTTGGAACTGCTCGGCCACCACGTTGTATTGCGTGGGGTCGGTGAGCTTGACCCGAAATGAGTCCTGCATCTGGTCGGGGGTGACGAACTCGGCGATCGGTGAATTCTTGAACTGTTCCTTGACGCGCTTGTAGGCGTCGGTCTTACTCTCCTCGAAGATCTCCTTGACCAGTCCGTTCGCGCCCTGCATCTTCTTCAGGTCGCCCAGGATGCCAGCGCGCTGCTCCTCCGTCACCGGGCCGCTGGCGCAGCCCGCGATGCTCTGCGACTTCTGGTTACAGAGGAAGATCGACACCTCGACCTTGTCGTACCAGTAATCCTTCATCGT
>DASYTV010000376.1:0-5503 GCA_036001885.1 Actinomycetes bacterium
CAGCGTCAGCCGTCCTCCTCCCGCGCGTCCGCGGGTGTAGTGACCGTCGCAATGATCGCGAACAGAACGGTCGCGAAGACCGCGGCAGCAAACAAGATGGCTACGCCGTTCATAGAAAGCTCCTTGCATCCCCCGGCAGGATTACCTGCCCTCCCTTGTTGTCGCATGTAAGTGGGTCCGGCGTTGCTCGAATCCTGCGGAGATTTCGGCACTGTTGCTGATCCGTGACGGGCTTTGGTCCGTTGGGGCGAGTGCTCCTCCACCCGTTGGGCGAGGGCGACCACACCAGCCGTATGCCCTCACATCACCCGCTCGCACTCGCTGCGCCCTGACGACGGTCCAGATCCTGGCAGTGTCCTGCACGGATCGTTCGGCGAAGTTGGCCGCTTGAGTGTCGCCGCCCGACGGGCTCGCGGATGAATGCTCGCCACCGCCGCGCCCAGCCGTGTCCCGTCACCTCTCCCGTTCGCCGCCCAGCCGCGGCTGCCTGCGGTGGGCGATCATCGGCTAGTCCCGGCCGCTGCGAGGCTTTTGCACAAACCCCATCCGGCCCGAGAGACGGGTCAGAGGGGGGACGTCGGAAGCCATCTGAGACCACATTTTATGGTCGATCTGGCGCTGATAACCCTTTGTGCAACTGCCGCTGCCGCATCAGAGCTGCCAGCTCGGCAGGCGGACGCGGACGGAGGAGACCTGGCGGTCAATAGTGTGGTCTTGTCACACCTGCAGCGCCCGGTTGGCTCCGCGGTTGCCCGAGTCTCGACGAGCGGGGAGCGGCTTCGCGCTCAGCAGAGCGCCCTTAGCTACAGCGGAGCGGCGTCGGTCGGGCCGGCAGCTGGGATCAGCTGGGCGCTTAGGCCGTCGGCTCGCGGAGGTCGACGATGCTCTGCAACCACACCCATAGGTGGGGCACCGACCCTCTCCGCGACCTCCGCCGGATCCTGGCGGGTCGTTGGTCGGCTCGGCGGCGGCGACCTCAGCGGACGGGAATCAATCCGGATGCGGGGACTGCTGCGATTAGCTGGTCGGTTGGGCCGTTGGCTCGTGGCTTCGACGGTCGGCGAATGCGAAGCCGCCGGGACGCCCGGTGCGGTCGGCGATCAGGCCAGCGAGTGTCGCGAGGGCGATCTCCGGCGGTGTACGAGAGCCGATATTGAGGCCAATCGGTCGATGGACTCGGGCGATGTCGGTATCGGAGACGCCGAGTGCGCGGAGCGCGGCAATATGCGGCGCACTATGCCGGAGTGCGCCCATAACACCGACCCAGCGAACCGGCATAGACAGAACGTCCGCGAGGAAGCCTCCAAGCTCGGCGCGGTCGTGATCCGTCACGACAACATCGGTCCTGTCATCGAGGTTCGCCGACTTCGCGCTCGCCTCGATGGCATCTGCATGTCCCCGGTCGGCGTCTGTCACCGCTGCCGGATCCGGCTCGACGAGCACTGTCCGGTAGCCCAGATCCCGTCCGAAATGGAGCAGGTAGCGGGAGACCGGTGAGGCGAAGATTGCCACCAGCGTCCGCTGCTCGTCGGCCGCCGGCAGATCACCGTGAGCCATCGCGCACGCCGGGTCTGGGTTAACCACGCCTCGACTCTGCCACCGCACCGGCCCCCATGCCACCGCGCGGTGTGCTCCCGCCCGTGTGCTCCCGCCCGTGTGCTCCGGTATGGGGTGCTCCAGTACGGGGGTGCTCCGGTGCGGGTGTCCTCTGGTGCGGTGTGCTCCGGTGCGGGTGTGCTCCGGTGCGGGTGTGCTCCGGTGCGGTGCCCTCCCGCGCGGTGTGCTCCGGTGCGGGTGTGCTCCGGTGCGGTGTGGCCCGCCCACTGCTGCGGCGGCGAAGGCCCGCAGCCCGCCCGCGCGCCACCACGCCGTGTGCCCGCGTGTTACCGCCGGTCTGCTACCGCGCGTCGCCCGCAGGCCCCGCGTGCCACCGCCCCGTCCGTCTCTGGTCAGCTTGATCACTGGCAATCAGTGGCAGATTGCCGCTCCCAACTGCCAGTGATCAAGAGGAGGCAGCAGAGAGGGAGCGAGGGAGCAGCGTGGACCGCATCGCCTCAGTTGGCCAGGCCAGCCGTTCCTTGCCAGCACGACTCCGACCTGTGCCGCTACGTCGCACGGCCGCTCGTCGACGTCGAACCACCCATAACGAAGCGGATGCTCGCCACGGACTACCGCCGCATTGTCCCGTCGCATGTCGCGGAACCTGGCGGCATAACGGTGCATGCGACCATCGAGATGCACGATCACGCCGAATTCGGAGTAGCCGACGTCGTCGTATTCGACATGTCCGTCGACTGTGTGCCTGCCCTGCCGAACGCCGCTCGGGAGGCCGTGGGCCCGCTCGACGTTTCGGTGATAACGCAATTCGAGCAAACTGTGATCGCCGGAGGCGGTGTCGCTGAGTGCGGCGAGTAGCTCTCGGCGCCAGCGCAGCTTCTTCCTGGTGTGGATCAGTTCAGTTAGCCGCTCAGCAGTTGTAAGCCGCTTGCCGCAGGCCATGCTGAGCCAATTGATTGCGTCATCGAGCGTCCGGGCCGCCTGTGTCAGGTCGATCGCGGTTTCGTCGAGTCGCGTGCGTGGCGGCCTCAGGACCGGATGACATGCCCGTGGGAGCCGAGTCGAGATGTGCACGTGAATGCCGGCTATCGGCCGCGGACGACGGCGGCCGTTTGGGATCGTCACGTGGATCAGCCGCCCAGGCTGATCGGCGAGACCATGTAGTTCGGCGGCGGTCTCATGACTAAGCACAGCGTCGGGTTCGGGCGGCGGTTCACGGCATCCCGCGAAGCGGCCCTGGCTTGCGCTGAGAAGTGCCGCCCACAGCTCGGCCGGTCTGGTCAGCAGCCCACTGAAGGTGGCATAGACGCCGGGGGAGGCCGCCCGCCACCGTTGGCTCCTGAGATGGCGGCCGATCGCAGCTTCAGACAATCCGCAGGCCAACGCCTGCCAGCGCGCAACCACACCGGCTTGGGTCTGGAGCAGCGCTTCGAGCGGCTCCGTATGAGGCTGCATGCGCAGAACCTTGGCTTGCCTCGACCACATTGGTACGGCTGGCGCAGCATCTGGGGACAGTAATCCCAGAATTTCCGCCCCTGTGGATAGCCGGTACTGTCTCGTGATCACTGGCGATAGCGGGCGGATTGCCGCTCCCAACTGCCAGTGATCAAGAGAGAGCGAGCATTGCCGCTCCCAACTGCCAGTGATCAAGAGGTACCCGATGCGGCGTTCCGCGATTGCCCAGGCGCCGTCGGAGGCGGCGTGACGGCCGGTGTCGATAGGCTCAAAGGACACCCGGATGCGTTGCCCTTCGAGAGATTGCCGCTGGGGGCTCTTCATGCCTAAGTACGTCTACGACTTCACCGAGGGAAACAGGGACCTCAAGGACCTGCTCGGCGGAAAGGGTGCAAACCTCGCCGAGATGACCAACCTCGGTCTCCCGGTACCACCTGGCTTCACCATCACGACCGATGCCTGCCGTGTCTACCTCGAGTCCGGCAGTCCGCCCGAGGGGCTTACGGCCGAGGTCGACGAGCACCTTGAGGCGCTCGAAGCCCGCATGGGCAAGCGGCTCGGCCAGCCCGATGATCCGCTGTTGGTGTCGGTTCGCTCCGGAGCCAAGTTCTCGATGCCGGGGATGATGGAGACCGTCCTCAACATCGGCTTGAACGACGACTCCGTGGAGGGCCTCGCGAAGCAGTCGGGCAACGAGCGTTTCGCGTGGGATTCCTACCGGCGACTGCTGCAGATGTTCGGCAAGACCGTGCTCGGCATCGAGGGTGAACACTTCGAGGACGCGCTCGAGCAGGCCAAGCAGGCCAAGGGCACGACCAGCGATCTCGATCTGGACGCCGAGGATCTGCGCGGCCTGGTCGGGACGTACAAGAAGATCACTCGAGAGCACGCCGACCGCGACTTCCCGCAACAGCCGCGCGAGCAGATGGATCTCGCGATCAACGCGGTCTTCGACTCGTGGAATGCGCCTCGCGCGATCCTCTACCGCCGGCAGGAGCGCATCCCAGCCGATCTCGGCACCGCGGTCAACGTGGTCGCCATGGTCTTCGGCAATCTCGATATGGACTCCGGCACCGGTGTCGCGTTTACCCGCGACCCTGGGACGGGCCAGCAGGGTGTGTACGGCGATTACCTGCAGAACGCCCAGGGTGAGGACGTCGTCGCGGGCATCCGCAACACCATGCCGCTGCAGGAGCTGGAGCGGATCGACAAGGCGTCCTATGACGAGCTGATGCAGATCATGCAGACCTTGGAGAACCACTACAAGGATCTCTGCGACATCGAGTTCACCATTGAGCGCGGCAAGCTGTGGATGCTGCAGACCCGGGTGGGCAAGCGCACGGCCGGTGCCGCTTTCCGCATCGCCACTCAACTGGTCGACCAGGGCCTCATCGGCCTGGACGAGGCGGTCAGCCGGGTGACCGGCGATCAGCTCGCCCAGCTGATGTTCCCGCGCTTCGACGACAGCGCTGCCAAGCAGCAGATCGGCAAGGGCATGAACGCCTCCCCGGGCGCTGCCGTGGGCAAGGCTGTCTTCTCGTCGGCGCGTGCAGTCGAGCTTGCAGGAACGGGCGAGCGGGTCATCCTCGTACGCCGCGAGACCAACCCGGACGACCTGCCGGGCATGATCGCGGCGCAGGGGATCCTCACCAGCCGGGGCGGCAAGACATCGCACGCTGCCGTCGTCGCTCGGGGCATGGGCAAGACCTGCGTCTGCGGCGCCGAGGAGCTCGATGTCGACACGAAGGCCGAGCGGTTCACGGCACCGGGCGGGGTGGAGGTCAAGGAGGGCGACCTCCTCTCGATCGACGGCTCCTCCGGGGCGGTTTACCTCGGCGAGGTGCCGGTCGTTCCGTCGCCTGTCGTGCAGTACTTCGAGGGCGAGCTCGACGTGTCGGCACGGGAGGCCGACGAGCTGGTCGCCGCCGTACACCGGATCATGACCCGGGCCGACGAGCTACGCCGCCTGAAGGTACGCGCCAATGCCGACACGCCGGAGGATGCAGCCCGTGGCCGGAGGATGGGCGCCCAGGGCATCGGACTGTGCCGTACCGAGCACATGTTTCTAGGCGACCGTCGTCAGCACGTCGAACGACTGATCCTGGCCAACACCGACGAGGATCGGCAGGAGGCGCTCGATGCGCTCGCGCCGCTCCAGCGCGAGGACTTCGTCGGCATCTTCGAGGCGATGGACGGGCTTCCGGTCACCGTCAGGTTGCTCGACCCGCCGCTGCACGAGTTTCTTCCCGACATCACCGAGCTGTCGGTACGCGTCGCAGTGGCTGAGGCGCTTGCCGAGGCCAGCGGCGGAAACGCACAGACCTCGGCAGACCTCGCCCGCGACCGCGACCTGCTTGCAGCCGTACGCCGCCTGCACGAGCAGAACCCGATGCTCGGGCTTCGCGGTGTCCGCCTCGGGCTGGTCATTCCCGGCCTGTTCGGGATGCAGGTCCGAGCGATCGCGGAGGCGGCGGTGGCTCGCCGCAAGGCC
>DASYTV010000377.1:0-6426 GCA_036001885.1 Actinomycetes bacterium
CAGTGCTGGGTAGGTAAGCAGGCTGGCTCGCACCCGGCGGCCTTGCTTGCGGGCCTTCTCCCTGTATTGGATCATCCGGCGCAACTCGCCGTCGTACACCGTCGACTCGAGCAGCCAGGTCAGCTGAGTGTGGGCCGGGACGTGCGACTGGACGAAGATCGTGCAGGCATGAGGATCGAGCCCCGCAGCGAGCAACAGACCCGCGATCTCCCGAGTCCGGTCCCTGACCAGGCGCGGGTCGTGCTCAGCCGTAAGCGCGTGGAGGTCGACGACACAGAACAGTGACTCGGTCTCGTGCTGCCCGGCTACCCAGTGCTTGACCGCTCCGAGGTAGTTGCCGAGGGTGAGCCGTCCACTCGGCGCCGTGCCGCTGAAGACTCGCCGCATCGTCGGTCCCCTTCTGCTTGTGGGACCACCTCGTCCGAGAAAGCAAATAGCCGCCTCGACGAGGCGGCCACTTGTCGATGTCTTCGCTGCGATGTCCAGCGCATTCGGTCGAGCCGCCCGTCAGGCGGCCCGCCAGGTTGCGACCGGGGAGCTCATGCCGGCAACTCTATCCGATGGCCGCCGTCACTCGTCGATACCGGCGCAGGCGCCGGTAACCCGCGGGTTCCCCGCAGATGGCGCGTTCTTACGATGATGCGGTGAGTCGGGTTAGGCGTCCGCTGCTTGCCGTGCCGGTGGCTGCGCTGCTGCTCGGCGGGTGCGCGGGCGGCGGAGACCACGACATCGCCCTCGGCCAGGTCGGCAGGGCGGATGTCAACGAGATCGTGGAGGCGCCGGCCACGGTCGTTGCCCGGGCAAGTGCCAGCGTGACGTCACCGGCTAATGGAACGATCGCCCGACTGGCTGTGAAGGAAGGCCAGCAGGTAAAGGCCGGCCAGCTGTTGTTGGAAATCGACTCGCCGCAGGCGCAGGAGCAGCTCGCCCAGGCCGAGCAAGCTCACGATGCTGCGATGAGCAGCGCCGATGTCTCAGTGCCGCCCGCCGACCTGTCCCAGACGCAGGAGGCGACCGACAGGGCGGCCACCGCCGCCTTCGCACAGGCGCGCCGGGCGGCCGAGCAGATACCCGATAAGGCGACGCGAGACGCCCTGCTCGCCCAGGTCGGCCAGTCACAGGCCGCCTACGCCGCGGCACGCGCTAACGCGAACGATGCGATCCGACGGTTCAATGCCGGCCTGGGCAGCATCTCAGCTGCGCTCGGCTCACTGTCTGCTGCGCAGCGCGCGCAGACAGAGGCAGCGCTGCTGCTCGCCCAGGGCACGGTCGACGCGCTCAGCATCCGTTCGCCGATCAGTGGCACGGTCTCCTTCGGGTCGGCATCAGGGGCGGGCAGCAATTCCCTCAGCGGCCTGCTCGGATCCTTGCCAGGAGGGTCCCAAGCCGAAGCGTCGCAGCTCCTCGAGGAATCAGGGCAAGCGCAGGCGGGGGGCTCCGGCGAAGCACCGCCCGCCCGCAACGCCCCGGCCGAGGGAATGCCGGTGTCGACCGGCGAGACCTTGCTCACGATCATCGACGTGTCGGACCTTTCGCTGGCTGCGGAGGTGGACGAGACCGACATCCTGCTTGTGAAGCCGGGCATCACGGCCGACGTCGAGTTCGATGCGGTTCCCGGCGCGAGCTACCCAGCCGAGGTACAGTCCGTCGACCTCGGGCCGACCACCTCCAGCCGAGGCGGGGTCTCTTATGTGGTCCACCTCAGCCTTGGCACCGGCTCGACGCCGGATGGGGAGCCGGCGCCCGAGCCCCGTCCTGGCATGAGCGCGGTCGCCGACCTGCTCGTCCGCACCGCGCACAACGCCGTGTCCGTCCCCTCCTCGGCAGTCGTCAGAGATGGATCGGTCGACACCGTCTGGCTGGCGACGAACGGGCGAGCCGAGCGGCGAGAGGTCAAGCTCGGGGCGCAAGGTGAGGACGTCGTTCAGGTCCTCGAGGGCCTCGAGATCGGCGATCAGGTGGTCGTCCGTGGTGCGGACCGGGTGTCGGCCGGTCAGTCGCTCCCGTGACCGGCTACGACACTGCAACCGACGTCGTCGCGGTGGAGGCGGTCGAGGTCAGCCGTACCTACCGCGGCGACGGGGTCGACGTGCTCGCATTGCGCGGTGTCAGCATGCGCGTTCACGCCGGGGAGTATGTCGCGATCGTTGGCCCGTCGGGATCCGGCAAATCGACGTTGATGCATCTGCTCGGGTGCCTTGATCGGCCCACGACCGGCCGGCTGCTGATGGGTGGGCGGGACACCGCATCGATGTCTGACGGCGAACTCGCGCGGCTGCGCAACCGCACGGTCGGCTTCGTCTTCCAGTCGTTCCAGCTCCTGTCGAGGACGAGTGCCCTCGACAATGTCGCCCTTCCGCTGGTCTACCGCGGGGTCGGGCGCGCGGAACGACACGGGCGGGCGGAGGCAGCGCTTCATGCCGTCGGCCTCGGCCACCGGATCGGCCATCGTCCCTCACAGCTGTCCGGTGGCGAGCAGCAGCGGGTCGCGATCGCTCGCGCGCTGGTGGCCGAGCCCTCGGTCCTGCTCGCGGACGAACCGACGGGGAACCTCGACACCAGGAACGGCGCCGAAGTGATGCGCCTGCTTGACCAGCTCAATGTCGAGCGGGATGTCGCCGTCATCTTGGTGACCCACGAGCCGGACATCGCTGCGCACGCACGTCGGGTCCTCTCGGTCAGAGACGGGCTGATCGAACGCGATGAGGCCAACGCCTCCCCGGTGCGGCCGCGCCGGGTGGAGCCAGTCGGCACCGAGTTCGGACACGACGGTCCCGGAGAGGAGGAGCTCCGGTGAGGCTCGCGGAGTCCTTCCGGGTGGCCTTCGCCGCGTTGAGGTCGAACCGGCTGCGCAGTGCGCTGACCATGGTGGGTGTCGTCATCGGGGTGGCTGCGGTGATCATCCTGGTGGCGATCGGTTCCGGCGCGAAGCAGGAAGTCGAGTCGCAGATCGAGGGTCTCGGCTCCAACCTGATCTTGGTGGTGCCGGGCCGGGTCCAGTTCGGCTCGGCGCCGACGGCGAGCCGCCTGCAGCTGTCCGATGCGACCTTGCTCGGCCGGGTCGTCGGCGATCAACGACGGGTTACTGTCTCGGTTGCTTCCGGCGAAGTCGTGCGTATGGGATCTAGCCAAGCCTTCGCCAACGTCGTTGGGACAAACGAGAACCTCCCCAACGTCTTCAACCGTCCCCTCGACCGAGGCCGCTACCTGAGCGCAGCGGACGTGGACACGCGGCGGCGCGTCGCAGTCCTCGGCGCGAGCGTCGCCGGCCGGCTCTTCGGCGACATCGATCCGATCGGACGGCAGTTCTCCATCGCGGGCGTGCGCTTCCGCGTCGTGGGCGTGTACGACGGGGTCGGTTCGGCCTTCGGCATCAACAGGGATGAGGAGGTCCACATCCCGGTGACAGCCCAGCAACGGTTGCTCGGGATTCAGACAGTCGACGGCTTCGGAGTCAAGGCCGCAACGACATCCGCGATCAACGACCTGCAGGGACGGCTCGTGAGCGCCTTGGAGGACCGTTATCCGGGCGAGGAGTTCTCAGCGGTCACCCAGACCCAGATCCTCGGCACCGTCGGGCGGATCCTGGGCATGCTCACTTTCGTCCTCGCCGCCATCGCGGCGATCTCGCTGCTGGTCGGCGGGGTGGGCGTCTCCAACATCATGCTCGTCTCGGTGCGGGAGAGGACTACGGAGATCGGGCTGCGCAAGGCGCTCGGCGCCAGGCAGCGTGACGTGCTGTTGCAGTTCCTCATCGAAGCCGTGCTGCTGACCACCTTCGGCGGGCTGACAGGCATTGCCATCGGCGCCGCCGCGTCCTGGGCGATTGGCGCCTATTCGCCGGTGCCCACCGTGATCGCGTGGTGGTCGCCGGTGCTCGCCGCGGGTGTCTCTGCCGCCGTCGGCGTGTTCTTCGGCGTCGCGCCCGCCCGGCGGGCCGGCCGCCTCGATCCGGTCGTGGCCCTCCGCGCCGAATAGCTCGCCCCGGTAGCTCCACTACGAGGGCTCACTGCCGCCTTGCCATGCATCCAGCGGTCCTCATGCATCCGTCAAGGACCTCGTTGACGGGACACTAGGCTCGGTCATATCGCAGGCGAGGACCGGGCAGCGGCCTGTCTGCCCGCGACCGCCCCCGGTTGGCGTACCTGAGGAGGTTGTGTGAGCAGGTCCGCGTTGGCGGTCTGGGACGAAGCCTTCTTGGCGTACGACTTCGGCGCCGGACACCCGTTGGCCCCGCGCCGGCTCGACCTCACCATGAGGCTCGCACGCCAGCTTGACGTCCTCAACCACCTGGACGTCGTGGCTCCGCCTGCGGCGGATGACCAGCTGCTCGGGCTCGTGCATGGCAGTGACTACATAGACGCGGTCCGGCGGGCGAGCGCGGACCCTGAGGCAACAGACCTGGCGCGGGGACTCGGCAGTTCGGACAATCCGACCTTCGCCGGCATGCATGAAGCGTCCGCACTTGTCGCCGGCGCCTCGACCAGGGCGGCAGAAGCAGTGTGGAGTGGCTCGGCCGAGCATGCCATCGACATCGCCGGTGGACTCCATCATGCGATGCCCGACCGAGCGTCGGGCTTCTGCGTCTACAACGATCCCGCCATCGCGATCGCCTGGCTCCTCAGCCAGGGTGCGCGCCGGATCGCCTATGTCGATGTGGATGTGCACCACGGCGACGGCGTCCAGCACGTCTTCTGGAATGAGCCCCGAGTTCTCACCATCTCGCTACATGAGAGTGGCAGGTTCCTCTTTCCCGGAACCGGGTTCCCGGACGAGACGGGTGGTCCCGACGCACCGGGCAGCGCGGTCAATGTCGCGCTGCCGCCGGGCACGAGCGACGCCGGATGGCTGCGCGCCTTCCATGCGACCGTGCCCGCGCTGTTGCGGTCATTCCGCCCGGAGGTCCTCGTGTCGCAGCACGGTTGCGACTCGCACTTCCTCGACCCGTTGGCGCACCTGATGCTCTCGGTTGATGGACAGCGGGCCGGCGCGGAGGCCATCCACCGGCTGGCGCACGAGACAGCCGGGGGTCGATGGGTGGCCACCGGCGGTGGCGGCTACGCGATCACCGAAGTCGTGCCGCGCATTTGGACCCACCTGCTGGCCGAGCTCGCCGGGCATCCAGTAGCGCCGCAGGCCGAGACGCCGGTGGCATGGCGCGCGTACGTCAGCGAGATCACCGGGGAGGTCGCGCCGGCACAGATGACCGACGGTCGGGAGCCCCGGTGGGCGCCCTTCGATGACGGGTACGACCTCGCCGATCCGGTGGATCAGGCGATCGCCCAGACCCGCGCCGCGGTCTTCTCCGCACACGAGGTTGACGTATGACAGACACCGCGCTCGGCCACGGCCGTACCGAGCTCGTCAAGCACCTCGTCGCTTACCGCATAGCGGGCGATGTCGCCACCCCGCGCGACAACAACCTCCGCAACTACCGGCGGCTTGCCGCCCGCATCCCAGAGTGGACCTTCGGGCTGACCTTCCGGCGCCGGTGGAGCTTCGAGGACGTGCTCGCCATGATGGCCGAGCGGGTCGGCGTCGACCCGGATCCTGCCTACACCATCGGCGGCGACTACATCGATCCCGAGCTCACCGTCGATGCGCTCGAGCGAATGTCTCAGCGGCTGCGGGCTGCGGCAGCGGTGCGGGAGCCGGTCCTCTTCGCCACCGGCCATCCGCCGATGCTGCTCGCCATCCACCAGGCCCTCGCCATGGCGTTGCGGCGGGCAGGATGTCCTGTCCTGATGCCGGCGGCCGGCGAGCGGGTGAGCGTCGACGTGTACGGAGGACCGCCACGGCGGGGCCAGATCGTCTACATCGGCGGCGTCGCGATGCTTGCGACGAGTGCCTCATTGCGGCACACGCACTCACCGACGCCGATGAACCTCATGGTGTCCGCGCTCGATGCCGCGGGTGACCGCCGGCCCGGTTTGGTGATCGCGGACCACGGCTGGGCCGGTGCGGCCGGGGAGGCCGGTATCGACGCGGTCGGTTTCGCAGACAGCAACGATCCCGCCCTTTTCGCCGGCGAGGTGGAGGGCAAGATCGCTGCCTCCGTACCGATGGACGATGGGATCAACCCTGCCCACTATGGCCCCGTCACCAGGTACCTCCTGGATCGCGCAGGACTGCGGGGGGACCATCACGAAGCGTGGTGAGGAGGGTGCAGGCTCTTCCCACCAGCCACACCCGCCACTACCCTTGCAGGCAACCCGCCGGACAGAAACCGGCCTGGTTCCGTGAGGTGCGCGCATGAGCACGTCAGAACGGCCAATGCCAGAGGTGAGATTCCTCACCGTCGCCGAGGTCGCGGCCGTCATGCGCGTGTCGAAAATGACGGTGTATCGCCTCGTCCACGCGGGCGAGCTTCCCGCCGTACGGGTGGGGCGTTCCTTCCGCGTCCCCGAGCAGGCGGTCCACGACTAC
>DASYTV010000378.1:0-3858 GCA_036001885.1 Actinomycetes bacterium
CGGCGTTGTTCACCTGCCGCCTGATGCACAGGTGTTCGGGCCGATACCGGTGGGCGATCAACGTGTGCGCGCGCTAGTCCGCACGCCACTGTCTGGCGGCGGCGCCCTCGCCACCGCGCTGAAGCAGGGTCAGGGGGTCCGCAGCGCCCGCAAGGCGACCGACCCTGTCCGGGTTGCTGTCGACCCGCATCCGCTCACGTAGCCGCCCGGGAACCGAGATATGCACGGCAACGCCGCCGGCGCACTAAGTCTGCGTCGATCGACCAGGCAGCCGGCCGGATCCGGTCAGCAGGCGGGCGGCACGACCAAGCCGCCGAACCCGGGCGGGTCTCAGAGCGCGCGGCCAAAGGTGGGGTGCGGCGAGACCTTGATGGTGGGCGCGTGCCGGCCGGCCCAATCGGCCTCGCGGATCTCCTTGAGAGCCCGCTTTCGAGTGGCGCGGTCCAGTCGGTCGATGAACAGCACACCGTCCAAGTGATCTGTCTCGTGTTGGATACAGCGGGCGAGCAAGTCGCCGCCTTCCACGACGACCGGGTCGCCGTACTCGTTGAACCCCTTTGCCACCACCCGCAACGCACGCTTGGTGTCATAGGCCAACCTGGGCAACGAAAGGCAACCCTCCTCGCCTTCCTGCTCCTCGTCTGATAGGTCGAGATCCGGATTCACGAGATGACTGGGCTCATCCTCGACGCAATAGCTGAAAACCCGCAGGCCGACTCCGATCTGGGGCGCCGATAGGCCCAAACCCGGCGCGTCCACCATCGTGTCGGTGAGATCCTTGACGAGGACCCGCAGCTCCTTGTCGAAGTCGATCACCGGATCTGCAGGGGTGCGGAGCACGGGGTCTCCAAAGAGCCTGATGGGCTGGACGGCCACGCGTGACTCCTCTTCGTCGCTCGGGGATGAATGTGCGGGGATCGCGCTGTCAAGTGTAAAGACCGCGGCCAGCCATGCCCGGCGCCGCAACGGGCCGATCCAGGCGTGTGGGGAGCGGTGAATGGGAGGCTGTGGGCCGTGAAGGTCGTGTTCGCTGGGACGCCGCAAGCGGCAGTTCCGTCCCTGGACGCGCTGATGGCCTCCCGGCACGAGGTGGTCGCCGTATTGACCAGGCCGGACGCCCCGGCCGGCCGCGGGCGCCAGCTCACGCGTAGCCCTGTCGCCGAACGAGCGGCCGACGCCGGCGTCGAGGTGCTCACGCCGGCAAGGGCGAGAGATCCCGACTTTCTTGCCCGCCTCGCAGAGATCGCACCTGACTGCTGCGCCGTCGTGGCGTACGGGGGACTCCTTCCGCGTGCAGCCCTCGAGATCCCCCGTCATGGTTGGGTCAACCTGCACTTCTCGCTACTCCCGGCCTGGCGGGGCGCCGCCCCGGTGCAGCACGCGATCATGGCCGGTGACGAGATCACCGGCGCCAGCACCTTCCTGATCGAGGAGGGTCTGGACACCGGGCCGGTGTACGGCGTGGTCACCGAGGCGATCAGGCCCACTGACACAAGCGGCGATCTCCTCGACCGGCTCGCGATGTCAGGCGGAAATCTGCTCGTCGCCACGCTGGACGGGATCGAGGATGGCACCCTCAGCGTGCTTCCCCAGCCGACCGAGGGGGTGTCTCACGCTCCCAAAGTCACCGTTGCCGATGCCAGGCTCGACTGGACTGCACCTGCCGTCCGCATCGACCGAGTGGCTCGGGCGTGCACGCCTGTCCCTGGGGCATGGACGACGTGGCGGGGCGTACGGGTGAAGCTCGGTCCGGTGCTGCCTGAGCACGGTCCCGGTCCAGCCAGCCCCGGTGAGCTCGTCGTGCAGAAGGATGCCGTCTTCGTCGGGACCGCCACCGAACCGGTCCGGCTCGGTGATGTTCAGGAGCAGGGCAAGCGGCGGATGGCTGCGACCGAGTGGGCACGGGGGGCCCGGATAGCCTCCGGTGAGCAGTTCGAATGAGCAAGTCCGGTGCAGACGGGCACAGCCGGTCGGGTCGGGCGGCGCCTCGGCGGCGGGCCGCCTCGCGCCCTCCCAAGGTACGGGCGGTTGACCCCGCCCGCCGCGCTGCATATGACGTCCTGCGCGCCGTCGACGCACGGGAGGCGTACGCCAACCTCGCGTTGCCGTCGACTCTGCGCCGCTACGGCCTTGCCGGCAGGGACGCCGCCTTTGCCACCGAACTCACCTACGGCACGCTCCGCCGACTCGGCACCTGGGATGCCGTCCTCGCTGCTTGCGTCGATAGACCGTTGGAGGCGGTGGATCCTTCGCTCCGCGACGTGCTCCGGTTGGGAACGCACCAACTCCTCGCCATGCGGGTCGCCGCTCATGCGGCGGTGTCCGCCACGGTGGACCTGGCTCGTGTCGCTGCCGGCGGCGGGGCTGCGCGGTTCGCCAACGCGGTCCTCCGTCGGGTTGCCACCCGAGATCTCGACAGCTGGCTCGCCGAGCTCACCGAGGGACTGGACGACATAGAGCGGCTGGCTGTCCTTCACGCACACCCGCGCTGGATCGTCGCCTCCTACGCCGATGCGCTCGGTGGCGATGTCGACGAGGTGGCTGCGGCACTCGCGGCGGACAACGAACCGCCGCCAGTCACGCTCGCGGTACGACCGGGCCGCGCCACCGTCGACGAGCTTGTCGAGGCGGGTGCGGTCCCCGGCCGATGGTCTCCCTACGCCGCAACGCTGCAGGCGGGAGATCCGTCGAAGCTGCCGGCCGTGGCAGAGGGCCGGGCCGGCGTCCAGGACGAGGGCAGTCAACTGGTCACCCTCGCCCTCGCCAACGCCCCACTCGACGGGAATGACGGTCGGTGGCTGGACCTGTGCGCCGGGCCAGGAGGGAAGGCCGCGTTGCTCGCAGGGCTGGCGGCCCCGCGCGGCAGCATGCTGCTGGCCGTCGAGCGCCGGATGCATCGGGCCCGGCTGGTCGCCCGCGCACTGTCGGGTATCGCGGGAAGCTGGGCGGTAGTGGCCGGCGATGCAACCACGCCCGCCTGGCGAGCAGGCCGATTCGACCGCGTTCTGCTGGATGTGCCCTGCACCGGTCTCGGCGCACTGCGCCGCCGGCCAGAAGCGCGCTGGCGCAGGTCACCGGCGGATGTCGCTGCTCTGCGGCCATTGCAAGCTGCGTTGCTTCGTACGGCCCTGGACGCGGCCAGACCAGGCGGCCTCGTCGCCTACGTGACATGCTCGCCGCACCCTGCTGAGACCACAGTCGTCGTCAACGAGGTCCTCGGCGAGCGCGCTGACGCCGAGCACCTCGATGCGAGGCCGCTCCTCGCCGCCGTGCCCGACTTGGGCGGCGGCCCGCACATCCAGCTCTGGCCGCATCGGCACGGCACCGACGCGATGTTCCTTGCCGTCCTGCAAAAGATGTGACCGGGACGGTGTCGCTGGCAGCGTGGGTCGCTCTTGCCTGGCTCAGCACTCGTGGGGAACCACGGCGCGGGTGACGGGAACGACCGAGATCAGGCGCTCCAGCCCTTCGTAGTCGGCGGGGTTCGTTGTGTACAAGGTCAACGCCTCCGCGCCGGCGGTTGCGGCAATCATCAGGTCCATTGCCCGCTTGGGGGGCTTCCGTCCGGCGCCGACTACAGCCGCTGCGAGCCGGCCGTAGATCCGAGCCGCTTCGGCGCCGAACGGGATGGGATCGAACTCGTTCTCCGCGCGCTGCAACACGTCGAGGCGGCGAGCGCGCTCGGCATGCTCATCGTAGGAGTCCTGCTCGTCGTTGCGCCGGACCTGATGGGGCCCGGCGGAGAGTTCGGCGAGGGTGATCGCGCTGATGGCCATCTCATCGGGTAGTTCCCCAGGGTCGATCCACCGACGCAGCACGAGAATGTTCGTGTCCAGCAGGCCCTGGCGGCGCTCAGCG
>DASYTV010000379.1:0-1605 GCA_036001885.1 Actinomycetes bacterium
GCGATGGTCGGGCTCGGACTGCTGCAGGCGCTCCTTACCGGCACGTTCAGTGGGATCTGGCTGGTCCTGATCGGCTGGTTCCTGGTAAGCGCGGCGACGGCGGAGGAGCAGCAGGCGCGGATGGGCAGACGCCTGTCCGGCGTACGGGTCGCCGACGTGATGACCGAGAACCCGGTGGTGGCGGACGGGACCATGACGCTGGAAGATTTCGTCAACCGGCTGGCGATGAGCCACCAGTTCTCCTCGTATCCACTCGTCGACCCCAGTGGCCACCTGACCGGGCTCGTAACCCTGAACCGGGTGCGAGCGGTCCCCAACAGTCGCCGGCTCGATACCCGCCTGCAGGACATCGCGTGCCCGCCCGAGGGCGTGCCGACTGCTCGCCCCGAGGAGCCGTTGACGGCTCTGCTGCCGCGAATGCATGGCTGCGCGGATGGCAGGGCAGTGGTGCTCGATGAGCAGCGCAAAGTGATCGGCATTGTCTCGTCGACCGACATCAGCCGCGCCCTCCAGGCGGCCGACCTGCGCTCGTTCCACGCGTACTCTCCGCCGCGCGGCGCCGACCTCACCACGATCAGTCAGAACCATTGAGGCGTCTACCCTGTCGGACGTGGTGCCGACGGCGAACATTCGGAGCCGATGGGCCCCCGGATACCTCGTCAAGTTGTTCTTGAGGGTCGCTGTCGTCGACGCGTGCCGGATGAGATGTCCGCCTCAACGAGCGCACTCACCCCGGCCGGGTGGGTTCTGACGTCCCCACATCGCTCCTGGAGCCGGTGCAATGACTCGCTGTCGCCGAGTGGAAAGGCAGCCTCCAGGCGTGTGCTTTCCTGCACCTCCGGCAGTTCAAGGACCGCGTCGACCAGGCTCGCGCGGCTCCCCGGAGGGATGTGCCCGGACTCGGCGCGCAAGGAAGCCCGGACGGTTCGGTCAGGTCCGGATGAGATGGTTACGTCGGCAGCGGCGACTGTGTGCTCACCGTCGCTGATCTCGACGTGTCGATGCCCGCTCTGCTCGACCATGCTCTGCCTCCTTGGTGTGGATTCGTTGCGTGGACGAGGGGGCAGCGGGCCGCGTCTCGTACCGAAACGCTTTGCCAACCCCGGCCCAGTCTCGTACCGACAACGCTTTGCCAGCCCCGCGCGATCCTGCTGGAGATGCGTACCTGACGCGGGCTGACTCCGCTCGCCCTAAATCTCCCGCCTACCCGCCCCTCCCCCAAGCTGAAACGCGTGCCCGGGCCAGCCGATCCGCAGACTGGGCTGCACGCCGACAGCTTCCGCCCACTCGCCCCGGTCTCATGCCACCATCAACGTTTATGAACGTTGCGTCGATCAACGCGCTGGCCGAGGACCGACTGGCCATGGCCATGGTTGCCCGGAGCGGGCGAAGCTCGGTCACGGTGTATGGCAGGACCGGTGCGCGGCTGCGGCAGACTGTTGTGGCGCTTGCACCCGAGCGGGTGATGGGCAAGCACAAGAGTCCCGGGGACGGATCGCTGCTGTGCTTGCAGGGTCGTGTCATGCTCCGCGCCGACCAGTCCAACACCGAGCTCGGACCAGGTGACCTGGTTGCGGTACCGCCGCAGCGGCACGCCGTCGAGGC
>DASYTV010000380.1:0-3485 GCA_036001885.1 Actinomycetes bacterium
CCGGCGACCACGCCTGAGACATCGTGCGCGGGGATGAATGGCGTGGCGTCGGGCCAGGCCAGCTCTCCGGCCGTGATCGCAGTGGCATGGACCGCGACGAGGACCTCGCCTGCAGCGGGCTCCGGAACGGCCAGGGTCTCGTAGGTCAGAGTTGCCGGGTCGCTGCCGTATGCAAGCACCGCGCGCATCGTGCTGGCGTCGACCAAATCGCCGCACCTCCCCTGTCGATAAGACGCCGCCAGCCTACCGATCCTTCAAGAAGGCAAGGGTGTGGTCAGGAGCCAGCGCCGTCCCCAGCCTGGTCGAACCGGTAAGACAAGATGACGGTCCCGCTCTTGAGTGGTTTGGCGACAAAGGTGACCATCGTCGTGGGGCTGTCCTCGTACAGCCGGGCCTCAGGACCACCGCGGCCGAAGAAGAAGGGGTGAACCCAGGGCCGGAGCTCGTCGAGCAGGCCATGGCTCATCAGGGTGTCCAACATCCAATGTGCGGCTCAGGCGGCCGTTCAGCTGGATCTGCGGTGTTCCCGGACCCGGTCCAGCCACTCTGCCATCAATGCAATGACCAACTTTTCTTGCTCGTGCGGGAGTGCGTGACCGGCGCGGTCGATGACGGCGAAGGTCGCCCGCGGATAGTGCTCGACGAGGTTCCATGCGTTCGCATAGCCGACTGACGAGTCCTGGCGCCCGGCGAGAATCAATACCGGCTTCGTGAACGGCTGCTCGTCCTCCGGTGCGTTCGTCAGCCGCCAGTGCTCAAAGATCCGCGCCAAGGCCGGCTCGTCGGCGAGGGGCATCGCCGGCACCACGGCTTCCTCGAACCGCTGCAGCATCTCCGCGTTCTGTAGGACGAAGTAGCCGCGGAACTCAGCTTCGTCCGCCTGACTCAGCCGACCTTCCAGCTCGCCCGAGGTGTGCAGCACGACGTGCTCGGGTACTTCGCCACGCTCGTCACCGACGGTACAGATCAAGGCGAGGCCGGCGACCTGCGCGCATCGGTGCGCGAGTGCTTGGCCGAGATAACCGCCGTACGAGTGACCGACGACCAGGAACTCGTCGTCGCCGATGACGTTGCCGGCGAACCCGATCAGGAGGTCGAGTACGTCGTCGTTGGTGTTGACGGTGTCTGCGGGCGTGCGGCCCATGCCGGGTAGATCCACATAGATACGCCGGTAGCCCGGCCGCTGCGCGAACAGCGGCTCCAACGCAGCAGCCATCTCCCGGTGGTCCACGCCCGCCCCGTGCAAGATCAGAACGGGCATGCCATTGCCGAGCTCGCGATAATGCACCACCCCACCGTCAACCATCGATGGCGTTGCATCCACGGCTACACGCCTCCTTGACCCTCGGCCACCTCGGGCCAAAGTGTCGAAAGGACCTCCGTACGTCGCGCTCGTGCGGTGCCATCGCCACTCCGTCCCCCTGGTCAGTGGCCAAGCGCTGTGGTCGTCCAGGAAAACAGGGTCGACACGACGAACGTCCCCTCGCTCACGTGGTGGGATACCTGGAACTCGAGGTGGATGAAGCCGACGTTGTCGGGTGTGAACACATGGGTGCTATAGCTGCGGTCGCTCTGAACGCGGCGCTCGACGCCGGTGCGCCAGCCCGTGGCCGCATCGGCGGGGAAGCCCCAGTCGGCGGCGTACTGGGCGATTAGCCGCTGGGTGGCGTCGGGGTCGAGGCTGGCCGCCGGAGGCTGCACGATCAGCCGGTCGGGATCGCCGGCCGGTGTCGTGCTCAGCATCACCGCCTCCGCCGCACGGGTGCGGTAGACGCGCCCGCCGGGCAGCAGCACTCTGAGGTCGAACGGCCGGCGGTTGGGATTCATCCAGACCCGGCTGTCGGCACCGGCGTCGAAGCCGGCCGACTCGCGGGTGGGCGGGCTCGTCAGATCGATCGACCGATCCTCGGTCAAGGCCGCCAGCAGTGGCTTCCGAGCTGGGACGGCGGGGGCGCCAGCGCCTACCCCTCCGGCGCTGACGTCCCACCGTGTGAGCGCCGTGGCGATCAGCTGGTCGGTGCGGGCGAGCAGCCGGTAGCGGATCGCGCGCTCCGAGACCGAGGTACCCGCCAGCTTGCGCGCCTCATCCGCGCGGTCGCGGACGAACGCGAGATACTCCGGCAGCGTGTCGTCCTCGATCAGCTTCCAGCGGTTAGCAAACACGGCGATGTTCCCATTGGCCAGCGGTGTCCGCACGCTGATCGTCGCTACCGGTAGGCGTGCGACAAGGGTGACCGGGAACCGCTCGGGGAAGGAGTGGGCGCCTGGTACCGACGGTGTTCCGGCGAGCGTCAGCAGATACGTGAACAGTAAGCCCTCCGGCCGGTCATGCCGCAGCATCTGGAGGTAAAACCGGTCAATGATGTCGAACTGTTCGCGGAACAGCAGCGTGCGGTTGCCGCGATCGATCAGCGCCATGTCGTTCGTCTTGTGGCCGCGGTCGATCTCCCGCCAGGCCTCGAGGGTGGCGGCGTCGATGATTCGCGCGTGGTAGAGCTCCTCGATCTGGGATAGGCCGTGCGCGACGTACGCCTCGTGCATCGTCGCCTGGTCCTCGAAGATCTTCTTCTGCATCCTCAGAAATGTCGTCTCGTAGAAGCCGAGGTCGCCCGCGGCGCGCTTGGCGAGGCTTCGCGAGGCCCGCCCGAACACCGCGATCGCCGCCTTTCGCCCAGCGCCCGGGAGGAATCCGAGGTCCTTGAAGCCGGCGTAGAAGGCCGGGCCGACCAAGCTCGCCATGCCGGCCCATTTGAGGTGCGGGTGGTCGACGAACAGTTGCCCGTAGTAGTCGTAGACAGCCTCGACCGTGCGCGTGTTCTCGGCGAACCCGAGGTCGGGACGCCAGGTATCCCGCTCGATCCTGGCGCTCTTGAGCGCGCGATTGAGCAGGGCTTCCTTCAGTACATGGGCTTTCACAGACAATTGCTACGCCCCCAAGGGAATGGGCCTGAGCTGAACCCAAACCCGTCGATGACCCTATGAGCCAGCAAGATAGTCGCGCAGTAGTCGATGGATGAACAGGTAGGCACCACCGCTGGGCCGCAGCTACAGGATGCTGCGGACCCGGTGTTTCCTGGTGCTCACGGTGGCCGAGTGCGCGCTAACACCTCCGTCGCAGGGAGTGGGCTCCTGCCGTCAAGGCGGCAGGGCTCGATGGCCTCCGGATTCACAACATGAGGCACACAGCTTGTGGGCTCTGGATCGAGACAGGCGAGGCCGCGAGTATCCCGCCACCGCGGCCGACAGCTCGGATGCTGTCGGCTCTCGACCGTGCTCGTCGGCAAATATCTCGTAGGCCGTGGTGGTCCGCGCCGCTGCTCGCACGGCCGGACTCGGCTTCGGCGAATCCGCGAGGAGCTCGTCGACTCTGGCGGTGAAGGCGTCGGCGGTCTCGTTGGTGAAGACCTTGTCGCCGATCCCAAGGGTCGTCCGCTGACCGGATCGCAGCCGCTGCCGGACAGGTAGGTCATCTGCTCCGCCGTGAC
>DASYTV010000381.1:0-3870 GCA_036001885.1 Actinomycetes bacterium
CCCCCACACTAGAACACGTTCTCGTTTCTGTACATCCCCGCAGCTCAGACCCTGTGGATAGCCAACTGGACAGGCCACCGGGACAACACGCATCCTTGACCCACACACAGGCACTACTCTGACCGGAGGAACCACCATGACCGATCTCGCCGAACGCGTGACCCAGCTGGAGAAGCGGATGGACGACATCGAACCCCTTGCCCGAGGAACCGGCCAGGAGGTAGCCGGCTGGCGCAGCGTGTTGAACGGCCAGACCTACGTGCTCAACGGCATGTCAGACCGCCTCAACGAGTTTCGACGCAGTGTCGACGAGCGGTTCGGCGAGGTAAACGAACGGTTCAACCAGATGGATCAGCGCTTCAACCAGGTTGACGAGCGCTTCAACCAGGTCGACGAGCGCTTCAACAAGGTCGACGAGCGTTTCAACAAACTCGAAGCCAAGGTCGACGCGAATTTCCAGACACTCAAGGCTGGGATGGATCACATCACCAACCTGTTGACTCCCAAGCCCTCCGACGAGTCATGAGCTGGGTCAGAGGAGGCCCGCGGGGAGGTCGAAGACGCCGAGCTTCTGGCCTCTGGTGTGGGAATCCCACTCGGCGAAGGTGAACGACAGCGTGCCGGCATCGGGGTGGTTGGAGTTGCGGACCAGCACCTCGGTGTCGGTCAGCATGACCTCGACGCACTGGTTCCCGTTGTCGGAGAACCTGGTCCACACGTGGAACTGCAGGGACATCATTCGCTCGATTCACTTGCGACTCAGGTCATCCATCATATCGATGCTCGTCAGCGGATCGAGCGCCTTGAGCCGCACGTCGTCGAACTTGGTGATGGCCTCCGCCACCGAGGAGTCACGCTCGAAGAACTGCTCACCGATGGTGGTGTCCACGCTCGCGATCTCCGGAACGGCGCCGTCGAACCGGTAGATCGTGATCGTGGTGCCGATCAGGTAGTGCTCACGGGCATTGAGCGGCATCACCTGCACTGTGATGTTGGAACGCTCCCGGCACAACCGGACCACGTGTTGAAGCTGGCGCCTCAACACTTCCCTGCCGCCGATGTTCTTGTGCAGCGCCGCCTCACCCACCACGGCCCACAGCTCGAGGGGTGCCTCCTCGCGGGTCAGAACTTGGCTCAACCCCAACCGAAAACGCAGCCGGGTCTCGAGCACGTCGTTGGTGTGCCCGTTGGGCGCCATGAGCGCTCGGGCATAGCCCTCCTCATGGAGGACGCCGACGAACACCTCCGGGCTGTAGTAGTTGATCATCCGCGCCGAATTGATCAGATCGGCAGCTCGGCGCTGATGCGGCTGGATGTCTCCGCCACCCCGGACCCGCTTCACGGCGCGGCGGGCCGCGCGGTTGACCTCGAGCAGGTCGTCGACCTGGTCGCCAGGAACTCCATAGAGTTCAAGCAGGGCGGCAAGATCGCCATGGCTGATCTTGGTCCGGCCCTGCTCGATGTTGCCGATCGTGGCGGTCGTGCAACCCAGCTTCTCTGCGGCGGCCTCCCGGGGGATCTCCGACTCGGTCCGCATGCGCTTGAGCGTGGCCCCGATCTGGATGCGGTCGGCCGTGCGACGCTGACCCTGGCCCATGATTCACCCTTTCGGGAGCGTGCAAACTTCTTGCACGTAGCTTAAAGTTCCTCCAGTCAGAGTAGCAACTTTGAGCGAGCGAGCGTGTACGCACACGCCGGAAGGGTGGGAAGCAATGGCCGGAGCAACCCTCCATGGCTGGGTCAAGATCGACGAAGGGGTTCCCATCAGGTACGACGTGTGCGGCGAGGTGGTCGAGTTCGATCTCGGCCTCCGCCGGGGTGAGTTCCAGCTCGTCGCCACCGAGCGAGGCCTGGCGAAACTGATCACGAAGGGCTCCGAGGCGCTCGAGGCACTCCGGGACCGCAACGACGACATGGTTGGGGGCACCGATGAGTGAGCTTGAGGAATTCCGCAAGGATCTCGACGACCTTCGCGACCGAGTCATCCAGCTGGAGCTCCAGGCGCGCTGCGACTTGTCCGATGTGACGAGGGCGGTCACGACCGCCAAGGCAGCCGAGCGACACACATCAGGTCTTCAAGCGCAATGGCGGCACGACTTTGCCAAGACTGAATCCAGCCTGGCTCAGATCATCGCGCTGCTGCGGGTCGCGCTCAACGCACCGGCCGAGACCTGAGTCAACGGACCTCCCAGAGCGCGCTCACCGGCATGGCCCGCAGGCGTGGTCCGAAGGGCAACGTCTGCTCGCCGGTGTGCAGCACCACCCCAGCGATGAAGTCGTCGCCAAGGCGCTCCGCCAAGTGTTTGATGCCACGAAAATCTGCCCCGCGCACGGTCGAGGCCGCCTTGACCTCGATCGCGACGACCTGGCCGCGCCGGTTCTCCAGCACCGCATCAACCTCGACCTTATCCTTGGTGCGGTAGTGAAACAGCTCGACGGTCTGCTCCGACCAGGTCAGCTGCCGAGCCAGTTCCATGAGGACGAACCCTTCGAGCAGCGGGCCGAGCGGGCCCTCGACATCCTTCAGCTGATCCGCGTCGGCGCCGACGAGCCTTGCGGCGATCCCCGAGTCGACGAAGCAGACCTTGGACGTGCCCACCGCCCGCGTCTTGAGATTCCGCGACCACGCGGGAATCCGCTTGATCAGGAACACCTCCTCGAGCAGGCTCACGTACCTGGCCGCGGTCTGCCGGGACAGTTCGAGTTCGTTGCCCAACGCTCCCGGCACGAGAAGCTGTCCGGACCGCGCCGCCAGCAACCGGATCAGTGCGCGCATCTCCGGGCCTCGCTCGATCTCGTACAACTGGATCACATCGCGGTTGACGAGATCGGCGACATACTCGTCGAAGAACCGCGCCCGCCGGGCTTCGGTCGATCTGGCCAGCGCTGCCGGAAAGCCGCCGCGCACGACTCGTTCCACGTAGCTCGAGCGGTTCTCTGTGGAGTCATGGCTCAGGGCGGGACCTTGCTCGAAGATCGCGTCGATGAAGCCGTCCGGGGCACCGTCGATCTCGCCTTGCGACAGCGGCCAAAGTTCCACCGTCTCCATTCGCCCGGGAAGAGTGTCAGGTAGCTTCCGCAAGCCCAGAAGCCGCGCGGAACCGGTCAGCAGGTAGCGACCAGGTCGAGTATCGACAAAGTCCACCTGCTCCTTGATCGAAAGGATGAGTTCGGGGACACGTTGTACCTCATCGATGACCATGAGGCCATCCCCCGCGACGAAGTCGGTCGGATCATCGGTAGCCGCGCTTCTGGTCAGTGCGCGATCCAGGCTGCGCCATCGCGCATCGCGAGCGCCACCGACCTCAGCAACGAGGGTGCTCTTGCCGCACTGGCGGGCGCCGTTGACAAGGACGACCCGCGTGTCGGTCAACGCCGTCTCGACGGTTTGCGCAGCTCGGCGCGGCAGGATTCGGCCAAGCGGCGACGAAGGAGCATGACTCACCTGGCCATGATGCCACGAGTGCCGGACGTTTGGTCGCTGGGCTACTGGACGTCTGGTCGCTCTCTTCCTGGTTGTTTGGTCGCTAGGTTGCTGGACGCCTGGTCGCTAGATCAACTCAGCCGGCTGCCGCGAGGACTGCGATGAATCAGGCTCTCGTGGCCTCGCGCTGGAGTTCCAGGGCGATGTCGATCAGTTGGTCCTCCTGTCCGCCGACCAGCTTTCGTTGTCCGGCGCGGACGAGGATCTGGGCTCCGGAGACGTTGTAGCGCTCGGCCTGGGTGTAGGCGTGGCGGAGGAAGCTCGAGTACACGCCGGCGTAGCCCATGACCAGGGCCATCCGATCCAGTAGGCACTCCTGGGGCATTGCTGGGCGGACGACATCCTCGGCGGCGTCGACGATCTTGAAGAAGTCGACGCCGGTTCGG
>DASYTV010000382.1:0-13713 GCA_036001885.1 Actinomycetes bacterium
CTGCTCGGCCGTCGTGCGAGTCTCGCCGAGAGGAACGAAGATCGGATCGTAACCGAACCCGCCAGTCCCCCGCGGCTCGCGGATCAGTGTGCCGTCCAAGCGGCCCTCGGCCACGTCCTCGCTGCCGTCGGGTGTCACCAAGGCTGCGGCACACACGAAGTGGGCAGTCCGGTGCCGGTCGTCGATGTCGGAGATCTGAGCGAGGAGCAGGCGGAGATTCGCCTCGTCGTCGCCGTGCTTGCCCGACCAGCGGGCGGAAAATATGCCGGGCATTCCGCCGAGGACGTCGACGCAGAGTCCCGAGTCGTCCGCAACTGCGGCGAGACCCGTGTACGCACCGACAGCACGAGCCTTCAGCAGCGCATTCTCGGCAAAGCTCAGGCCGGTCTCCGGCACATCGGGCAGGTCGGGAAACTCGCCGAGGCCGACCAGGGCGATGTCGAGGCCTGCTTCGGCGAGGATCCGCCGCAGTTCGACGATCTTCCCCTGGTTGCGGCTGCCGAGAACCAGCCTGGTCACTGCTCCAGCGCCTCTCGCTGAAGCCGGGTGAGCTCGGCGCAGCCGGCTGCGGCGAGATCGAGCAACGCGTCCAGGGTGGCCCGGTCGAAGGTCGCCCCCTCGGCGGTGCCTTGGACCTCGACGAACTCGCCGGTGCCGGTACAAACGACGTTGACGTCGCTGTCCGCGCGTACGTCCTCCTCGTAGCACAGGTCGAGCATCGGCTTGCCGTCGATCACCCCCACCGAGACGGCCGCGACTGAGCCGACCAGGGGCTGTGCGCTGGGCTTGAGGAGCTTCTCCTGCCGCATCCAAGCGACCGCGTCGGCCAAAGCGACCCAGGCCCCGGTGATGGCGGCGGTCCTGGTGCCTCCGTCGGCCTGAAGGACGTCGCAGTCGAGCACGATCGAGCTCTCGCCTAGCAGTGACAAGTCGACTGATGCCCGCAGGCTTCGCCCGAGCAGCCGGGAGATCTCCTGGGTGCGGCCGCCGAGCTTGCCGCGGACGGACTCACGATCCGAACGGGTCGACGTCGCCCGTGGCAGCATCGCGTACTCGGCGGTGACCCAGCCCCTGCCGCTCCCGCGCCGCCAGCGAGGCACCGTGTCGAGCACGCTCGCCGTGCACAGCACCCGGGTACGCCCGAACTCGCAGAGCACCGAGCCTTCGGCGTGTTCGGTCCACCCGCGTTGGAAGCGCACGGTCCTGAGCTGGTCCGGGGCCCGTCCGTCGATACGCATTTCACCCACGCCCGCGACCCTACCTGGCGGATCAGCGGCGGCGTCGCCGGTCGAACCCCGCCCGGATCGGTAGGGTGCCGCTGTGGCTGACGCTCCGATCGGAATCTTCGACAGCGGCTTCGGTGGGCTGACCGTCGCGCGAGCGATCATCGACCAACTGCCGCACGAACCGGTGCTCTACCTCGGCGACACCGCCCACCAGCCGTACGGGCTCAAACCCATCGCCGACGTCCGCAAGTACGCGCTCGACTGCCTGGACGATCTCGTCGACTCCGGCGTCAAGCTGCTCGTCATCGCGTGCAACAGCGCGAGCGCGGCGGTCCTGCGAGACGCTCGGGAGCGCTATCCCGTGCCCGTCGTCGAAGTGATCAAGCCGGCGGTCCGGCGCGCGGTGAAAACGACGAGGAACGACCGAGTCGGCGTGATCTCCACCCCGGCGACGAAGACCAGCCTCGCATACGAGGACGCCTTCGCCGCGGCCCCGCACGTCAGGCTCACCACGCAGGCCTGCCCACGGTTCGTCGAGTTCGTCGAGCGTGGTGTCACGACCGGCGACGAGCTGCTCACCGTCGCCCATGATTATCTCGACCCGGTCGCCGCCGCCGGGGTGGATACGCTCATCCTTGGCTGCACTCACTACCCGCTGCTGACGGGCGTCATCTCTTATGTGATGGGCGAGGATGTCGCGCTGGTCTCCAGCGCCGAGGAGACCGCGCAGGATGTCTACCGCGTGCTTGTCGAGTACGGTCTGCAGCGCCGTGACGGCCTGCCCGACCCGCAGCATCGGTTCCTCACCACCGGCGACCCGCTCGAGTTCACGCTGCTGGCGCACCGCTTCCTCGGACCCGAGGTAAGTGGCGTGGAAACGGCGATCGCATGAGGCTGACCGTCGTCGGGTGCTCGGGGTCCTATCCCGGGCCCCGGTCAGCGGCCTCGTGCTATCTCCTCGAAGCGGACGGCGCCCGCATCCTCCTCGATCTCGGCAACGGGGCACTGGGACCGCTGCAGCGATACACCGACCTCGACGACATCACCGCAGTCCTGCTCTCCCATCTCCACCCGGATCACTGCGCTGATCTGTGCGGCTTCTACGTCTACCGGCGCTACCACCCCGACGGGCCACGGCCGCCCGGTCCTGTGTACGGGCCTCAGGGAGTCGCCGACCAGGTTGCGGCGATGTACGGCCGGGAGAAACGGCCAGGTCTGGGCAGACAGTTCGACTTCGTCGAGTGGAAGCCGGGGACGGTGTCTGTCGGGCCGTTCACTGTCACCGTCGCCCGGGTCGTCCACCCGGTGGAGACGTACGGGATGCGGGTGGAGAACGCGGGTCGTGTCCTGGCCTACTCCGGAGACACCGGCCCGTGTGACGCGCTGACTCGGCTCGCAGGGGACGCAGACCTCCTGCTCAGCGAGGCAGCCTTCCTCGAGGGCATACCGCATCCGCCGGGGATGCACCTGACAGGTCGCGAAGCGGGCGAGTGCGCCGAGAAGGCCGGGGTCGGACGGCTGATCGTCACACACATACCGCCATGGAACGATCCGCAGCGGAGCCTGGCCGAGGCGGCGTCGGCGTATCACGGTCCGATCGACCTTGCTCAGCCTGGCCTCACCATAGAGGTCTAGACCCGCCGGTCAGATACCGAGGAGATGCGGCGCTGTCGCCAGCGAGCGAAAACGACCGGCAGGATCCAGAACGAGTCGCCGGGCGGCCAGGTCGAGCAGTCCGCAGACTCCGGTCAGCTCTGCGACGAGCACACCATCCGGACGGCGAAACTCCTGCTCGAGGGTGAACGTCCGTCTGTCACCCCAAATGAAGTCGCATGACACGTCGACATCGTCGCCACCTCGCAGCTCCCTGCGGTAGCGCACCGTGGTCTCCAACGCCACCGGTCCGATACCTGAGGCGATGAGCCCGTCCTGCGAAATGCCCGCCGCTCGCAGGAGCTCCCAGCGCACATGCTCGGCGTACTGCAGGTAGACGGCTTGGTTCAGGTGCCCCTGCGTATCGAGTTCGTACCCCCGCACTCTGATCCGCACCTGGAACGGCTCGCGATCGGCCGTCGACGTCATGCCCACAGTTGGCCCTCGAGCCGGTGTGCGGCTTCGTCGAGCGTCCCGGTGTAGGCGCCGGTCGACAGATATTTCCAGCCGGCATCGGCGACGACGAGGCAGATGTCCGCACGCTGCCGGGCGGCGACGCACCGTTCGGCGACACCCAGCGCCGCATGGAGGACGGCACCAGTCGAGATCCCCGCGAAGATGCCCTCCCGGTCGAGCAGCTCGCGCGTCCTCCGCAGAGCTTCGCGGGGGCCGACCGAATAGCGCGCGGTGAGAACTGACTCGTCGTACAGCTCGGGGACGAACCCCTCGTCAAGATTGCGCAGACCGTAGACGAGGTCGCCATAGCGTGGCTCAGCCGCCACGATCTGCACCGACGGCACCCGCTCTCTGAGGAACCTGCCGACCCCCATCAGGGTGCCCGTTGTTCCAAGGCCGGCGACGAAGTGGGTGATCGTCGGCAGATCTTCCAGGATCTCGGGCCCGGTCGATTCATAATGGGCGGCCGCATTGGCCGGGTTGCCGTACTGGTAGAGCATCACCCAGTCGGGGTGCTCGGCGGCGAGCCGCTTCGCAACAGCAACGGCCTCGTTCGAGCCGCCTGCGGCCGGCGACGAGATGATCTTCGCACCCCACATCTCGAGAAGCTGGCGTCGCTCGATGGACGTATTCTCCGGCATGACGCATACGAGCCGATATCCGCGCAAGCGCGCGGCCATGGCCAACGAGATCCCGGTGTTGCCCGACGTCGGTTCGAGGATCGTGCAGCCTGGGCTGAGCAGCCCCTCCTTCTCCGCTCGCTCGATCATCCACAGCGCCGGCCGGTCCTTGATCGAGCCGGTCGGGTTGCGGTCCTCGAGCTTCGCCCAGAGTCGTACGTCAGGCGAGGGCGACAGCCGGGGCAGGCCCACCAGCGGGGTGCGCCCCAGCGAGTCGAGCAGCGAATCGAAGCGCATTCCTGCCTGACCTCACCCGATCGCTCAGCCGCCGGCGACGGCAGGTAGGACGGTGACGCTGTCTCCATCCGCGAGCGGCGTCTCGAGACCACCGAGGAACCGGACGTCCTCGTCGTTGATATAGACGTTGACGAAGCGCTTCAGCCCGCCGTCGTCAACGATGCGGCCGGCAAGTCCGGGATGGCGGAGGTCAAGATCGGACAGCAGCTCGGCTAGCGTCGCACCCTTTCCGGCGACCGTCTTCTCGCCGCTGGTGTACTGCCTCAAGATCGTCGGGATACTGACCTCGATCGCCATGAACGCCTTCCTCCACCAATCGAGTCCGCTGTTCGCTATGCCAAGCCCGCTGGTCAGCTACCTGCCAGCATCTCAACCTTGCCTTGCCGGGCGTCATTCCGCGGACCCAACGACCACGACCTCTTCCTCGCTGACTTCGCCGTCGACGATGCGGAACGAGCGGACCTCGGCGTCGTCGGGGTGACGGGTGGCAACCAGTACGTAGTGGGCGCCGGGCTCCGAGGCGTACGAAATGTCAGTTCGCGAGGGATATGCCTCTGTGGCGGTATGCGAGTGATAGATCACGACGGGCTGCTCGTCTTTGGCATCCATCTCGCGCCACACCTTCAGCTGCTCGAGTGAATCGAATCGGTAGAACGTCGGCGAACGCTCGGCGTTAGTCATCGGGATGAACCGCACCGGCCGATCCGAACCGAGGGGGCCGGCGACCACTCCGCACGCTTCGTCGGGATGATCGGCACGGGCGTGAGCAATGATCGCGTCATAGATCGCCTTGCCGATCCACAGCATGCGCACAGGGTACGTGGCGAGGAAGGGCAGGTGTCGCGTGTCCGAGGGCCTTTGCCGTGGCTAGCGGTCACCGGCGAGAGCCCGCACCAGGCTGTCCTGCAGCCAGGTCAGCCATTCGTATAGCTCGTACATCGGAAGCTGCGGGTCGTCGGGTGCAAGCGACGCGGCGGCGGCCTCGTAATCCTCGGCGATCGACAGCCGGGTTCCGATCGCCAGCCGCAGGTCGTTGAGGAGCAGCAGCCACGCCTGCGCCCGATCGGCGTCGAGAGTGATCTTCCCGCCCGAGCCGAGGGTGGACAGGACGGTGGACGCAACGGCGATCTTACGGGCCCGCAGATCGCGCTCGGTGAAACGGCGGAACTCCGCTGCTGCCTCCGGGTCATCCCGGTAGCCTTCGGGCAACAACCGGGCGAGTACCTCGTCCTCTGGTGGCCGCACCGGTCCATGGTCGAGCCCGAAGCCAAAGCCGGTACCCAAAGCTGCGGCGAGCGGATCGTCCGCGGATTCCGCGGACGAGTGCTCGCGATCGTCGCCGTCCTTGAGCAGAGTGATGATCTGCCCGATGAGGTTGGCGAGCACAGCGGCCTCGACAGGCTCAAGCGTGAGGGTGATCGCTCCGCTCCGAGCACGCCGGAACCGGCTACTCATCGCGCCTCCTCGCTGTAGCCAGTGTGCAGAGCTCAGGTGTCGTGCTGGAGCGTCGCCCACAAACCGTAGCCGTGCATCGCGGAGACGTCGCTCTCCATCTGCTCGCGGCTTCCGTTGGAAACCACAGCCTTGCCCTTGTGATGGACGTCGAGCATCAGCTTGGTGGCCTTCTCCTTCGAATAGCCGAAGTGCTTCTGGAAGACGTAGGCCACGTAGGACATCAGGTTGACCGGGTCGTTCCAGACGATCGTCACCCATGGCTTGTCCGGCTTGACCTCCTGGTGCACATCGGGCTGTTCCACCTCGACCGGTGCCACGCTCACGCCCCCATGCTAGGTCTCGGCGGGTGCCGCGGTCCGGCTCTGGTGCCTATGTGTGGGTGCTCCCGGCGATCAGCGGCAGGCGAGCCGAGGCTACCCGTATCGATCTAGCAGTCCACTAGATGTTCTCGCGGCTGATGGAGACCGCTGCCCAGCGGACCCACGACGACCAGCACCCAGCGTGAACCTGATGGATCGGCTGTCCGAGGCGGCCGAGCTCTGGACGTACGTCCCGAGGGTCGGCCCCGCGCGACGGGCAGGGTTACCCAGTTCGGATATCAGGCAGGCGATGGCCATACATGGGGCGGTACCGCGAGTCGAACATCTGTTTTAGTGGGGGCGCCCGGTGAACCTCCAGCCACGTCAGCACGTCCCAGCGTCTGCATTCCCCACAGGGGCGAGGAGCGAGGCTAGTCGTTGCGGCAACCCATCCGCCGCTGCCGTGGCCTCGAACCAGCAGTGATCCCCGACCGTGGGGTGTGCTGAATGAAGGAGGTCACGATGACCTGGCGTGTAAGCCTTTGGATCACAGCGGTGCTATCCGTCGCCGCGACGGCGCTGATGATGGGCCTGACCATCGCCGCCCAGGCCGGCCCGAGCCCGGCCGCTGTTCCCCTGGCGGGCATCACCTTTAACGGCATTGACTAGCCGTCATCGACGTAGCGGAGTCAAGATCCCCCGCGAGCCAAGGGGAGGAAGGCAAGGCTCGCGGGGACCGGCTACACGGTGCGGGACAAGTCCAACCACGTGTACAAGTTCGGCACCTTCTCCCTAGGTGCCGGCAAGTCGGTGCGCATCCACACCGGCACAGGCACCAACACCTCCACCGACCGGTACTGGAACAGCGGCGCATACATCTGGAACACACCGGGGACAAGGCGTACCTGCGTAACGGCGCCTTCGTGCTGCGCGACAGCTGCGAGCGGGGAGGCGGCGGGCCCGGACACATCTACTGCTGACCCGTCCACGCGGCGGGTCTCGGTCGACGAGTCAACCCGGTGAAGATCCCCGCCGCCGAGCTGGTGCCGCGGGGATCAGTCATCTTCGACCAGCGACGCCTTGACATATCGGCGGGTCACCTTCGGAATCGGGGTGGGCCGGTCTTGATGTCGGACCCCGCTTCTATCGTTTGGTCATGCAGACCAGCGATCTGGACAGCGGTGTCGATGTTGACGAGCTGCGACGGGCTCACGTGCGGCGGCGGTTGAAGACCAATCTCATGGCGTGGTTCACCACGGTCGACTCCCGGGGTCGCCCGCATAGCGTGCCTGTGTGGTTCCTGCAGTTGCCCGACGATCGCATCTTGATCTACACGCGACCCGACAAGCAGAAACTGGCGAACATCGCCGTTAACTCTGAAGTCAGCCTGGCGCTGGACGTGACAGACATTGGTCGCGATGTGATCCGTATCGAGGGTCAGGCGCACATCGCCACCAGCATGCCCTCGGCCGAACAACACGCCGAGTACCGCGCCAAATACGCCGAGCGGATAGGCACGCTGTTCGGAAGCGCAGCTGAGTTTTCCGATCTTTTCTCCGTACCAATCGTGATCACACCGCGGCGGCTACTGGCCTAGACCGAGAACGCGTGACCTTTGCTTCCTTGCTCGATTAACAAGTCTGCCAGCTCGATCGCAATGCCGCCGTCGTTGATCGACTCAACGCTTGCGAAGTAACCGACCAGGAAGCGCCCCTCCGCGGTCACAGATCGGACCCGTACCACCGGGCGGTCGTTGAGAACGATCACCTCGGCTACTGTTGAGCGGGTGGAGTCGAGCGCGCTCCTGACCGACCACTACGAGCTGACCATGGTCGAGGCGGCGCTGCACAGCGGCGCGGGGCATCGGCGCGGCGTGTTCGAGGTCTTCGCCCGTCGCCTTCCTGACGGACGCCGCTATGCGGTGGTCGGCGGCACGGGCAGGTTCCTCGACGTACTCGAGCGCTTCCGTTTCGACGACGCGACCCTTGCGGTGCTCGACGAGCACGAAATTGTGGACGAGGCCACCCTCCAGTGGCTCGCGTCCTACCGCTTCTCCGGGAGTATCTGGGGCTACGGCGAGGGCGAATGCTTCTTCGCCGGCTCACCGATCCTCACTGTGGAGTCGACCTTCGCCGAGGCGGTCCTCCTCGAGACGCTCACCCTCTCGGTCCTCAACCACGACAGCGCCATCGCCTCCGCGGCGTCGCGCATGATCGCAGCCGCCGGCTCGCGGCCATGCATCGAGATGGGCTCCCGGCGCACGCACGAAGAGGCGGCCGTCGCCGCCGCCCGGGCGGCCTACATCGCCGGCTTCGCCACGACCTCGAATCTCGAGGCAAGGCGGCGATACTCGGTCCCGACCAGCGGCACCAGCGCGCACGCCTTCACCATGGTCCACGACGGCGAGCGGGAGGCGTTCACCGCACAGGTGGCGAGCCTCGGCACGTCGACCACCCTGCTCGTCGACACCTATGACGTCCTCGAGGGTGTTCGGGCCGCAGTGGAGATCGCCGGTCGGGAGCTTGGCGCAGTTCGGCTGGACTCCGGCGATCTCCTCGCGCAGGCCCACGAGGTCCGAGCGCTGCTGGACGAGCTCGGTGCGGTCAACACCCGAATCGTCGTGACGAGCGACCTCGACGAGTATCAGATCGCGGCGCTGGCAGCCGCTCCTGTGGATACCTACGGCGTAGGCACCGCTCTCGTCACCGGGAGCGGTGCTCCCACCGTCGGCCTGGTGTACAAGCTCGTCGCGAGGTCCTCCGCCGACCGGCCCGAGCAGCTCGTACCCGTCGTCAAGCGATCCGTGGGCAAGGTGAACCGCGGTGGGCGCAAGTGGGCTGTGCGCACACGAGATGGGCAGGGGATCGCAGTTCGCGAGCTGATCGGGGTGGCGGGAGCGGCCGGGCCGGCGACCGCGAGCGACGGCGCCGACTATGGCAGTCCTGGTGACCGGCCGCTGCTGCACCCGCTCGTCATCGACGGCGAGGTCGTCGGCCGGGAGCCGATCAGCGCGGCTCGAGCCCGGCATGCCGCGTCATTCGCCGAGCTGCCGGCCACCGCTCATCAGCTCTCCTGGGGGGAACCCGTCATCCCTACGATTTACGCCTGACGGGCCGCCATAACCGACCTGAACGCCAAGCCAAAGGAGGGGGACCGATGTCCCGAGCCCTCATCGTCGCCGACGTCCAGAACGACTTCTGCGAGGGGGGCAGCCTCGAGGTGACCGGCGGTGCCGGGGTCGCCGGGGAGATCACCAAGCACATGCGGGCCGCCGCAGCCGACTACGACCACGTGATCGCGACGAAGGATCACCACATCGCACCACGTGGCCATTTCTCCGAGGAGCCGGATTACGTGACGACCTGGCCACGGCACTGCGTGGTCGGAACTCCTGGGGCGGAGTTCCACCCCAGGCTGGCCACCGAGGCCATTGAGGCTGTCTTCACGAAGGGTGCCTACGCCGCTGCATACTCCGGATTCGAGGGCACGACGGAGGGCGACGTCGGGCTGGCCGACTGGCTGCGGCGCCAGGACGTGGACCAGGTCGACATCGTAGGCATCGCCACCGACCACTGTGTACGAGCAACCGCGGTCGACGCAGTCAAGGCCGGCTTCGCCACCCGCGTGCTGCTCGATCTCACGGCCGGCGTCGCCAGGGAGACCGTCGACCACGCCATCGACCAAATGCGCGCGGAGGGGGTCGAGCTGGCTGGCGAGCCCGTCGTCGGACGTACCTCGTGATGACCCTCGGGCAGCGCACGGACCCTGCCCGCTTCGCCGGTTGCCACCGCGGCGGTACTGTCCGAGGGTGACCGTGCCGGCTCTATCCGCGGGGCTACTCCCGCCAGCAACCAACCTCCGTGACAGTGCGCTCCTGGCGAAGATCCGCAGTTCGGTGATCGGCGAGGACCAGGTGATGTGGGGGCCGTACGGTCCGCGTCGGGTGACCTACGCGGACTACACCGCCAGCGGACGCGCACTCACATTCGTCGAGGACTTCATCCGCGACGAGGTCCTGCCGCGGTACGCCAACACTCACACGGAGTCCTCTGGCACGGGCCTGCAGACGACGCGATTGCGCGAAGACGCCCGCCGGATCATCCACGAGGCGGTCGGCGGTGACAGCGACATCGCGGTCATCTTCTGCGGATCCGGGTCGACCGCGGCGATCGACAAGATGATCGGCATCCTCGGGCTGCGGGTGCCGGCCGATCTCGACGACGAGTACAGGCTCACGGCGGCCATCCCGGCGCAGCGGCGACCTGTCGTCTTCATCGGACCGTTCGAACATCACTCGAACGAGCTCCCGTGGCGGGAGTCGATCGCGGACGTGATCACCATTCACGAGGACGCGGACGGCCACGTCGACCTAGCTCAGCTCGAGGAGGAGCTGAGGAAGTACGCCGATCGCCCGCTGAAGATCGGTTCCTTCTCTGCGGCGTCGAACGTCACTGGAATCGAGAGCAACACCTGCGCGATCGCGGATCTGCTCCATCGCTTTGGCGCCCTATCGTTCTGGGACTTCGCGGCGGCCGCGCCTTACGTCGACGTCCAAATGAATCCGCAATGTGCTGAGCACCCGCTTGCCAGGAAGGACGCGGTCTTCCTCTCTCCGCACAAGTTCATCGGCGGGCCGGGGACGCCCGGCGTCCTCGTCGTCCGGCGCGAACTCTGCCGTAACCGGGTGCCGACCGTACCGGGTGGCGGGACCGTCGTGTACGTCAACCCGCTCGAGCATCGCTACCACGACGGCGTTGAACATCGGGAGGAAGGCGGGACTCCGGCCATCGTCGAGTCGATCAGAGCCGGACTCGTGTTCCAGCTCAAGGAAGCCGTCGGCGTCGACGTGATCCGCGAGCATGAGGCCGACTTCGTCAGGCGTGCGATTCTCTCCTGGCAGCAGAACCCGAATATCGAGATCCTCGGCAATCTCGACGCGGACCGGCTGTCCATCCTTTCTTTCGTGGTACGCCGACCCCGCGGCCGCTATCTGCACCACAACCTCGTTGTGGCGCTCCTCAACGATGTGTTCGGAATCCAGTCCCGTGGCGGTTGCTCGTGCGCCGGACCCTATGGTCACCGGTTGCTGGGGATCGATCTGGACCGCTCGCATGAGTTCGAGCGAGAGATCGCCCACGGCTGTGAGGGGATCAAGCCAGGCTGGGTGCGGGTGAGCTTCAACTACTTCATCTCCGAGCAGGTCTTCACCTACATCGTTGCCGCGGTGCACCTCGTAGCGGAATACGGCTGGGAGCTCCTGCCCGACTACCGCTTCGACCTCCTGACCGGGCTCTGGCGGCATCGCAATGGGCCGGTCGAGCCGCCACTGCGGCTTCACCAGCTCTCGTACGACTCCTCCGGCACCCTGCGCTACCCGGAGCATCACGATCGCGCACCAGAGAGCGCACTCGCCGGCTATCTCGAGGAGGCGCGCCGCCTCTTCACGAGGCTCGGCGGCCGAGCCTTCCTGGACGGCCACCTGGAGGGTCGCGTCTCGGCCGACTTCGAGCACCTGCGGTGGTTCGAGCTTCCAGCGGAGTGCCTAGGCTCGTGACCCGCGGCTGCTAGCGCTGGACGGCGGCCTTCCGCTGGACGGCGGACTTCCCGCGGCGGCGGCACTCTTTTGGCCAAGGGAAGCTTTCCTAAGTCCTCGACCGAAGAAGGGCACCGTCATCCCAATCTGCCAGCTGGGCCGGTCGGGATGGTCCACCTCTCCTATGCAAGGAGTCCGAGACCCGACCGGGCGGCGATGACAACGCCGATGACTACGACCGCGACGGCGGTGATCCTCGGCAGCGCGTGCAACAGCATCGGGAAGCGGATGCTCCGGCCGCGTCGCGCGACGGCGTCACGTACTCGAACGAGTGCGAATCCGGCGGCGGTGAGCGTGAGCGCCATACCCAGCCCATAGGCGACGACGAGCATGACCCCGAACCAGGGGCGCCCGATCGCAATGCCCCCGAGCAGCACCACCACGGCGGACGGGCTCGGCGCCAGGCCGCCGGCAACCCCCATACCGAGCAGGCTGCGCAGGCTCGGGAGCCCGGCCCGATCGTGGGGGTGCTGGTGGTGGCTGTCTCGGTGGTCGTCGTGAAGGTGGTGGCTGGCGCCGTGGGAATGATCATGGCCACCCCAGGCCCGACGGATGAGCCCCGCGCCCACTGCGACGACGAGCAGCCCGCTGGCGAGGCCAAGCCAGGGATAGAGCTGCGACGGAGCGACGGCCGTCGTGGCCGAGAGCACCACGCCTAGCAGGAGCACACCGACCGTGTGGGTCGCCGTGACCGTGAGGCCTACTGCCGCCGCCTGCCGCAGAGTGCCGTGCTCGGCGACGAGATAGGCGGCCATCATCGTCTTGCCGTGGCCGGGCGCGACGGCATGAGCTGCGCCGAGGCCGACTGCTACGAGCAGGGCGCCGGCCGCGAACAGCGCGGTGAGCCTCCTGTGGTCGACGAGACCGGTAAAGGCACGGGACAGCGCATCCACCCTGCCGCCCTCGATCCGGGTGGCGCCGCCCTTGTCCTGAGCTGTGGTCGCGCTGCCGGCGAGCCGCGGCCCACCGGGGCGAACCAGCAGGCGGGCCTCACGGACATCCGGAGGATTGCGAAGAACGGAGGTCGGGAACGTCGTGAGCCGCTGTGTTGGCGACACACTGCCGACATCCGTCCGGACCAAGGTTGCGCCGTCACCGACGGCCGTAACCTCGCGGACGCCGATCGTGTCGAAGTACGCGTCGTTGGAAAACCTGAGCAGCGTTTCGCCGCGCAGGTCGAGATCGGCGACGAACGCACACGTCAACCGCAAGGTGGACAGTCCGCCGCTGCCGTCGAGGAACACCACAGTCGACGCGGTCGGCCGGAAGACGGGCTTGCGACCGTCAGGCAGCTCAAGCCGCATGAAGCCCGCGTCGTAGTCGCATTCCTCGCGTGCCATCCGAGATGCCTGGCTCGGGTCCGGATTGCACCCGTCGCTGCCGAACTGCTGCCTGCACAACGAATAAGCGGGCAGCTCCGCCACATCCAAAACGTAGTCGATCAGCACGTGGTCCGGCTGAACCCGCAAATTCACCGACTGGTTGATCGTCTCGTTCCCGACCGGGTGGCGAGGAACGGAGGCTGCCCCGGCCGGCACGGCCATGCAGACAATCGCGATCCCGGCCATGAAAGCTGACCAGGCTAGACCGCGGCCGAAGCGAGCCATCCGCGCACCTCTCGCTAGTCCTCGAGCGTGCGGTCCTTCATCCTGCCCCAAGGCCCGCCACGACGCGGACATTGTGGACGACTCGGCGAGGCGTTCTGCGGCAGCGACGACTCGGCGAGCTGCTCCGGGGCAGCCCCCGCCCGATCAGGCCACGGTGATCTTGATCGTGAACGAGTAAGCGGTGGCATTGGTTACGGTCCCCGGCACCTTGATGCGGTAGCTCAGCGTTGCCGACGTCGAGGGCATGAGGACGGAGAAGGAGTATGTGCCGTCCGACTTGACCGTTGTCGTCGACATGAGCTGCCAGGATCCGCTGACTAGTTTCTGCCGCTGCACTATCGTGCCGACGCGAGTCGGCGAGACCTTTCCCTTGATCGAGATCCGCTGGCCACGCGCCGGCGTTGCATCGCTAGCACCCGCGGATACCTTCCATCTGACTAGGGTGGCTTTCTCGCTGCTCGTCGCGGCGTCGTATGTCCAGTTCGACGGCGCATAGAGCCTGAACAC
>DASYTV010000383.1:0-3968 GCA_036001885.1 Actinomycetes bacterium
GATCCTCCAGGTTCGCGACATCGCCCTGATCCTGGCCGGCCGCGCCACCAACGTCGTCCGCCGCGCCGGAGACGGGTCGTGGCGCTACGCCATCTCGCTCCTCGACCTCGAGCAGGCAACCAAACAGCGATAACCACGAGAACCCAACGAAAGCGCCCACCCGATCCTACGATCAACCGTCGCCACCCAAGCCCCACCGTCAACTCACTTCAGCGACGGGGCACTAGCGCGATCGCCATCTGCTGGTGCATGACGCCGACGTACGGTGCAGGTTCGCCGATCGCGTGCCAGCCCAGCGCAGCGAAGAAGCGCACGTTAGGGAGCTGGATGTAGGCGATCATCCGCTGACCACCTCGCTCGCTTGCGGTCTTTACGGCATACCGGACCAGCGGAGCGCCGAGGCCGTGCCGGCGGAACTCCGGCAGAACCGCCAGGCGGTCGCCCTTCCACAGGCCCTGGTCGTCGAGCGGATAGAGCCGCACGGTGCCGCCAGGGACATCGCCGACCATACCGAGCACATGCAGCGTGGCGGGATCCTCGTCGCGCTCGTCCCAGTCGCCACCGTCGAACAAGTGTTGCTCCACGACGAAGACCTGCCGACGGATGGCGTGGTGTACCTCGGTTTCGGCCGGGTTCGCGACGACCCGGCACACCACGTCAGCGGATGTCGACGAGGGGGAGGCTTCGACGCCCGTCGTGGTCAATGGATCGCTCCAGCGCGGTCATTGCCGAGCATGCCTGACAGCGGGCGCACCCGGCGCGAACATTCCATGAGCCGAGGCCCCGCTCGACGAGATAGGGGACGACTCGGCGATAGACGGACTCCATGTAGGTGGCGTCCGGCGGCAGCAGGTCGCCCATCGGCGTGCCTGGCACCGGACGCAGCGGAACGACGAACGGATAAACCCCGACGTCGATCGCTCGTCGGCAGCCTGCCACCGTCAGCTCGATGTCCTCGCCCATGCCGAGGATCACGTAGGTCGAGACCTGCCCCCAGCCGAACACATCGACAGCCCGCTCCCAGGCCCGGAGATAGCCGTCGACTCCGGTACGGGCCTTCGCCGGCGCGACCCGGGCGAGCACCTGAGGGTCGAAGGACTCGATGTGCATGCCGACGGAGTCGGCACCCATCGCGTGCACCTCGTCAAGGACGGACAAGTCGTCTGGCGGTTCGAATTGAACCTCGACCGGAAGTCCGCTGGCCTGCTTGATCGCCTTCGCGCAGCGACCTATGTAGAGCGCGCCCTTGTCGTGACCATGCGTGGTGCCAGTTGTGAGAGTCACGTCGACGGCACCGTCGAGGTCGCGAGCGGCGACGGCAACCTCAGCGAGGTGCTCTGGCCGCTTCACCGGAATTGTCCGACCGGCCTGCAGTGAGAGCTCGATCCCGCAAAACCGGCACACGTCATCCGTGCCCCAATACATGCACGTCTGGATGACTGTGCTCGCCACCGAGTCGAGATGGAGCAGCGCGATCTGCCAGTAGGGGATGCCGTCCTCGGTGGTCAGCTCGTAGTAGCGCGGCCGGCTCGTCCGGCGCGCTGACGCCACTCGTTCGCCGTCGCGGTAGATGCCGTACGCCTCGTCATCCTCGGCGCGCAGCGTGAACGGCGACTGGGCGACGAACGGGGCAGCAACCGGCACGGTCACCGCCACGCCTTCCACCCACAGCATTCCGGCGTCGGCCGGACCGGCGCCGCCACGGCGGGACTCCAACGGTTCTTGCACCTGCAAGCCGAAGCTCTGCAGGTCGGCCAGCAGACCGGCCAGCTGCGGGGTCAGTGGCGAGGCCTCAGCCGAGTCGGTGGCCATAGAGCGCCTCGAAGTTGGCGTGGAACACGCGGTCCTTGAGGTCTTCGCTCACCGGCACACCTTCGATCTTGTAGAACTCACTCCAGAAGTCGCTCCACGGCTCGTCCGACGCGAACAGGACGCGGTCCGCACCGATACCGCGGCGCTCGATCTCGGTGAGCAACCATCGCGGCCCGAATCCCACCGTCCACGTCGTGTCGGCGTAGACGCGGTAGCCCTGCTCGACCCAGTCGAGGAACTTCGGGACCAGCTTGATATGGCCGCTGACGCCGCCGCCGAAGTGGACCAAGTAGACCTTGATCCGCTTGCCGTATTTCTCGATGAGCGGGACGAAGTTGTTGATATCGGACGCGCCGCCGGGGCTGGTGTGGAAGTGGAAGACGAGATCGTGCGACTCTGCAGCGGAGAAGCAGGCCTCGGCGATCTCGGTGGTCGACTCGTCCCACGCCCCCGGGTCGGGCGTCCCCCCGAGGAGGAAGGTCGTCTTCAACGCCACGATGCCGCGCTCGCCGGCGTGCTTGAGTGCCTCGAGGGTGAGCTCGCGGTTCTGTGGGAGGAATGAAACCCACAGCGCGCCCGCAAGCCGATCGCTCGACGTGACTGCGTCGAGCACAAGCTGGTTGAGCTCGAACGGCTGGCTCTGCACCGGGATGCCGTAGTTGGAGATGACGAGGCCGCGTTCGACGCCCAGCCTGTCTAGATGAGCGATGTAGTCCGTGGTCGACGCGAACTCGTAGACCGTCGGCTTCACCGGTTCGGCGAGGTCATAGAACTTCCACGCCTGCATCTCGCCAATGTGGCTGTGGCCGTCGATGACCTGTCGCCGCAGTTTGTCCGTGGGCATGCCGTCACCCCAAACACTTTGGCGAACGAGTCTCCACCATAGTGAAAACTCGCACTCCCGCAGTGATCGTGTCAAGAGAAGTGCGAAGGGAGCTTGCCGGTGCGGCGCAATGTCGCGATGGCGCTCTGCCACTCGTCCCGCGTCGGGTACGTCTGCGCACCGGTCACCGGCTCTGCGTCATGCACCCAGTCGCCGGTAGCTGGATCGAGTTGGACAACCTCGACCGCGAAGACTGGGCCGCCGGTCGATGGATCCGGGCTGACCGAGACGTGCATGCCGAGGCCGTCGGTGCGGCGCATCTCCAGGCGACGGTAGGGAGCGAGCGGAGCGAGGTCGGGACGACCGGTCTCGAACAGCACGACCCAGTCTTGGCTGGCGGCAGCGGCTTCGCGGATACGCTGCTTGGCCTGCTCACGCTGGCCGGCTGCCCGAAGGTCGCGGTGGCGGATGTTGAAAGCGGCACCGGCGATCAGTCCGAGATCGACGCCCTCGGTGCTTACCCCGGTGTCGCGTACGACATCCGCGACCAGCTGTGCGGACGTGCCGAATGCGGCCGCGAGCTCGTCGACGCTTCCGATCCCCCCTAGCCGATCGACAACCGCGCGTACCAATGTCACCGCCGAGGCGTAGGCCTCGGGGCGGACCAGCACGACCGGGTAGAGCTTGTCCTCCGCTGCTTGCCAGCGGCGAGCCAGCTCGTCGAGTCCGACCGGCTCATCGGAACCGGATGTCACGATCACATCGTGGGCCCCGGCGCCCCGCCGCGTCCAGCCGGCCGGCCGCGGGATTGCCCGGCTCCGCACCGTACACTATCCTCTACGTGCCGTCCGCTATCGGTAATGGAGCGGCATGACCATCGACGTTGCGTCCGGGCTGGTGGGTCAGCACGGAACCCGGGTGGTGAGCGGGAGTCCCGTACGAGTGAGGCCGCGTTGACCACCACGGTGCGCCGTCATGCCGACGCCTACCACGACTCCATGCTGCTCATGGCCGCGACCCGTGCGCTGACGGCGAGCCCAGGGGTGGACTGGGGTACGGCGCTCATGGCGACCCCGCTGAACGTCGAGCTGCTCGCCGAACAGGGAGTCGATGCGCGGGATGCGCGCGCCAACGACCTGTTGCTCGTCGCCCGAGCCGGCTCGCCCGAGGACGCTATGTGTGCGCTGGATGCCGCCGAGGCGGTGCTCGCCGGCACCCGAGCGGTCGAGCGCGATCTCACCATGGTCCGCCCGCCGACGATCACGGCAGCGGTGGCCGACCTGGCCGGCGCGAACGTCGCCGTGGTGTCGGTGCCTGGGCCCTACGCTGCGCT
>DASYTV010000384.1:0-4482 GCA_036001885.1 Actinomycetes bacterium
CTTGTCCCGCTCCCACTCCCCCGCCCGGACGACGATGTGGTCGACCACCGGCAGACCGGCCGCGACGAAGAGCTTCTTCATGTACTCCTTGTCCATCGCCACCGCGCTAGACAGGACGCCGGACCCGACATAGGTCACGCCAGCGAGCTCGAGCAGCCCTTGGAGGGTGCCGTCCTCGCCATAGGCGCCGTGCAGCAGTGGGAAGACGACGTCGACTTCGCCGAGCGCGCGGGGCACCTCCCCCCGCTCGGCCGTCACGAGCTGGCGGGCGGTCGGATCACCGGCGAGGACAATGGCAGCACCTGATTCGTCGACCGACGGTAGCCGCCCGTCGGTGATGGCGAGCCGGTCGGGGTGCCCGGAGTCGAGGACCCATTTGCCGTCCCTCGAGATCCCGATCGGAATGACCTCGTAACGTTCTCGGTCGATGACGGCAAGCACGCTGCCGGCGGTGACACACGACACGGCATGCTCGGAGCTGCGGCCGCCGAACACGACGGCTACCCGGGGCTTGCGGGGGGTGGGCTGCTCGTTCATCGCCGACGATCCTAGTGTCGCGTGCCCGAGGTCCTTCGACGGTGGCCGGAAGACCAGGCCAATGCAAGGACTCTGGACAGGGACGCTAGCGCCTCGGGCTCTCAGTGGCCCCAGCGTTCCGGCTTCGCGGCGCGCGACATGAGGCTGCGCAGCACTTCCAGTGGCGGCACGCCTTCGTGGACGACGGCGACCACGTGTTCGACGATCGGTACGTCGACACCGTGGGCGCGGGCGAGTTGGAGGATCGACTCACACGACTTCACCCCCTCGGCCACCTGCCGCGTGCTCGCAACGATTTCGGCAACGCTCAAGCCGCGGCCGAGCTTCTCGCCGAAGGTTCGGTTCCTTGACAGCGGAGAAGAGCAGGTCGCGACGAGATCGCCGAGCCCGGCCAGCCCGGAGAAGGTGTACGGGTCGGCTCCGAACGCGGCGCCCAGTCGCGCCGTCTCTGCCAGCCCCCTCGTGATCAGCGATGCCTTCGCGTTGTCACCAAACCCCATGCCGTCGGCCATGCCGACCGCGATCGCGATCACGTTCTTCACCGCACCGGCGAGCTCGGTGCCGACGACATCGGTATTGGTGTATGGCCTGAAGTAGGGCGTATGGCACAGCGCCTGTACCCGCGCTGCGACCTCCTCGTCCGCGCATGCGATGACGCTGGCGGCCGGCTGGCGCTGCGCGATTTCGCCGGCGAGGTTCGGGCCAGACAGTACCGCCACCCGCGCCGGCGGGAGACCGGTCACCTCGAGGACGACCTCGCTCATCCGCTTGGTGGTGCCGAGCTCCACGCCTTTGGACAGGCTGAGGACGACCCCGTCTTCCGGGAGCAGCGGAGCCCATGCGGTGAGGTTGCTCCTCAACTTCTGGGACGGAACCGCCAGCACGATCAGCTCGGCGTCCTTCGCGGCGCCTTCGGCATCCGCCGTCGCGGCGATCGTGCGCGGGAGCTCGATGCCCGGGAGATAGTCGGGATTCTCGTGCTTAGCGTTGATCGCTTCGGTCAGCTCGGCCCGGCGTCCCCACAGCGCCACCTCGCTGCCGGCGTCAGCAAGGATGACGGAGAAAGCGGTCCCCCACGACCCGCTGCCGAAGACGGCGACCCGACCCACTATCTCGCCTCTCGGCTTGGGTCGCCGGTCTCAGGAACGCCTGCGCGGCGCATGTCGAAGCGCTCGGCGGGAGCCTGTTCACCACGAATCTTCTCGAGTTGCTCCGTAATCGCCGTCATGATCTTCTCGGTGGCGGCCCGCAGATTTTCGTTGTCCACTGGCTGACCCGAGAATTCGTCGAAGTCCACCGGCGGTCCCGCCTGCATGTGCATCGTCTTGCGCGGGAAGAAGCGGAAGCGCTTCGAGTATGGAGGTAGCACATCCTGCGGACCCCACTGGGCGACCGGTATGACCGGGACTCCGGTCGTCAAGGCGACGCGGGCGGCGCCGGTCTTGCCGGTCATCGGCCAGAGGTTGGGATCCCTGCTGATCGTGCCTTCCGGATAGAAGATGACGCACTCGCCGCGGTGCACAGCATCAACGGCGGCACGGTAGGCCTGCGAGGCGTCGTTGGTCTTGCGGTAGACCGGAATCTGACCAAGCTGTGTGATGATCCATCCGATGACCGGAACCTGGAAGACCTCCGCCTTGCCGAGGAAGCGCGGCAGCCGGCCGTTGTCGTACACGAAATGCCCGAAGGCGATCGGGTCGAAGTGCGAGACATGGTTGGCAGCCAGGACGACGCCTCCCGTCTGCGGGATCATTTCAGCGCCGCGCCAGTCTCGCTTCGTCAGCAGCATGAGAGGAGGCCGGAGCAGCACGACGACCAGCCGGAACCAAAAGCCGATCTTGCGGCGGCGGCTCACCAGCATCTCCTCCTCAGGGCCACGGCCGTCCACCTCTGCACGACGGGCTCCACGCGCTGGCGCAGGCTGCTTCGCTGCCGAAGGTGGCCGTCACAGTGTGGCCGATCAGGCGGCTGGTGTCGAAGGTAGCGTCGAAGGCACCATCCAAGCCGAGGGTGTCCAGTTCGGCGACGCAGAGGTCTGCGTGTCACGATCGGTCGTGATGTCGATGAGCGGCCGGGGAGCAGACGGGGAGAGGAAAAGCACGCCTCCTCCCAGCACCGAGGCACGCCAGCCGAACTGGTCGATCGTGGTCCCGGTGAAGCGCCTATCGGCCGCGAAGACTCGCCTATCGCTGCGCGAGCATCCGCGCAACGTTCTCGCGCTCGCCTTCGCTTGCGACACCATCGCGGCCGCCCTTGCCTGCCCGCTGGTCGCCACCCTCGTCGCCGTGACATCGGATTTGCGCGCGGCACGGGAGCTCGAGCAGATCGGCGCACTCGTGGTTCCCGATGGTCCTGAGGCCGGCCTCAACGCCGCCCTCGAATACGGCGCCCAGGTTGCCCGGCAGCGCGCACCTGATCGGGGTACCGCGGCGCTGTCGGCCGACCTGCCCGCGCTGCGGCCAGAAGCTTTGGGACGGGCGTTGCTCAGCGCGTCCGCGCACCGCCGTGCTTTCGTCCCGGATGCCGACGGCGGGGGAACGACGCTGCTCACTTGCCTACCCAAGGTGGAACTTCATCCGGAATTCGGCCCAGGGTCGGCCGAGCGGCATCGGCGCAGCGGCGCCTACCCCATCGAGGATGCTGGGCTCGAGTCGCTGCGACAGGACGTTGACACAGCTGCCGACCTCGATGCCGCGGCACAGCTCGGCCTCGGGTCCCGGACTTCTCGGCTGCTGGATGGCCGGCAATCCGCCGCGTCGTGATGCAGACCGCTCCCGGCCCCGTCGGCGGCCGCTAGTCTGCCCCTCGAGTCTCCTCACGAGCGGGAGTGGCAGGTGCAGGCAACAGTACGGACCTTCGACCCGGTGACGAGGGCTGGCACCGTGCTGCTCGACGACGGGACCGAGTTGCCCTTCGATCGACCGGCGTTCGATGCCGGCGGTCTGCGGCTAGTCCGCTTCGGCCAGCGGGTGCGCATCGAAGTTGACGGCACCGGCGCCGGCCGGCGAGTGACCTTCTTGACCCTCGCGACACTCTGAGCCGCCGTTTCACCTCCGGCCGAGCACATGGAAAGGCGCCCGTGCAGGAGGATCCTGTCCCGGGCGCCCTTCGGCGATGCGATCCCGTTGCTGCTCGAGCAGCCGGGATGTGGCTAGCTCCTGCGCGCGGTGGTTCGCCTGGCTGTCGTCTTCGCGGTTGTCCGCTTAGCCGGCGCCTTCTTGGCTGTCGTGCGCTTCGCCGTCGCCTTCTTGCCGGCGGCCTTCTTGGTCGCGGCCTTCTTGGTGGTCGCCTTCTTGGTGGTCGCCTTCTTGGTGGTGGCCCTCTTTGCCGTGGCCTTCTTGGCGGAGGTGGTCTTCTTGGCGCTCGCCTTCTTCGGGCTCGCCTTCTTGGCGGTGGTCTTCTTGGCGGTGCTCTTCTTAGCAGTCGCCTTCTTGGTGGTTGCCTTCTTGGTGGCGGCCTTCTTCGCGCTCGTCTTCTTAGCGCTCGCCGTCTTCGTCGTTGCCTTCTTCGCCGCGGTCTTGGTGGCTGCGGCGGTCGTCTTCGCCGCCCTCGAGCCGGTCGACCTCTTGGCCACCGACGCTGTCGCAGTCCTCGTCGTCGACGCTGCGGCGACAACGGGCGACTGCTCTACGACGGCCTTCGGCAGCCGGGTGGCACCGCTGACAAAGCTCTTGAAGGCGGCGCCGGGCCTGAACCTCGGCACGACGGTCTTCTTCACCTTGACGGTCTCACCCGTGGCGGGATTGCGGGCAAGACGGGCTTGACGCTCGCTCCTTTCGAAGACACCGAAGCCAGTGATGGCGACCCTCTCACCGATGACCACCGAGCGGGTAATCGTGTCGAGCACGGACTCGAGAGCATGGCCTGCGGCCTTCTTGTTCCCCCCGAACCGTGTCGCGAGCTGGTCGATTAGCTGCGCCTTGTTCACGGTTTTCGCCTCCGGAA
>DASYTV010000385.1:0-10086 GCA_036001885.1 Actinomycetes bacterium
CATCGCGGGGCTCGGCGGGGCGGACAACATCATCGAGATTGAGCCCTGCATCACGCGGCTGCGGGCCGAGGTCGAGGACGCATCACTGGTGGACGAGGCCAAGCTGAAGGCCGCCGGCGCGATGGGTGTGGTACGGATGGGAGGCGGCCTGCAGGTCATCGTCGGTCCAGAAGCGGACACGATCGCGAGTGACATCGAGGACCTGCTCTGATGTCTGCTTCCGCACCCGGTGACGAAACGGCAGCCCATGACGGTGGCGGTCACGTCCCTACACCCACCGAGCCAGGTGCGGCATCGACTGGCGAGCCGCCGGGCAGACTCGCGGCGCTGAGTGTCTGTACGCCGGTCGCCGGACGAGTCCTTGCCATGGTGGAGGTGCCTGATCCGGTCTTCTCGGCGGCTATCGTCGGTCCCGGTCTGGCGGTCGATCCGATGCGTGCTCCTGGAACGGCGGTCTCGCCGATCGCGGGGAGCATCGTCACACTCCATCCGCACGCCTTTGTGGTGGTGGCGGGCGATGGCCGGGGGGTTCTGGTGCATCTCGGCATCGATACCGTCCAGCTAAAGGGCGCGGTCTTCGAACTGCTCGCGCAAGAGGGCGATGCCGTCGAGCCGGGCACGGCTGTCCTGCGGTGGAATCCGGCCGAAGTTGAGGCGGGCGGCCGGTCTCCGGTCTGCCCGGTGGTCGCGCTCGACGCCGGCTCGGACGCTGTCTTGGATCCCGAGCCGGTCGGCCGCTGGCTCACGGCCGGCGAGCGGCTGTTCACCTGGGCCTGACCTTTCCTGGGAGACTGTGTCCCTGGGCCCGCGGGACGGCCGAGAAGGGAGCTGGGAGATGGCCGAGTTGACGGTGACGGTTCCCGATGGGGTGGGGCTGCATGCCCGACCGGCCGCGGTGTTTGTCCAGGCCGCTGCAAGGGCACCGGCCGATGTCACCGTCGGGCGTCTCGGCGGAGAGCACGTGAATGCCAGGAGCATCCTTGCCGTCCTCGCGCTGGATGTGCGGGGCGGCGAGCAGATCGTCCTGCGCGCGGATGGCGACGGAGCCGACGAGGCGCTGGCTGCCGCGGAGAAGGCCATCCTCGACCCTGACGCCGCACATGGCTGAGGTGACAGCCAGTCGGGGGGACGAGTCGGTACAGCCCGCGCCGGCGGGCGAGCGTGTTGTGACACTGACCGGCGTCGGGGCAAGCCTCGGCATGGGAATTGGTCCCGCCGTCCTGGTCGGCGGCGAGGTCCCGGAACCGCCGGATACGCCGTTCACCGGTGATCGCCAGGCTGAGCTGGCGCGCTGCGAGGATGCCCTTGCGGCGGTAGCTGCAGACCTGGAGGACCGCGGGCGTCGTGCCGGCGGCGACGCCCAGGCTGTCCTTGAGGCGCAGGCCCTGATGGCGCGCGATCCGGACCTGGCCCAGGAGGTCATCCGCCATGTCAACGAGGGGAGGACCGCCGCTCGGGCAGTCCACGAAGCGTTCGGCACCTACCGCGCCCTGCTGGCCCTCGCCGGCGACTACATGGCTGCGCGGGTGGCCGATCTCGACGACATCAGGGACCGGGTGGTCGCACGCTTGCTCGGTGTAGCGGCGCCCGGCATACCGTCGCTGACTACCCGGTCCGTGCTCGTGGCGCGCGACCTCGCCCCCGCCGACACCGCCTTGTTGGATCCGTTGCTTGTGGCCGGCTTCGTCACCGAGGAGGGCGGTCCCACCTCCCACACGGCCATCATCGCCCGGGCGATGAACGTACCGGCGGTGGTCGCTTGCGCCGGGGCGACCTCCGCGATCCGTGCCGGAGTACGGCTCCTGGTCGATGGAACCGCCGGCCTGATCCAGCTGGAGCCCGACGAGGCGACGGTCGCCGCGGCCCAGGCGACCATGACCCGCCGGGCCGCCACCATGTCCCGCAGCTCGGGACCCGGTGCCACCGCCGACGGTCACCGTGTGCCGCTCCTGGCCAATGTCGGCAGCGCGGCGGACACGGCCGCCGCACTCGAAGCCGGCGCGGAGGGTGTCGGCCTCTTCCGGACCGAGTTCGTCTTCCTCGACCGTACGACCGCGCCGAGCGAGGACGAGCAGGTCGGGCTCTATCAGGCCGTACTCGTCGGATTCTCCGGCCGCAAGGTCGTGGCGCGGGTGCTCGACGCGGGCGCGGACAAGCCGCTTGCCTTCCTCGGCATCGCCGCCGAGCCGAACCCCGCTCTGGGAGTCCGGGGCTTGCGGGCCCTGCTCACTGCGCCGGATGTGCTCGCCGCCCAGCTTCGGGCGCTGTCCGCCGCGGCGGCGCAAACCGGCGCGCTGCTCGAGGTGATGGCGCCGATGGTCGCCGACGCAGCGGACGCGCAGGCCTTCGTCGAGGCGGGCCGCGCGCAGGGCCTCGAGGGTCCACTCGGCGTGATGGTGGAGGTGCCTTCGGCGGCACTGCGGGCCAGATCGATCCTCGAGCACGCCGACTTCCTGTCCCTCGGGACGAACGACCTCACCCAGTACACGTTCGCCGCCGACAGGCAAGTGGGCTCACTTGCCGCCTACCAGAACCCGTGGCATCCAGCGCTGCTTGATCTCGTCGCAGCCGCGGCGTCGGCCGGGCAGGCGGCGGGCAAGCCCTGCGGGGTGTGCGGTGAGGCGGCCTCCACTCCCGCGCTTGCCTGTGTCCTGGTCGGCCTCGGGGTGACGAGTCTCTCGATGAGCGCGGGTGCGCTGCCTATGGTCCGTACAGCCCTGGCGGCGCACACCCTCGAGCAATGCCGGCAGGCCGCCGCCGCTGCCCGGGCCGCGACCTCCGCCGCAGAGGCGCGCGCTGCTGCCCGTGCGAGCTTGCCCGCCCTCGCCGACCTCGGCGCATGAAGGGCACCCTCACCCCATAGGTTCGCGTCGAGATTCCCTTTATCGGCAGCGCGACCACCCCAGCGTGGTTCGGCCTCCGCGTGGCCTTGACCGCTCTAGCTCGTGAAGAGCAGCAGCAGTCCGCCAACCGTGTAGCAGACCATGAGCGCTAGAAGCGGGAGCTGCCCTGCCACCGCCTGGCGGGGCGGGAAGAGCCTGACTGCCCGGTCGTGCGCCGAGATGACGCCCATCACGTGGCCGAGCACGATCGCGACGACCTGGACGACGGCGATGGTACTGGCGGAGATGACCGTGTAGTCGATGGCGCGGTGCGCGGTGCCGAACAGGTTCCAGCCCTTGACGAGCGGGTCTGACGCCAGGATCAGCGCGTGCTGACCCTCGAAGACGAAGAGGGAGAAATAGTGCGCGATCACATAGCCGGCCGCGATCGGGACGATCGAGTGTATGAAGGCGCCTGGCAACGCTCGCCTCGAACCGGTTCCGAGGGTGCCGGCCAGCCAGGTGGCGATGGAGTACGTGACGAAGGCATTGGCGACAAAGCCGGCGAGGCCAACCGTGCCCAGCACCTCTGGAGACAAGCTGCTCGAGGTCGTCGTCCTCACCCACGTCGCCGAGCTGGAGAACCCGTCGTAGGCGGTCGAGCCGAGCAGGACGCAGACCGTCGCGACCAGGCCGGGGGCCGGCACCAGCGCGTCGAGCCCATTGAACGGGCTGCGGAGCACGAGTTGGCCGTCGTTGCGCCGGCCGAGTGGCGACATGTGGCCGACGACTGTGGAGTACGCCTCGAAGCCGTCACCGCGGTCGAACCAGTGTGAGCCGTAGACCACGGCTGCCAATAGGTGCACAAAGAAATACACCAGGAAGTAGAGCCTGATGACCGGCGTGGTCGCGCGGTCGGGCGCGACAAGTTCCAGCCAGGTGAATGAGAAGAGCGACACCGCGGCGGGCCAGTATCCCATGCTCCTGGGAAGGGGCAGCAGTCCCCGATCCGGTGCCGTCTGGAGCAACCGCGACACGCCGAGGTGGATAGTCCTGATCGGATTCAGCTGCCGCCACACGGGCCCGAACAGCAGCGAAGCCGGCACGATACCCACCCAGAACAGCACGTAGATCCACGTCGCAGTGGGGTTGGTGGCCAGATCTGGTCCGAGGAACGCCGCGACCGCAACGAATCCCGCGAGCAGCAGGCCGAGCACCCGCAGCCCCCAGCGGAACGCCCTGGAGTCGAGAACCCGCTGGATCCCCCCCGGCAGTGCGCGGCCCGCCGCGGCCCCCCGTAGCCGCGACGTGCGCCACAGCCAGCCGAGCGCCCCGAACGAAACGACCAGTGCCGCGACGGCGCCGGCGAGCACCAGGGAGAACGAGATCGGCAGGTCCTGCCTGCCACCGATGCCGTGCGCGAAGAACGTGCTGCCCTGGTGAGCAGAGCCGGCCAGCTGTCCCGCCACGACTACGCCGTACGCCTGAGCATGGTGATCACTTCACGACCAATGTGAACAGCAGCGACGGGGAGAGCTCATGTGCCTCCACCTCGAACTGGCCGGGAATGTCGGCAGTGAAGTCGATGGTGATCGTGCCGCCCGCGCTGACTTCCTTCTCGATGTCGTAGCCATGGACGTGGATCTCATCCGCCATATCACTGGTCACGGTCAGGTGAACCTGATCGCCGGTCTTCACCTCCACGCGCCTGCTCGGATCAGGAGTGACCTTCCCGCCCGCGATGGTGGCGTCGATGCTGGTGCCGGCCGCGCTGGGAGCGCTCGGGCCGGTCGAGGCCGTGGCGGCGGGGATCGAACTGGTCGCCGGGCTTGATCCGCTGGAGTCATCGCCCGACCCGCAGCCGGCCAGAGTGATGGCGACGGCCACGCCCACTGCCGCCATCGCCGAAGTCGAGCGAAAAGCGCGCACGAATCCCCTCCAATGACCGACGAAACACTACGCAAGCGCACCCGTGCGACTCCCATGGGCCACCGTGGAAGGCGAGTGCTTGGACGGCTGCGCCGGGGGCGCTGCCCGTCAATGAACGTCGTTCATGGGACCATGAAAGTCCCCGAGAGTCGAGCACGCGCGAGACGTAGCGCTGACCAGGGAGTGGACCTCGCCGTGGCCGACCGCCTCACTGCACAGGACGTGTCATTCCTGTACGTCGAGCGACCTGTCGCACCCATGCACATCGGAACCGTCACGATCTGCTCATTGCCGCCCTCCGGGCTGGACTGGGATCGGTTCTCCGCACTCGTCGCGGATCGGCTGGCCCTGGTTCCCCGCTTTCGGCAGCGAGTGCTCGGTGTGCCGGGCCACCTGGCCAATCCAGTCTGGGCGGACGACTCCGGCTTCGATCTCGCATACCACCTGCGCAGGTCCGCGCTGCCGCGACCGGGCACCCGCGAGCAGCTGCTGGAACTGGTCGCCCGGGTCCAGAGCCGGCCGCTCGACCGGGCTCGCCCGCTGTGGGAGATGTACGTCGTCGAAGGCTTGGCCCCAGGCGACGGGGGAGCGGGAGCGTCCCTTCCCGGAGCCGGATCTGTACAGCCGGAGATCGCTCTGATCACCAAGACGCATCAGGCGCTCGTCGACGGGGTCACGGCCGTCGATCTCGCACAGGTGATTCTCGATCGGTCGCCGGCGCCTGCTGAGACCAACGGAGCTCCGGCCTGGCGGCCGATCCCCCAGCCAACCTGGGCCGAACTGGTGGCAGGCGCCGTCGCCGATTCCGTGCGCAGTCCCCGCCGTCTGGTCAACACCGGCGTCGCCGACATCAAGAACACACTCCGCAGGCTTGGCGATGCCGCCAGTGGAGCCGCGGCGGTGGCGCGCGCCGCTGCGCGCTTCGCCGCGCAACCGGCTCCGGCGAGCCCGCTCAACACCCAGATCGGCGCTCAACGGCGCTTCGCCACGGTTCGCACCAATCTCGAGGACTATCGCCTGATTCGCGCCCGTCAGGCTCCCCCTGCGGCTCGCCAAGCAGCAGGTGCCGGTCACTTGACGAGCACCATCAACGATGTGGTCCTCACCGTCGTGGCGGGTGGTCTGCGAGCCTGGCTGCTCTCTCGGGGGGAGAGCGTCGGACGGGGAAGTTTCCTGCGCGCCCTGGTCCCGGTCAGTGTCCGCGGTCGCGGCGCGGCGAACTCCCAGAGCGGGCTCACTCCGCTGTTGACGGCCGCTTCCTACTTCGTGGACCTCCCGATCGGCGAGCCCGATCCGCTTGTGCGGTTGTACCAGGTGGGCTTCCGGATGCGGGCCCACAACGTGAGCGGTCAGCGAGTCGGCGCGGACGCCCTCACCGGACTGTCCGGCTTCGCCCCACCGACGCTGCACGTGCTCGGTGCCCGCGCCGCAGGTGGGCTCTCCCGCCGGGCCTACAACCTCGTCGTGACAAATGTGCCAGGACCGCAGGAACCCCGCTACGTCGCCGGCGCGCAATTGCTCGAGTCGTACCCTGTCGTCCCGCTCTTTCCAGGCCAGGCCCTCAGCATCGGCGTCACCTCCTATCTCGGGAACGTCTGCATCGGCCTGAACGCCGACCGGGACGCGCTGCCCGACCTCGACGTGGTCGCTCAGTGCATGACAGATGCACTCGACGAGCTGACCGTGGTGGTGCGCCGATGAGGATCTACATTCCAACCACGCTGCCGCGGTTGCGCGAGATCGTCGAGGCCGGCGGGCTGCCACCTGGTTTCCTGGCCTACGCGGTCACGCCAGCCCTCAGAGAGTGGTACACAGACGGTAATGTGGAGCAGCTCGAGTACGTCGCAATGACCGACGCCGCACGGGATTCGTTACGCCAGCTGGCCGTCGGCCCCTGGGAGCCGCCGCTCCGGGTGGTCATCGCCGCGGATGTCCCGGACACCGCGTTGGTCGCGCTGTCCAGCCCGATCGACGAGGGCTCGCGGGCGGTCGTCACAGTGTCCCTCGCCACGCCGATCCACCGCTTTGCCTCGGTCCATGTCGACAGCGACGACGCCGTCGACGACGTTCGCGTCGCGCTCGGCGCCGTACCGGATGCCGATGCCGGGGACGGGGACGCGCAGTTCCTGCTCGACAGCGTCGAGGATCACGAACTGCTCTGGTATGCCACCCAGGAGATCCCTGATCTCCTCAGTCGCGCGTGACCTCAGCCAGCCGGCGGCGGACCCCGCCTGCCCCGACGCGGCTTTGCGTCGACCGACCTGCAAGCGGTTGCCGCGCGTTCGCCGTGCTGCCGCGTCCGTGCGACGATGCATGACATACCCCATCAGCGAGGACGATCGTGGAGCAGACGCCAGCATGGACGCCGTCACCGTAGTGCCTGACCCGGTCAACGAACCGGTCAAGTCGTACGCCCCGGGAAGCCAGGAGCGGCTCGCCCTGGAGGAGCGGATCAAGGAGCTCACCGCGGAACGGGTGGAGCTCACGATGACGATCGGCGGCGCCCAGCGGCTGGGCGGCGGCGAGCAGATCGACGTTGTCCAACCACACAACCGGCATGCCGTACTTGGCACTCTCGGCAACGCGACGGAGGACGACGTCCGCGCGGCCATTGACGCTGCGCGCCAGGCGGCGCCCACCTGGAGGTCGCTGTCGTTCGATGACCGCGCCGCTATCTTCCTGAAGGCCGCCGATCTCCTTTCCGGGCCGTGGCGGGCGACGTTGAACGGCTCCACCGTCCTCGGGCAGTCCAAATCGCCGATCCAGGCCGAGATCGACTCTGCCTGCGAGCTGATCGACTTCTGGCGGTTCAATGTTCATTTCGCCCGGCAGATCCTTGCCGAGCAGCCGATCTCCGGGCCTGGCATATGGAACCGCCTCGACCATCGCCCGCTGGAAGGCTTCGTCCTGGCGATCACGCCGTTCAACTTCACCTCGATCGCCGGCAACCTGCCGACCGCTCCCGCGCTGATGGGCAACACCGTCGTATGGAAGCCGGCGACGACCCAGCAGTTCTCCGCGCACTTCATCATGCGACTGCTCGAGGCGGCGGGCCTGCCGCCTGGAGTGATCAACCTGGTGACCGGGCACGGCCACGCGTTGTCGCGGGTTGCGCTGTCGCATCCCGACCTGGCCGGGATTCACTTCACCGGGTCCACCGGTACCTTCCAGCATCTCTGGCGGACCGTCGGAGACCACATCACGACGTACAGGACCTATCCGCGGCTGGTCGGGGAGACCGGGGGCAAGGACTTCATCGTCGCCCACCCGTCCGCCGACCCCGACGTCCTCCGCGTGGCGCTCATTCGCGGGGCGTTCGAGTACCAAGGCCAGAAGTGCTCCGCGGCCTCCCGCGCCTACGTCCCTCGTTCGCTGTGGGATCGCATCCGCGATGACGTCGTCGTGCAGACCGACTCGCTCTCGATGGGAGACCTCGCCGAGGACTTGTCCCTCTTCATGGGCGCAGTCATCGACGACCGGTCGTACGAGACGCACAAGATCGCCATCGAACGGGCCCATGGCCTCGACCACATCTCGGTGGTCGCCGGCGGCCAGCTCGACGACGGCGAGGGGTGGTTCGTGCGGCCGACGATCCTCGAGTCGAGCGACCCGACCGACGAGATCTTCACCACGGAGTACTTCGGGCCGATCCTAGGCTTGCACGTGTACGACGACGGCAACTACGAGCCCATGCTCGCGCAGATGGAGTCGGCCGCACCGTACGGGCTGACCGGGTCGATCATCGCCTCGGACCGGCACGCCATCGCGCAGGCGAGCGAAGCGCTGCGATTCGCGGCCGGGAACTTCTATATCAACGACAAGCCGACTGGCGCGGTCGTCGGGCAGCAGCCGTTCGGCGGAGCGCGCGCTTCAGGCACGAATGACAAGGCCGGCTCCGTGTTGAATCTGCTGCGCTGGGTGAGCCCCCGCTCGATCAAGGAAACCTTCGTACCGCCGACCGATTATCGCTATCCACACATGGGCTGACGGCCGCGCGACCGGCGTTAGTCTGATGCTCGTGACAGCGTCGTCGCCTGGCTTCAATCATGCCTCTGGCTCCGCCGGGGACCGAGCGCCAGGGGGGCACAGCCGCAGCTTTGGCGAGGAGGGGGCGCGACTCACCTACGGCTCCTACCTGCGGCTGGAGGAGCTGCTCGACCAGCAGCGGCTGCTTTCCGACCCGCCGGCCCACGACGAGTTGCTGTTCATCACCATCCACCAGGTCTACGAGCTGTGGTTCAAGCAGCTCCTCCACGAGGTCGAGTCCGCACGTGACGCGATGTTCGCCGGCAAGCTGTGGTGGGCGCGCCATCTGCTCCATCGCGTCGGTGCGATCGAACGCGTGCTGATCGAGCAGATTTCAGTACTCGAGACGATGACGCCTCAGGACTTCCTGGTCTTCCGGTCCGCGCTCGCACCGGCCAGCGGCTTCCAGTCCGTCCAGTTCCGCGAGCTGGAATTCGTCTCCGGTTCGAAGGATCCCGCTTTTCTCGACCGCTTCCGCGGTCTCACGCCGGCCGAACGCGAGCGGTTGGCCCGCCGGCTGGCCGAGCCGTCGCTGTGGGATGCGTTCTGCAAAGTGCTCGCCGATCGCGGGCTCCCCGCGGGAACGGACGCGGAGATCCTCGACTCGCTGCTGGTGATCGCCAGGGACCGCGACGGCTACTCCGACGTGTGGGATCTCGCCGAGGCCCTGCTCGACCATGACGAGGCGGCGGCCCTGTGGCGGTCACGGCACGTGATGATGGTGGAGCGGCAGATCGGCACGAAGTCCGGCACCGGCGGGTCGAGCGGTGCGCCTTACCTGCGCAAGCGACTCGCGCTGCGCTATTACCCGTTGCTTTGGGAACTTCGAGACCAGTTGTAACCAGGACATATTGTGGAAGGTTGGACCAGGGAACAATTCCTGGAACCCTGAATAGGGAGTCCCGTAATGGCGCGGGCAGGGGAGTTGGCGAAGATGCAAGGGACGGACGCCGAGGCCAAAGCCGATCTCCTCGATCGAGCGGTCAAGGTTGCTGCATCCGAAGGCGAGGGGCCTGAGGAGCTGACCGCCGCCGGCCTCGGTGTCGACACGCTCGCGGTCTTCCTTCGGCGCTATTACCGGCATGCCGATCCCGACGAGCTGCTTGGCCGAACGCCGGCTGACGTCGCAGGCGCGGCGCTGTCGCATTATCGGCTGGCGGCACGGCGCCCACAGGGAACAGCGCAGGTGCGCGTCCACAATCCGGCAGCAGGCGACGGCTGGACCAGCCCCTACACCGTCGTCGAGGTCGTTACCGACGACATGCCCTATCTCGTTGATTCGGTGACGATGGAGCTCTCCAGGCTCGGC
>DASYTV010000386.1:0-11176 GCA_036001885.1 Actinomycetes bacterium
TGGTGCTCTTCCAAAGCGGCGCTGTCACGATCAGCACCGCACCCGGCTGCAGCCGGGACTTCAGGATCAAGGTGTACGTCAAGCACGTGAGCGGCGCCAACCTCATCGTGCACAAGCAGGGCACCATCACCGCCGTGATCCCACCGCTCCCGCTGTGATGATGAGTCGACCGGTCGACTCGTGAGGGGCGCATTCACTCGATCCCGGGGTGCATGACAAGGGGGGCTAGCTCAGGCGGACGCGGGGATCGAGGAATGCGTAGGCGATGTCGACCACGATGTTCATCACAACGATGAAGAACGCGGCGAACAGCACAGTTCCCATGATGGCGGGCAGGTCCTGGTTGGTCACCGCGTTCAGCGCATACTGCCCGATGCCGGGCAGACCGAAGATCTTCTCGACGATGATCGTGCCGCCGAGCAAGGCGCCGAAGTCGAGCCCGAACAGCGTGACGATCGGGGTGATAGCCGGGCGGAGGCCGTGCTTGTAGACAACCGTTCTCTCGGTGAGCCCCTTCGCCCGCGCCGTACGGATGTAGTCCTCACCCAGCGTCTCGAGCAAGGAGCCGCGGGTGAGCCGTGAGTACGTCGCCGCATACAGCAGGGCCAGCGTGATCCACGGCAAGACCAGGTGGCGCAGCCATCCGATCGGATCCTCTGTCAAGGGTGTCCAGCCGGAGACCTGGAACAGGTCGACGTTCCACTTGGTAGCGGGGATGAAGAACAGAAGGTTGAAGACGATCATGCCGAGCACGAAAGACGGCAGGGACATGCCGGCCAGCGCGAAGATCGTCGCACCCCGGTCGGCCAGCGACCTGGGGCGGGTGGCCGCCAGGACCCCGATCGGGATGGCGATCAGCATCCAGATCACGGCAGCGCCGAAGGCCACGGACAGGGTGACCGGCGCCTGCCGGATGAGTGCGTCCAAGACCCTCTCGTGGGTCGCGAAGGACTCGCCGAGGTTGGGCGGGTACTGGAGGAAGCCCTTCAGGTAGCGCCCGTACTGCACGTGCACGGGTTGATCGAGCCCGAGCTGGTGGCGGACCAGCGTCACAGTCTGCTCGGTCGCCTGCCGGCCGGCGAATAGCCGCGCCGGATCGCCAGGCGAGGCGATGAAGAACAGGAAGAACACGGCGGTGACGATCACCCACAGCACGATGATGCCGAAGAGGATCCGGCGAACGAGGAATCGCAGCATCGAACCAGAGCCCTTACTTCGCCAGGGTCCGGTCGGAGCCGGGATCAAAGGCGTCGCGCAGGCCGTCGCCGAGCAGGTTGAACGCCAGCGTCGTGATCAGCAGGGCGAGTGCCGGGAACACCAGCATCCACCAGGCGATCGTGTAGAGAGAGCCGTTCTGCACCTCGGCCAAAATGCCGCCCCAACTCGCCTGACCAGGATCCCCGAGCCCAAGGAACGACAGCGTCGCCTCGAGGACGATCACCTGCGGGATCAGCAACGTCCCATAAACGATCAGCGGACCGATCAGGTTAGGCAGGACGTCGACGAACATCACCCGGAGATCGGCCGATCCAATCGAGCAGGCTGCTTCGATGAACTCCTTCTCGCGAAGCGACAGCACTTGTCCGCGCACGATCCTTGCCACCGGTGCCCACATGAAGAAGAGGATGACCGCAATCGTGATCTTGATGCTGGGCTGGAAGATGGCGATGAGCGCGATCGCCGTGACCAGGAATGGGAAGCCGAGCACCACGTCCATGACCCGGGAGATGACGCCATCGACCGCGCCACCGAAGTATCCCGAGATCACCCCGATAACGGTGCCGATGATCAATGCAAGCAGCGTCGCAAAGATGCCGATGAAGAGTGAGACGCGAGCTCCGTACGCAATCCTCACCAGCAGATCCCGGCCGAGGTTGTCCGTCCCCAGCCAGAACGTGCTGCTCGGTCCCACTGGAACGCCATCCTCGGTCAGGCCCGTGTCGCGGTACTGCTCATCCACCGGATGGCCGGTTACGGCCGCTACCACCGGGGCACCGACCGCGAAGAGCACTAGCAGCACGATTACGGCGAGCGATGTCATGGCGAGCTTGTCCCGCCGTAGGCGCTCCCAAGCCAACCGCCAGGGACTGCGGCCCTGGATCTTCCGGTGCACCGGACTCCCAGGTCCGGCATCCGGCTCGACACTCATCGGCTCGGCGGCGAAGCTGTCGACAACGCTGGTCACGGCTGACCTCCTCGCTGCGAGTCCACGGAGTCGTCGGCGAACGGATCGTCGGCCCACGGATCGACGTTGGGAGAACCGGGACCTGGCGGATATCGCCGCCGTACCTCGGCCCGGTCACGAGATCCCGGCTCGGGCACAACCCCTCCGCTACCACCCGCAGAACCGGCTGACGACCCTTGGCTGGGCGCCGTCGTCCCAACAGGGGGCTTGTCGCGCACTGGCTGCCGATCGCGACCTGGCAAGGCGGCCGAGGACGGGGGCGGTTCCACCGCGCCGCGTGCCGGCGGCACGCGTAGGTCGGCGGGAGCGGCCGCCTCTTTCGCAGGTCCGCCGCCCGGACCCGAGCCGCGCGTCCCGCTGTACTCCCAAGGCGTGTCTGTTGCCCGTAATGGCGGCGGCGGAGGCTCCGCCACCGGTCTGCCATCAGCCACCTCTTCCGCGGTCGGCGTCCGGCTCAGGTCGTCCCCAGGTTGTACCGGAAAGTGGCATGCAGTCAGGTGGGACGCCGGGTCGCTCAGGCGAGGCACCAGGGCCGGATCGTCGGTGGCACACGCCGCACGCGCCTTCGGGCATCGCGGGTGGAAGCGACAGCCCGGAGGTGGACTCGCCGGAGATGGCGGATCACCGCCGAGGATTATCCGTCGGCTGGTGGCGGTCGACCGAGGGTCGGCCACCGGCGCCGCCGAGAGCAGCGCAGCGGTGTAGGGGTGGCGTGGTTGCTCGTACAGCTCGTCGACCGACCCGACCTCGGCGAGGCGGCCAAGATACATCACCGCCACCCGGTCGCTGATGTGCTCGACGACGCCGAGGTCGTGCGAGATGAAGAGGTACGTCAGGCCGAACTCGGACTGCAGCGACGTGAGCAGATTGAGGATCTGCGCCTGGATGGACACGTCGAGGGCGGATACCGGCTCGTCACAGATGATCAGCTTGGGCCGCAGGGCAAGAGCGCGGGCTACCCCGATCCGCTGCCGCTGCCCGCCGGAGAACTCCATCGGGAAGCGGTTGTAGTGCTCGGGGTTCAGCCCGACCAGCTCCATCAGCTCCTGCACCTGCCGCCGCCGCTGCGCACCCGATGAGACACCATGCACAGTCAGCGGATCACTGATGATGGAGCCAACCCGGCGGCGCGGGTTCAGCGAACCCATGGGGTCCTGGAACACCATCTGCATTTCACGCCGATGGCGGCGCATCTCGCGACGCGGCAGGTTGGTGATGTCGTGCCCGTTGAACACCACCCGACCGGCGGTCAGCGGCTGCAGGCCGAGCAGGCATCGCGCGAGCGTGGACTTGCCGCAGCCTGTCTCCCCCACCAGGCCGAGGGTCTCGCCGCGACGCAGCTCGAGATCGATGCCATCGACGGCCTTGACCGCGCCGACGGTACGGCCGACGAGCGCACTGCTCTTGATCGGGAAGTACTTGCGTGCACCGATCACCGAAAGCAGCACCTCGCGACCGCTCGCCGTACCCATTCGAGCAGCCAGAGAGGCGTCGCCGCCGCCGACCGTCACTTGCTTATCTCCTCCGCGGAGCCGGGAACAGGGGTTGCGCCAGCCACTGGGCTCGCACCGCCGGCGTCGCGCTCCATCGCCCGGCCGCGGCTCCGGCCGGCGACGCGCTCGGGTTGCGCAGGCAGCGACTCGCCCGCCGCACGCGACTCCCACCAGGAGCCCTCGCGCGGCAGCCAGCACGCCGAGCGATGCGCCCCGCCTAGGTGATCGACCGACATCAGCTCTGGACGATCCACCCGGCAGACATCCATTGCGAAGGCGCACCGCGGATGGAACGCGCACCCGGTCGGCACGTTGATCAACGACGGTGGCGACCCGGGAATCGGAGCCAGCTGGTGCCTCCGACCGCGTACCGGGATCGACCTGAGCAGGCCGCCGGTGTACGGATGATGGCTGCGGTAGTAGGTGGTGTCTCGATCCGCCTTCTCCACGGGCCGGCCCGCGTACATCACCATCACGTCGTCTGCGATGTCCGCGATGACACCCAGGTCATGAGTGATCATGATGACGGCCATGCCAAATTCGTCCCGCAAGCGCTTGATGAGCTCGATGATCTGGGCCTGTACGGTCACGTCCAGCGCCGTGGTCGGCTCGTCCGCGATCAGCAGGGCGGGACTGAGCGCGATGGCCATTGCGATGACGACTCGCTGGCGCATTCCGCCGGAGAACTGGTGCGGGTAGTCGTCGATGCGCTGTCGTGGATGGGGAATGCCCACCAAGCCGAGCAACTCGACCGCGCGGGCATGCGCCGTCTTCTTCGACACCTCCTCATGAGCCAGGACCGCCTCCGCGATCTGCGTGCCCACCCGGAATTGCGGGTGCAGGCTCGTCAGCGGATCCTGGAACACCATTGCGATCTCGGCGCCCCGCACTTGCCTGAGCTGATCGGGTGCCATGGCAAGGAGATCGGCGCCGTCGAAGAACGCCGTACCACTCACGCGTGCACCGCGGGCCAGGCCGAGCAAGGACTGCATGGTGATGGATTTGCCACTGCCCGACTCCCCCACGACCCCGAGCGTGCGACCTTTGTCCACCGAGAACGACGCGTTCTGTACGGCCTTGACCACGCCATCCGGCGTCTTGAATGACACCGACAGGTCGCGGACATCGAGCAAGGGCATCACAAGTCTCTCAGCTGGTCAGAGCGCCTAGGGTCGTCCGGTCCGTGACCGGACAACCGTACCCGTCCGCACCGCCCGTCGGGCCGCCATCACGGCAGCCTCGGCGGGCACCCTCATTCCGACCGATGAGGGTGCCCATCAGGTGGCTGCAAGGTGGAGTCAGTCCCCGCGGGTGAGCCACAGGTTGGTGAGGTCGGGACCGCTGGTACCAAGTGAGACCTTGTAACCGCCGACCCGCTCCGAGCGGTAACGAGCGGTCTTGCCCGCGATGAGCGGTGCCCATGGCGCGTCGGCCATCGCCTTCTCATCGGCCTGCACCCAGAGCTTGGCGGCCTGCTCTTCGCTCTTGGCCTCGAGCGCCTGGTCGATGAGCTTGTTCACCGCCTTGTTGTTGTAACAGCCGTAGTTGGTCCTGCCTTCGGCGCAATGGCGGCCGTCGAGCATCGGCACGAAGAAGGACCGGCCGGCGTTCCCGTACCAGTCAGGCACCCAGTTGGCCGCCGCGAGGTCCCAGTCACCGTCCTGTGCCGACTTCGGGCTCATCAGATAGTCGGTGTAGAAACCGGTCTGGCTGGCCCGCACCGGTTGCAGGTCGATGCCGATCGCACCAAGATCCCGCTGGATCGCCTGGTAGATCCGCGGCGAGGTGTTCACGTTCCGGTACAGGTATTTGAGCGTGACGTGCTGGCCTGCGTCCGGGTCGATCCCAGCCTGCTTCATCAGTGCCTTGGCCTTGTCGGCCTCTGGCTTCCCCTTGTCGTTGCTGTACTCGAAGAACGTCTTCGAGTACGGCCCGAGCACCTCGGGCGTCAGGATCTGGCCGAGCGGCGTGTTGACTTTGGGGCCTCCCTGAAGCTTCGCGATGAAGTTACGGTCGATGGCCCAGTTAATCGCCTGGCGAACCAACGGGCCTCTTGTTGGATCGTGGAGGAGGCCTCCGGCATTCGGCGACTGCAGGTTGAAGACCACGTAGGGCTGCACCGACCCGTCACCCTCGAGCGTCAGGCGGGGGTCCTTGATGGCGAGCAGCCGGACAATGTCAGCGCTGGGCACCGTGGTGTCCCAGGAGAGGTCTGCGGTGCCCGCCTCGATCTGCTTCTGTACCGGGCCCTCGTCAGAACCCTCGATGATCTCGATCCGATCCACGTAAGCCTTGCGCAGCGAATCGGTATGGGAATCCCAGTTACCGTTGCGAACCAGCGTGATCGACTGGTTGACGATATAACGGTCGATCTTGTACGGGCCGTCGGAGATGAAGTTCATCCGGAACTCCGGCGAGTCGGGAAGGTACTTCATCATCTCCACCGGTACGGGCGAGGCGAAGGTCATCGCCATGATGTTGAGGAAGTCGCTGGCCGGCCTGATCAGCGTGAAGGACACGGTGCGCCCGTCTGCCTTCACACCCTCGACATTGTTCGCGGCCATGAACTGCTGGATGCTGGCGACGGTGGCGTCTGTGTTGGCCGCTTCCTTCGCCCACTTGTCGCAGTACGCCGCGAGACCCTTGATCGTGTCGGTGTAGTAGCCGATGGCACCGCTCGGCGAGACCGGATTACACATCCGCTTGATGCCACGGACCATGTCGTCGCCGGTGATCTGCCGGCCGTTGTCGCCAACGTCCCACTTGGCGCCTTTGCTGATGGTGAAGGTCCAGGTCAAGCCGTTGTTGGTGGGTTCAGGAACACTCTCGGCGAGGTCGGCAACAGGCGTTGTGGCCTGCTTGACGTCGTCGGTGTACGGATAGCTGACCAGTTGCCGGCTGATCGCGCGGAGCAGGCGATAGCTCGGGACGTAATAGGCCGACGCCGTATCTATGTGATCGACGTCACCGTTGCCCACCAGCCTGAGCGTGCCACCACGACGGGGGGTGTTCGGGTCGCCGTTGCCGCTGTCGCCGGTGATCGAACCGCAGGCCGCCACCCCGAGGGCTGCGACCGCTAACAGCGCGGCGAACCGCACTCTGATCCCCCGCCTATTGGGCTGTGGACCGTGTGAAACGTGTCCGGGGCCGCCGTCGATGTCCCTCACCGAGGCTGACATGATCCCGCCTTCCGCATGTACACAATTCACGGCCGTCCGCGCGTGGTGGACCTTAGGGACGAACCACCGGTCGCCACCGCGGACAGGGCAGACCGCAGCAACCGTAACGAAAGCACGGCGCGGAAGGCACCGTAGCGTACTCCCCGCCCGCTCGAAAGCCGGATGGACAAGTCCTCGGCTGGCAGACGACCAGGCTCGGCCGTCCGACCCGGCCCGCAACCGACCGTAGCCTGAGCGGGTGGCGTTCATGTCGGACTTGCGCGCAGTCACCTCGCTGCGCGATTTTCGGCGGCTGTTCGCCACTCGGCTGCTCGCGCAGTCTGCAGATGGGATCTTCCAGGTCTCGCTCGCTTCCTTCGTTTTCTTCTCGCCCGAGAAGCAGACATCGGCCGCGGATGCCGCCGCAGTCTTCGCCACCCTGCTGCTGCCCTATTCGGTGGTGGGCCCGTTCGCCGGGGTCCTGCTCGACCGGTGGCGCCGCCGGCAGGTTCTCGTGTTCGGCAACCTGATCAGGCTAACCGTAGTCTGCGGCGCAGCGGGCCTGGTCGCGGCCGGCGTGCGCGGGCTGCCGCTCTATGCGGCGGCGCTTGCAGTCTTGAGCATCAACCGGTTCTTCCTCGCCGGGCTGTCCGCTTCGCTGCCGAGGGTCGTACCGGACCGGATGCTGATCATGGCGAACTCGGTCTCCACCACGTCCGGCGCTGTTGCTACGGTGGTCGGCGCGCTCGCCGGTTACGCCGTACGTTTGATCCTCGGCGAAGGAGACAACGCGACCGCGACAACCATGCTCTTTGCGGCCGCCGGCTACCTCGGGTCCGCCGGTGTGGCGGCGACCATGGACCGGGACCTGCTCGGACCGGACCTCGATCGCGCCGACCGAGGGAGCATCCTCCCGGCGCTCGCCGGTGTAGGGCGCGGGCTGGTGGAAGGTGCCCGCCACGTCTGGCGACGCCGCCCGGCGGCTCGGGCACTAGCGGTCATCACCGCCAGCCGGTTCGGCTTTGGCGTGGTGACCATCGCGGCGATCCTCCTCTACCGCAACACGTTCTACACGAATCCGGACGACGGCCTCCGGGGCTTCGCCATCGCGTTCAGCGCGGTGGGCGCCGGCGTGGTCGCGGCCGCCGCCGTGACCCCGCAGGCAGTCGCGCGGCTGGGTAAGAACGGCTGGATCGTTGCGTGCTTGGCCGGATCCGCCGGGGTCCTGCTCGCAGCGGTGCTGCCCTACCGCGAACCGCTGCTGGTCGCCGGCGGCTTCCTGCTCGGCCTCGGCGCACAGGGCGTGAAGATCTGCGTCGACACGATCGTCCAGGAGACCATCGACGACGCCTACCGCGGGCGGGTGTTCGCCGTCTACGACATGCTCTTCAATGTCTCGTTCGTCTCGGCTGCGCTGTTCGCGGCGCTTACTCTCCCGTCGAGCGGGCGTTCCCCGGCGGTGGTGATCCTCGCCGCCGGCCTGTACGCGGGTTCTGCGCTCATCTATGCCAAGACCAGCCTCGGACCCGCCCGGTCGAGCAGCTTCACGGCGGACCCTTCGGCGTGAAGGGCACCTTCACACCGGACCGAGGCTCGCATGAGAGGCACGTTCACCCTGACCAATTGGGTCGGGCGCCATTCAGCTGCCATTCATGGGATGCGGGCCGGCCGCCTGGGTAGCAGCGGATTCCGGCTGCTCGGACCACCAGGCCAACAGATCGGCCACTGCCGTGTCATGGTCGACCGGGCCGCGGTCCAGGCGCAGCTCGAGCATGTGCTTGTACGCCCGGCCGACCACCGGTCCTTGTTTGATCCCAAGGACGCGCATGATCTCGTTACCGTCGATGTCGGGCCGGATGGCGTCCAGCTGTTCCTTCGCCTGCAGCGCAGCGATCCGCCGCTCCAACTGGCCGTACGACCGCCACAAGGCCTCGGCCTTACGCCGGTTTCGCGTCGTACAGTCCGCGCGGGTCAGCTTGTTTAGCCGGTCGAGCAACGGTCCGGCATCCCGCACGTACCGCCGCACCGCCGAGTCCGTCCACTCCCCCGTGCCGTAGCCGTGGAAGCGCAGGTGCAACTCGACGAGACGGCACACGTCGTCGGTGGTCTGCTTGTCGAATTTCAGTGCGCGCATCCTCGCCCGCGTCAGCTTGGCGCCGACTGCCTCGTGATGGTGGAAGGACACCCCGCCATCGGGGTCGAAGCGTCGGGTTTTCGGCTTTCCCACGTCATGCATCAGCGCCGCCATACGCAGCACAAAGTCAGGTCCGTCGTCTTCGAGGGCGATGGCTTGTTCCACCACGGTCAAGGTGTGCTCGTACACATCCTTGTGGCGGTGGTGCTCATCGATCTCCAGGCGCAACCTCGGCAGCTCAGGCAGCACCCGGTCGGCCAACCCGGTGTCGACGAGCAGGGTCAGGCCGGCTCGCGGGTCCGCACTGTTGACAAGTCTCACCAGCTCGTCGCGAATCCGCTCGGCCGAGACGATCTCGATCCGGTCCGTCATCTGCGCTATCGCAGCCGCGACCTCGGGTGCGACGGCGAAGCGCAGCTGCGCCGCGAACCGTGCGGCCCGCATCATCCGCAACGGGTCGTCGGAAAAGGACTCCTGCGGGGTAGCCGGCGTCCGCAAGATCTTCCGCGACAGGTCTCGCAAGCCGTGGTACGGGTCGACGAAACGGAGGTAGGGCATCTCGACTGCCATCGCGTTGACGGTGAAGTCGCGACGCTTCAAGTCTCCGGTCAACGAATGCCCGTAGACGACAACCGGCTTACGTGAGGTCCGGTCGTACGCTTCTGACCGGTAGGTCGTGATCTCCAACCGGTAGCCGTCCTTGCGGGCGCCGACCGTACCGAAATCGATCCCTACATCCCAGACGGCGTCGGCCCATGGTTTGACCACCGCCATGATCTGGTCGGGCCGGGCGTCCGTGGTGAAGTCGAGGTCCTGCCCGAGACGACCCAGCAGCGCATCCCTTACCGACCCCCCGACGAGCGCCAGGCGGTGCCCGGCTGCATGGAAGCGCTCACCCAGCTCACTCGCGACCGGCGCGAGCCGCAGCAGTTCCGCGAGGGCGCGCTGCTGCGGCTCGGTGAGGGGAGAGTCGTTCGGCACGGCCGACCACAGTATCGCCATTAAGCCGGCGACGTTTCCGCTGGTTACTTGGGGTCGACCGAACGACCGGCACGATTCGCCACGGCCGTGCCGCAGGCTCCATCGAACGTGCGGCACCGCTGCCTGTGACGCTAGGCGACAGCGATCAGAGGGCTGTCGGATCGTGGAGATATGTGACCACGACGGCCGGTCCGAAGAGCGACGCGGTGGCCGCAGTAGCACTCGACTGACAGGAGAATCCCGCGGTCGGTGTTGTGGAAAGCGCGTATACGACGGGGACCGACGAGCACCCGGGCCCCGTGCTGTGGGCAGTCGATCGCGAACATGTAGACAGGATCGTTCGTGGCTTTGCTACTTACCAGTGGCAGGGGTGCCGTCCTTCGCAAAGTTACTGCCAGATGTGACAAACTACTGGTGTGGCGGTTGATCCACCTTGCGCGGAGGCTCTTGACGGGGCGGACCGAGTCGCAGCTCAAGCGCCCAACCGGCCGTTCCGCAGCGTCGCGGTCGTCCTGCCCGACGGTGGTGGCGCTTTCGGCCTCGGCGTCGTGTGCGAGGTTTTCGGCTTCGACCGCGGTCCGCGCGGCCTGCCGAGTTTCGACTTCGCGATCTGCACTCTCCAGCCGGGTGCGGTCCGCCTCAACACTGGGATGACGTTGCTCGTGGACCATGGCCTCGACCGCGTGGCCACTGCCGATCTGGTTCACATCCTGTCCTGGGAAGACTTCGACGTGCCTGCGCCGCCGAATCTGCTAGACGCCGTCCGGGCGGCTTACGACCGCGGCGCGATCGTGGCGAGCCACTGCACGGGGGCATTCGTCCTCGCCTCTGCGGGACTGCTTGATGGCAAGCGGGCGACCACACACTGGCGGTGGGCTGCAGAAATCGCTCGTCGGTTCCCTGCCGTCAAGATGGATCCCGATGTGCTCTATGTCGATGAAGGTCAGGTAGTGACCAGCGCGGGCACCGCGGCGGGTGTCGACCTCTGCCTCTATCTCCTGCGCCGCGAGTACGGCGCCGCGGTTGCTGCCGCGGTGGCCAGGGACATGGTGGTTCCTCCGCACCGGGACGGTGGGCAGGCGCAATACGTCGCTATGCCGATACCGCCCGACACCGCGGATGACCAGCTCGCCGACGTCCTCAGCTGGGCGCTCGCACATCTCGACCAGCCACTGACGGTCGACACGATGGCGGCCCACGCGCTGACCAGCCCCCGCTCGTTCGC
>DASYTV010000387.1:0-1641 GCA_036001885.1 Actinomycetes bacterium
CTGACTGCGCGCCTCCACGTGAAGATCGACACCGGGCTCGGCCGCGGCGGCGCAGCACAACAGGACTGGCCTGAGCTGATCGAGGTCGCACTCAAGGCGGAGGCAGCGGGGTATCTCAAGATCGTTGGACTGTGGTCCCACCTCGCCTACGCCGACGAGCCGGGCCATCCGACAATCGGGCGTCAAGTCGTCGCCTTCCAGGAGGCAGTCGAATTCGCCGAGGGCCGCGGCGTGCAGCCCGAGGTGCGGCACCTGGCTAATTCCGCGGCTACCCTCACACTGCCGGAGGCGCACTTCGACCTGGTGAGACCCGGCATCGCCGTCTATGGCATCACTCCCGTCCCGCGGCAGGGCCCACCCTCGATTTTTGGGCTGCGGCCGGCGATGACGCTGCGGGCGCGAGTCATCCTCACCAAGCGGGTGCCGGCAGGGCACGGCGTCTCTTACGGGCACCAGTACACGACTCCGAAGGCGACCACTCTTGCCCTGGTGCCCCTTGGCTATGCCGATGGCATACCCCGCTCCGCCACGAACGTCGGTCCCGTACTCGCTGGTGGGATCCAGCGGCGGATCGCCGGCCGGGTCTGCATGGACCAGTTCGTGCTTGACGTGGGCGACGACCACCTCTCGGCGGGTGACGAGGTGGTGCTGTTCGGCCCCGGCGACCGCGGCGAGCCGACTGCTGAGGACTGGGCGCGAGCCGTAGACACGATCGCGTACGAGATCGTTACTCGGATCGGCCCTCGCGTACCGCGCACCTACCTGGGCAGACCCTAGTGTCCTGTGTCCGAGGTCCTTTGACGGTGGCCCGAGGACCGCTGGATGTCTGGCAAGGCCGCAGGGAGCCCGGCGTACTGGAGGTACGCGGGCGACCGAGAACGCAGCCAGTGTGTCCTTGCGGTGTCCCCGCGGGAACGTGGAGCAGCGCGGAGCGTTTCCGTGGGGTGCGCACCAGCGGGACCAGGCCAATGCAAAGAGACTTTGGACACAGGACACCGGGCCAGGCGATGACGGTGGGATCTACCGGCAACCAGGACGGGCGCTGAGCAAGTCGCTCCTGGCTGGCCTGGGTCGATCTTCGACCCGCCGTGCGATGAAGCCTGCTCAGCTCGCCCGCTTACGCCGTTGACCGCACGGGCGCCTGCCTTGAGTCTGCCCCGTCGCCTGGCGGCCCGCCGGTGCGCGCGAGATGCGGATGTGGCTATCCGCCGGAGCGCCGGCGCCGTACATTGCCGCTGTGGCGGCCGAGACTTCACAAACCCTGGACCGGGGGCTTCGCCTCCTCGGCCTGCTGGCCGACGTGCCAGGTGGCCTGACAGTCACCGAGGTAGCGGGCCGTCTCGGGGTGAACCGGAGCGTGGTCTACCGGCTGCTTGCCACCCTTGAGGAGCACGGTCTCGTACGACGCGATGGGGACGGCCGGGCCCGGCTCGGCCTCGGCCTGCTCCAGCTCTCTCAGCGTGTTCAACCCCTCCTGCGTGACGCGGCGGTGCCGTCGCTGCGCCGCCTCGCCGAAGAGGTTGGCGCAACCGCCCACCTCACGATTGCCGACGGCCGCGACGCGCTCGCGGTCGCGGTCGTCGAGCCATCCTGGACCGACTACCACGTCGCGTATCGGGTCGGGTCTCGGCATCCGCTCGA
>DASYTV010000388.1:0-13190 GCA_036001885.1 Actinomycetes bacterium
CCACAGGGAACAGCGCAGGTGCGCGTCCACAATCCGGCAGCAGGCGACGGCTGGACCAGCCCCTACACCGTCGTCGAGGTCGTTACCGACGACATGCCCTATCTCGTTGATTCGGTGACGATGGAGCTCTCCAGGCTCGGCCGCGGCATTCACGGGGTGATCCATCCTCAGCTTGTGGTTCGCCGAGATGTGACCGGTTCGCTCGCCGAGGTCGTTGACACCTCCGATCCGGCCATGGCGCCGGCCGACGCACACGTCGAGTCGTGGATCCACGTCGAGATCGACCGGGAGACCGGTTCCACCGAGCTCGCCGACATCGAGGGGAATCTGCAGCGGGTCTTGCGCGACGTACGCGAGGCGGTCGAGGACTACGTGAAGATGCGGGAGACGGCGGTCCGGCTCGCGGACGAGGTAGCGAAGCTGCCGCCGACGGTCCCCGCCGAAGAGGCCACCGAGGTGGCCGATCTGCTGCGGTGGCTCGCCGCTGACCACTTCACCTTCCTGGGCTACCGCGAATATGTCCTCGGGGTTGAGGACGGCGAGGACGTACTGAGATCGGTCCCGGCCACCGGTCTCGGCATTCTGCGATCCGACCGCCGACTCTCGACCTCCTTCCGGGAGCTGTCGCCCGAGGCTCGCGCGAGGGCGAAGGAGCCCCAACTGCTCACCCTGACCAAAGCCAATTCCCGGGCGACTGTTCATCGGCCGTCCTACATCGACTACGTCGGCATCCGCAGCTTCGGGCCGGACGGGGGGGTGATCGGCGAGCGGCGTTTTCTCGGGCTGTTCAGCACCACGGCCTACGTCGAGAGCGTGATGACGATCCCGGTCGTACGCCGCAAAGCGGAGGAGGTTCTATCCCGGGCCGGCTTCCCGCGGGCGAGCTACAGCGGCAAGGCCCTGCGGCAGGTGCTCGAGGAGTTTCCACGCGACGAGCTGTTCCAGATCTCCGTCGACGAGCTGCTGCCAACCGCGACCAGCGTGCTGCACCTGCAGGAAAGGCGGCGGCTGCGGCTCTTCCTGCGCCGGGACGACTATGGCCGCTTCATCTCCGCTCTGGTCTACCTGCCGCGCGACCGCTACACCACCGAGGTCCGCGAAACGATGGAGGAGATCCTTCGCGAGGAGCTCGGCGGGTTGGGCGTCGACCACACCGCCCAGCTCACAGAGTCCGTGCTCGCGCGGGTGCACTTCGTCGTCCGGGTCGATCCAGCCGCGCTCGCCGACTACGACGTAGCACGCATCGAGGAGCGGTTGGCCGCGGCCGCCCGCTCTTGGGCGGATGACTTCGGCGCTGCGGTGATCGTTCTGTGCGGGGAAGAGGCCGCAGTAGATCTGTGTCACCGATATGAGCACGCCTTCCCCGAGGCTTATAAGGAGGACTTCCCGGCCCAGACTGCGGTCGCCGACTTGCGCCGCTTGGAGGACTTGGCCAGTGAGACCGAGCTCGGGATGAACCTGTACGAGCCGGAGGAAGCTCGGCCAGGCGAGCGGAGGTTCAAGATCTACAAGCTCGGCGGGCCGCTATCGCTCACCGGCGTCCTGCCGGTTCTGCAGCGGATGGGCGTCGAGGTGATCGACGAACGACCGTACGGCGTCGAACGCAAGGACAGCACACCCGCATGGATCTACGATTTCGGCCTGCGCTATGACGCCAGCAAGCTGGCCGCCCCGCCAGGCACGCTGAGGGAGCTGTTCCAGGATGCGTTCGCCGCCGTGTGGCGGGGCGAGGCGGAAAACGACGGCTTCAACGCGCTGGTCCTGCTGGCGGGCCTTTCCTGGCAGGAAGCGATGGTGCTGCGCGCCTACGCCAAGTACCTACGCCAGGGCACCTCGACCTACAGCCTGGACTACATGGAGCAGGCGCTCACATCGAATCCACGCATTGCCAAGCTGCTGGCGAACCTCTTCACCGCTCGTCTGGATCCCGCAGTCGCAGCGGCCGCTGATGCCGGATCTGTCGCCGTCTCGGGAGCGACGACCGGCCGCGCCGAGATCCTCGCCGGGACCGTCGAAGAGATCGAGGGCGCACTCGACTCGGTTGCCAGCTTGGACCAGGACCGGATCCTGCGTGCGTTTCTATCGGTTATCCAGGCCACCCTGCGGACCAACTATTTCCAGCGAGACACGTCAGGGCAGCCGAAACCTTACCTCTCGATCAAGCTCGACCCGCGGGCCGTACCCCACTTGCCTGCGCCCCGACCGCGTTATGAGATCTGGGTGTATTCGCCGCGCGTGGAAGGCGTACACCTCCGGTTCGGCGCGGTCGCGCGAGGCGGTTTGAGATGGTCGGACCGACGCGAGGACTTCCGTACCGAGATACTCGGCCTGGTCAAGGCCCAGATGGTGAAGAACGCGGTCATCGTGCCCGTCGGCGCCAAGGGCGGTTTCGTGGTGAAACGTCCAGCCGATCCCGCCGATCGCGAGGCGTGGCTCGCGGAGGGAATCGCGTGCTATCGGACCTTCATTAACGGGCTCCTTGATCTCACCGACAACCTGGTCGGTGGCAAGGTTGTGCCGCCGTCGCAGGTGGTCCGGCACGACGGCGACGACACCTATCTCGTCGTCGCGGCTGACAAGGGGACCGCGACCTTCTCCGACATCGCCAACGAACTGTCCAAGGAGCACGGCTTCTGGCTGGGCGACGCCTTCGCGTCGGGCGGGTCGGCAGGGTACGACCACAAGGCCATGGGCATCACCGCGCGCGGAGCCTGGGAGTCGGTCAAACGGCACTTCAGGGACATGGGGGTTGACTGCCAGCGCCAGGACTTCACCGCGGTTGGCATAGGCGACATGTCAGGTGATGTGTTCGGCAATGGCATGCTGCTGTCCGAGCACACCCGGCTGGTCGCCGCGTTCGACCACCGCCACATCTTCCTCGACCCGAATCCGGATGCGACCGCCTCCTATGCCGAGCGGCGCCGACTCTTCGACCTGGCGCGGTCCTCGTGGGCCGACTACAACACGGAGGCGATTTCCGCCGGCGGCGGCGTTTACCCGCGCAGCGCCAAGTCCATCCCGCTCAGTCCACAGGTTCGGCAGCGACTCGGCATCGGGAGTGAGGCGGACGGCGGCGATGCACCGACCGCCATGACCCCACATGAGCTCATCCGAGCGATCCTGGTGGCGCCTGTCGACCTGCTGTGGAACGGCGGGATCGGTACGTATGTCAAGGCTTCCACGGAGTCCAACGCCGACGTCGGGGACAAAGCCAACGACGCCGTACGCGTCGACGGCGCCGCCCTGCGGTGCAAGTGTGTCGGGGAGGGCGGCAACCTCGGGCTGACCCAGCGTGGCCGGGTTGAGTACGCGCTCGCCGGGGGGCGCATCAACAGCGATGCCATTGACAACTCTGCCGGTGTCGACACCTCCGACCACGAGGTGAACATCAAGATCCTGCTTGACGAGATGGTCCGGGCGGGGGAGCTGACCGAGATCCGGCGCAACGAGCTGCTTGTCGCGATGACCCACGACGTAGCCGAGCTGGTGCTGAGGGACAACTACGACCAGAACGTCGCTCTCGCTACGGCGCTCGCGCAGGGGCCGGCAATGTTGCATGTCCATGCCCGGCTCATGCGCAGTCTCGAGCAGGACGGCGAGCTCGACCGGGCCCTTGAATGCCTGCCGACCGACCGGCAGCTCAAGGAACGCCAGCAGAACAGTCAGGGACTGACCGCCCCCGAGTTCGCGGTTCTGCTGGCCTACGCAAAGATCAGCCTCGCCGAGGAGCTGCTCGACAGCGACCTGCCAGACGACCCGGCGCTGCTGTCGCTGCTTTATGCATATTTCCCTAGGGCCCTGCGCGAGGATCCGAGCTTCCATGAGCGGATCGAGGGCCATCCGCTGCGGCGCCAGATCATCACGACATCCCTGCTCAACAGCCTGGTGAATTCGGCCGGCACATCCTTCGTCTACCGCATGCGCGAGGAGACCGGAGTCGCGACAGCGGACATCGTCCGAGCCCACATCGTCGCCCGCTCGGTCTTCGACATGGACGGTCATTGGGCCGCGATCGAAGCGCTCGACACGATGGTCCCCGCCGACGTCCAGACGACGATGCGGCTCGCCGGGCGGCGGCTGGTCGAGCGCGGGGTGCGATGGTTCCTACACAACCGCCGGTCTCCGCTCGACTTCGCCGGAGAGATCTCGCAATTCAGGGATGGCGTCCGTGAGGTTGTCGAGTTGCTGCCCAAACTCGTGCGCGGCCTGGACCTCGCGGCCTTCGAGCGAGAGCGGGATGAGCTCGTGGCGAGCGGCATCCCGTCCGACCTTGCGGCCGCGACGGCGGTCATGAATCCGGCGTTTTCGGCGCTCGATATCGTCGAGGTGGCGAAGGACTCCGGGCGAGCCGTTCCGCTGGTCGCGGAGGTGCATTTTGATCTAGCCGACCGGCTGTCGCTGTCCCGCCTGCTCGGCAGAATCAATGCGCTCTCTCGCGACGACCGGTGGAAGACGATGGCCAGAGCAGCGTTGCGCGACGATCTGTTCGCCGCGCACGCCGGCCTCACCTTCGATGTCCTGGCGTTCGGCGGTCCGGATGCGACGCCTGAACAACGCTTCGCGGCCTGGGCCGCGAGCAACGCCGGCGCCGTCGCCCGAGCCCAGCAGACGCTCGACGAGATCGTCGCGGGCGACACCTACGATCTCGCCACCATGTCGGTTGCGATGCGGGTCATCCGCACCCTTCTCCGCCGCGGTGACGCCTTCTAGGCCTCGCCACTTCCCGTCGCCTGTGCGTGCCTGACTTGCCTCTGCGGCTCGTCGCCGCGCTCGCCAGGACGGGAGTGGCTCTCCGATTCCCACAGCGACATCGGTCCTGGCTGCACCGGTGGATGCTGCCCGTTAGGAGGACGCTTCACCTGCTGGCGTCTGGCACTGGCGCCCGGCGCCGCGCTCAGAGCGCCTGGCAGGCGGTGGCTGGCTGGATGTCGACCTCTCGGCCGCCGAGGTCGAGGACGCTAGGATGCCTCACCTGCTGCGTGGCATCGGGCGTTGCAGCGGGTGCTGCTGTGACGGTGTCTGGCTGGCGGCGAGCTGGACGTGGGCTGCACATGACGAGGGCGCCTCACCTGCTGCTGGCATCGGGCGTTGCAGCGGTGCTGCTGTCAGGGCGTCTCGTCGACGGCTAGCTGGATATCGACCTCTCGGCTGCCCATGACGAGGACGCCCCGTCCGGGTGGCGGATCGTCGTCGCGGTCGATGCGCCGGCCCACAAGCTCGAGGTCGGCCCGGCCCGGCGGCCCGAGGAGCAGCACGGCGCTGCGGCGACGTACCGCTGCGGCGAGTGGCGAGAAGCTTGCCCCGAAGGCGTCCGCTGAGCCGGCGATAGCGGCACCGATGAACGACGGTGGCGGCTGGGCGAGTAACCGGCACAGAGCCTCCTCGGCGGGCTGGCCCAACAGCCGCTCTGCGTCATCGGCGACGACCAGGAGCGGTCCGCAGTCGGGCCCCATCGCGGCGATCAGATCCGCCTCGCTGTCGTTGATATCGAGGACTGTGGCGCCGTGGTGGTCCGCCCAGGCGCCTATCGTTCGGATCGAGGTCGTTCGACCACTGCCCGACGGGCCACCGATGAACAGCAGGTGTCCGTGGTGCCCCAAATCGATGCCGATGGGCTCCGCCAGGTCGCCTCCCGCGCCGAGCAACAGCCATGTCCCACGGGGGCTGCCCCCGGCAGCCGTTGGTGCGTTGATGGGCGTCGGTGTCTTGTCCTCCCAAGGCGTGGCGGATTCGCGGTCGAGGGGTGGTGCAGCATCCCAGTCGTGGAGGACCCAGTCGGGCAGCGGCAGAACACGCACGAGGCCCGCCGGAGGCGACATCTGTGATTGACCCGCCGCTGCCGCCTCGGCGATCTGGTCGAGAGCGGCGGTCTGTGCGGATCCGCCTGGATTGGATCCCAGCAAGGCGATCTGAAGCGCGTGCCCGGTCGGTGCGAGAGTGCCACGACCAGCAGGCACGCGGTCGCGGGATAGTCCAGGGTTCCCCACCGGCGGACTGATAGCTCCCGGACGCAGCCCCGCCAGAGCGGCGTCTGCCGGATCGGCCAGCCGAAGCACGATGCGGTTTTGAATCAGCGACGCGATGCGCGTGGTAAGCAGAGCATGATCGCCGGTCACGACCACCGTGAGCCCTGCGGACGGCCCATCCCGAAGCAGCCGGCGGAGAGTCGAGAGCGGGCGCCCGTCGACACGGTCGCACGCTTCAGAGAAGCTCGACCAGTCGTCGAGCAGCAGAAGCATCCACGGCACCGGGGCGGGATGTCGGAATTGTGATCTGCCGCAGCCACCTTGATCGGACCCGTGCGGCGTGCGGCTCAGGGCTTTATGCGGTCGACGGCCGAGGCCGCCGGGTGGGCGGTTGGGCGCCTCCCGTGGTGAGCGGCCTCGTGCTGTGTGAGGCGCATAGCCGAGGGCGTCATGGGCTGCGGGGCCCGTCGTTGCGGCCGCTTCCGTGGCGAATCCGTGGTCGCTGTCGCCGCTGAGTCCGCCATGGCCACCGACATTGTGCTCTGCCGCAGACGCGATTCCACGGGACGCGAAGAACCGCCTGCGGCGCTGGACCTCTGTGGCCAGCTTGGTGAGCAGCCGGTCGACGCCTCGCGACTCGGATGGAGCCAGCGCCGCGCCGCAGTGGGGGAGGCGGGCCAGTGGTGCGAGCGCCTCCGCAGACGAGTCCAGCACGTAGAGGTGGGCCTCGGTGACAGTAAGCCGGGCCGCGAGCTGCCCGGCGATCGTCCGCAGCAATGTGGTCTTGCCGCTGCCGGGCGCTCCGACGACAAGCCAATGCTCTCCAGCAGCGAGGTCGATGACGACGTTCGAGTGCCGCTGCTCCTCGGGCAGGTCGAGCATTGCGACCGGCAACCGACAAGCCGTGGGCTCGCGGTTGAGGTCATCAACGGTGAGAACGTCGCTCAATGGAGGAAGCCACGGGCGGGGGACGGCCTCGATGCCGAGCAGCTTCATGGCTGCTCGAAGCGTTCCCGTCAGCTTCCGCAGATCCGATTGCTCGGCCGGACCCGTGTCGATGCTGCCTGCGTCGGTCCCCGCCGACCAGGCGCTCGGCGGTGCCGCACCAGGCTCCCAATCCACGGTGCGGACGGCAACAGGACGACGAGGGCGGGCAACTTGGCGCTGCACGTCAACGCTCACGAGCGCCGACTGGAACCCTACCGGCAGCCCAGAGCCGGTCCTGGCGAGCGCCCTTCCGGGTCGGTCCGCCGGGATCAAGGCCGCGTCAGAGCTGCCGAGAACGTCCGCGGAATCCGCTGGATCTGCGACCCGAAGGCAGACTCGCAGACCGAGATTCGCCCTGATCTCCGCGGTCACGACACCGGCAGGCCGTTGCGTGGCCAGCACCAGGTGGATGCCGAGTGACCGCCCACGCCGAGCCACCGAGACCAATCCGGTCACGAAGTCGGGCAACTCGTCCACCAGGGTCGCGAACTCATCCACGACGATCAAGAGACTCGGTACCGAAGGGAGTTCGGGACCACCGGCCTCACGCCGAGTGCGATAGGTGTCGAGATCCTTGGCCTCGGCCGCCCGAAAGAGCCGCTCCCGACGGCGCAGTTCGGCCTCGAGCGAGGCCAGCGCTCGTCCGGTCGATGCGCTATCGAGATCAGTGAGCACTCCAGCGACATGGGGCAGCCCCACGCAGTCGGCGAACGCGGCACCGCCCTTGTAGTCAACGAGCATGAACGTGACGAGGTGCGGTGGCGCCGACACCGCGATGCTCGCGACGAACGTCCGGAGGAACTCGGATTTGCCCGCCCCTGTCGTCCCGGCGACGAGCATGTGTGGCCCGTCTCTTCCGAGATCTATGCGATAGGGCCCGCTCGCATGCGCGCCGACGGTTGCGATTCGTTCGGCGCCCGGCTGCGCGTTCGTCCATCGACGCGCCGCCTCGGATTCGTCGAGGACCTCCGCGCCGAGCAGATCGAGCAGGCGTACGGCATCAGGTAACCGGTTTCCACGCGGCGCGCTTGATTGACCGCCATTCGCCTCGTCGCGGTCGCCCACGCCGATCAAGGCGTCGTCTGACTGATCCCGCAGCGGGGCGAGCGACCGAGCACACGCCGCCGCTCGATGTTCCGCGACAAGATCGGCAATGACGTTCTGGATCGGCGACCCACCACCCTCCGTGAGGACGGCGAGGCGGGTCCCCGAGACTCCGAACTCGACGACAGCCCCGCAGTCCGCCGGAAGTGCGGCTCGGGTCGCGGCGAGGCTGACGACCCACGTCGAGCTCGGATTGGTTCGTCGAAGCATCTGGGCGAGGTCCTGCTCGACCTGCGGATCGCCTCCGTGATCGACGGCGACAACGGTCGCTGGGGAGAGGCCCGCCAACCGCCATGCAGACCGGACGACCTTCGCGGCGCCATGACCGCCCGCCCTGTCCTCCGACGCTTCGCGAACCCGTTGCACAGGTTCCAGCTGGAGGAGGTGAGCTGGATGACGCTGCGCCGCGGGTTCTGCCTGGCGGTCCCTCTCCTCGAATGCCGCTACCACGGCTGCTCGGCCGGGCGGCGAGCTTCCGACCAGAGCGCCCGAACCGTGGGAGATGTGGGGAAGCCAGCGTGCCCATGACCAGTCCGCGGCGAGGTGGTCAGCTGCCAACACGGCGATACGAAGATCACTGGGTCTATGAAGCACGGCGAGCTGCACGATCGCCGATCGAACAAGGCCGAGTGCACGTGCGCGTGGTCCGGCTATTCCGAGCATCGCGACCGCCGGCAGTGACACCGTCACCGGTACACAGGTGACGAGCAGCTCGGCGCCCGGACGCGAGCCATGCCGGTCGACCGCCCGCGGCGGAGACCTGTCGTGCGGCGGCCCGCTTGATCCGGCGATGCTGACCGACGTGCTGGCAGGGAGGTCGGCGGTGCCTAGTCGAACGGTTCCGAAGTCGTCGTCCGACCTGCGACGCTCCCAGAGCGGCGCGGTCACGTCACGGGCCGCCGCGAGCAGAGTCGCCATGTCGGGTGACCTGCGACGGCGCTCGTGCGCCTCCTCGGCAAGGGCGGTCCTGAGCTCCACGCGCGCCCGGCCTTCTAGCTCGAGATAGCCGCGCCGCGTGTGCCTAGCCGACCGCCGGGCCCGGCTGCGATCGACCGCGAGTATTGCGATCGCCGAGAGCGGCGCAGCAAGCGCGAGACCAAGCATCCGTCCCCCTGCAATAACGGCTATTGGCAGCACGATGGCAGCCGGGACGAGCGCAGAGATCCACGACATGGGGTTGGTCGGTGGACCGTCAGGTTCCGTAGGGAAGCTCACCTGTCGATCGATCTTGGCGGTCAACAGCCGCGGCGGAATGTGCACGACCACCCGTCCCTTGTGGTCCGGCGCCACGACGTAACCGCTTGGGGCGTCGGATATAACAACCAGCGTGGACTCGCCCGCGCGGACGACCGCACCTCTGGCGAGAGCCGCGCCTTCGTATCCGACTGGCCGGCCGTCAGAAAACGTGCCGTTCGTCGAACCGAGATCGTGCAGGATCAGGCGACCGCTGGTATGGCAGGCCGGTGTCTCTCGATCGTTGGGGCCGAGCTCCCGTCGAACCAAGCGCTGACGGGCTGGCGATGCCTCTGGTATCCGGCCGATGTGCCCCGGCAGCGCGTGCGCGCCGGCCGACCCGGGCGCTTCAAATGAGTCAGCGGCGAGATCCTCCCCAACCAGACTCGCATTGGTCGCCAAGACAACTGGCGCCCGACGGTTAGGGCCGAGGTCCTGCTGAACCAAGTGCGCATTGACCGGTGATGCTGCCGCTCGGCAGAAGTCCAGCGGCAACGGGTGAGCGCAGGCCGATGCGTGGGCAGCTCGAGAGTCGGAGGCTGGGTCTGGCAAGCTCGTGTGCCCGCCAACCTGCTCACATGCAGCTGCCTGGCGATCTATCCGTATATGCAGCCGCGACATGTCGCGGTCCTCAACCCGGAGATCCGCCGCGATCCCGCGCCCGACCACCACACCGCCACCTCGTAAGGTGTACTCGCCTCCTGCGTCGGGCCCACCGACAACCTGCAGGCGCGTCTGGTCGTCCAGGCGTTCCCCGGCTGCGGCGGGCGCGGGCCAATGTGGTCGGCGAGAAGGCGGGCAGTGTCGCGGGGTCATCGCGACGACCGCCGCGGATATCAGAGGAGGCAGGCCGACGATCGCGTCCAGTGGAATCGGCCGCAGCGCCCAGTCTCGGACCGTTCGGTCACAGCGATCGTGGAACGGCGGGCCCTGAAGATAGGCCAGCTCGCCCGACCAACCCACCGCATGAAGTTCCGCAAGTACCCCGCGCCACATGCTGCCCGTCGGCGCGTCGACCTCGACGTCTTCCAACCGGCCGCCGTCGCCGCACACGGTCAGTCGCACCTTCATCGCACCCCCAAGTCGCCGAGGCAGCACTGAGCGGTGGTGTCCCGCCGGTCCGTCCTGGCGCTGTTCCAAGTTCCCGTGATCGGCGTTCGATCGCCAGCGGCGGACGGCGTCCTGTGGAGAAACCCGCTGGAAATGTCGACCCTGTGGACAGCCGTTTTCGGCAGCTGGCCCGCCCTAGGCTCCGAGCCAGGAGTTCGACGCCGCGGCACCTGTCCTGGCGCCACCAGCGCAAGGCCTGCATCGCTCTTGCTGGACGACAGTCCACTTCCACCCGCCGGACAGGCATCCATAGGAGGCCACATGTCCACTCGAATTCAGGTGACGCCGGAGCATCTTGATGCCCTGTCCTCGGAGGTCGGCCGGGGATCAACGGAGATCGATGCGACTCTCGCTCGCCTGCGTGCACACATGGAGCCGATTGGCGGCGACTGGGCCGGTGCGGCAGCGGCCGAGTTCCAGTCGCTGTGGTCGCAATGGCAGTCCGCTGCACGAGACCTGAATGCGGCCCTGGGTGGCATCAGCGCGCTGCTGCGGCGCGCTGGCGATGCTTACGTACAGGCCGAGGCGAGCATCGCAGCGACCTTCCGGCAATGATCGCTGGAGGCAGAGGCGATCCGAGGCTGGGTGCGGATGACCAGTTGGCCGGCCGCTACACCCTGATCTCGGAGATCGGCCGCGGTGGAACCGGGACGGTCTGGCGCGCCGCCGACCGCGCCGCTGGTCGCGAGGTTGCCGTCAAGGTCCTCCATCAACGACTCGGCCATCACCCGCAACTCGTCAGCGGGTTTGTCCGGCAACGGACCGCGCTGACCGGAATCGTGCACCCTCATCTCGTCACGGTTCACGATCTTGTTTTCGACGACGGCATCATCGCCTTGGTGTCGGAGCTGATCGAGGGACAGACCTTGCGCCAGGTGTTGCGACGAGGATTGCTCCCAACCCCAGAGGCGGTCACTATCGGAGGTCAGGTCGCGAGTGCTTTGGCCCGGCTCCATGTCGCCGGGGTCGTCCATTGCGATGTGAAGCCGGAGAACATCCTGCTTGCCACGACGCCTGACCTTGGTGTTGACGCGCGGCTTGCCGATCTCGGTACGGTCGCGATAGCCCGCGAAATATGCGGAGGGGGCGATGGACCGAGCGACGCAGGCCGCAGCGGGACGCCGGGTTATCTCCCGCCGGAGGCAAGCGGACTCGATCCGCCGACTCCTGCCGCAGACGTTTACGCGTTGGGCGTCGTGCTCTACGAGCTCGCTACCGGTCGCGGGCCGACCGCAATCAACACCCGGCCGGGGTTCAGACTGCGCCATGTCGAGCCCGACGCTGCTCTAGCGGAGCGGTTCCCTCATGAGGAGCCGACCATCACCGTCCCGCCTCGGATCCCGGAGGTGCCCCTCACGTTGTGGCTTACCGTCGGTGCTTGCCTGCGCGCAGACCCGACCACAAGACCGATGGCCGCGCGTCTGGCCGAGCAGCTTGGGGCTCTTGGCAGGAACGACAAAGTGCCGGCCGTCCTGCCGCCTGACGGTGTTCCACCGGGCGCGGGCGATGACCAGCTCCGGTGGTCGGCCACCCCGCTCGAGCCGGACGAGTTGCCCACTCCCGTACAGAAGCCACGACCACCGGAGGTGGCCCAAGCCTTTGCGCCTGAGGTCAGGTCCCGATGGATGGTCGGCCTGGCGCCAGTCGTTGCGTGTGTCTTAGCGACGATCCTGGTGACAGGTGTGGGAGCAGTCTTGCACCGCTCTTGGTCGAGCAGCGCTCCCCCTTCCGGCACGACGAGCACCATTTCCGCCGGGCACATCTCCGCGACGACATCCGCCGAGCGCTACTTCGCGCCAACCGGATGGATATGCACTGCGTCCACAGCACCAACGGCCGCCGGCAACGGCTGGATCGACGAGGAAAGACGCAACGGCGCGCTAAGGCTCTGCTTCGGCATCTGGGCTGGCATGGTGCACGTGAGTGTCCACAACGCCGGTGCCGAGCCGACCGTAGCGCCGAAGGTCACGACTATTCCGTCGACCGGCGCTTCGTCGCTCGGCCGGTCCGGACGGTCGTCGCTGTCGCAGCTCTCCGTCTTGTCGGCCAAGGTGGAGCTCAGGTCGATCGCGAGCACGGCTGGCGTCACGGCAATAACCAGGGTCTTCAGATGTGACGTGTCGCCGCATACCGGCCGGAACCGTTGCGACATGGCGCCGGTCGCCGCTCAGCCTGGCTTGACCTACACGGTCGCTGCCTATGTCCTTCCTTCGGCCGGTCGACCACCAAGCGCTGCCAGTTTCCCGAAAACGCCCACGGTCCTCACTCCGCTGATCCAGAATGAGCGATCGCAAGATCACGGTTCACTGCCCAAGGAGCCAAAGGAGTCCTAACAGCCGACCCGCCGCGACGAGCCACCAGCCCACATCGGGCGACAGGCCACGTGGCCGCCGTCACGGCAGCCCGCGCCGCCGAGCGCGCCGCCAGAACAGCGTGACGACTTCGAGGGAGCTGCGATGACCGCCGACGCAGTCGTCGAGGACGAGGTCCGAGAGCTGGTGCGCCGCCGTGGCCTGGACCCGATCGCGGATCCGTCCGCAGTACGCCGACTGGTCGAGGAAGTCGTCGCCGACTATGACGAGCGCAGCTTAGACAGCGGGCAGCCGCCGCTCAGCCATCCGAGCGACACGATCCGCCTTGTCGTCGACGCGGTTGCCGGCTTCGGTCCGCTCCAGCGATACCTGGAGGACCCAGCCGTCGAGGAGATCTGGATCAACGAACCGGGACGCGTCTTCGTGGCCAGGCGCGGTTGCAGCGAGCTGACCACGACGATCCTGACTGCCGACGAGA
>DASYTV010000389.1:0-1641 GCA_036001885.1 Actinomycetes bacterium
CTAAGCCCGATGATCACGAGGTGGCCCGTGCCTGCCGCTACATCCTCTCCCATCCCTGCCGTGCTGGTGAAGCTGGGTCCGCTGGATGCCGGTCGGGTCGCCGACCTGCGCCTCTACTTCGACTCGGTGCCCGACCCGCGCTCCCGGCGGGGCCGGTGGTACTCGCTGACCGCGATCCTGCTGGTGTGTGCCTGCGCGGTCGTCTCGGGAGCGAGGAGCATCGACGAACTCGCCGAGTGGGGCCAGCGTGCCCCGAACGCACTCCTGACGGTGATCGGGATCCGCCGCCACCTGCTCAGGTGGCGGCGCACTCCGTCGCCGACCACGATCGGCCGTGTGCTGGGGGCTGTTGACGGTGACGCCCTGGACCGGGCGGTGGGCGCCTACCTGGCCGACCGGCATCGCGCCGCCACCGAGCCCGCCCAGCCACCGTCGCCGTCCACGTCTGGGCGGCCGCGCGCGATCGCTGTCGACGGCAAGGCACTCAAGGGATCCGCCCGTCTCACCGCGACGCGCCGGCATCTGCTCTCCGCGGTCACTCACGGCACCGTCGTGACCCTCGCCCAGGTGGAGGTCGGCGCGAAGACGAACGAAACCACGCACTTCCAACCGCTCCTGGCACCGCTGGACCTGGCCGGCGCCGTCGTCACCTTCGACGCCCTGCACTCGGTCAAGGCGAACATCTCCTGGCTGGTCGAGGCCAAGAAGGCCCACTACATCGCCGTGATCAAGACCAACCAGCCGACCGCCCACAGCCAGCTCGCGGCCCTGCCGTGGCGGGACATCGCCGTCCAGCACACCGCCTCCGCCTCCGGGCACGGCAGGCGCGAGTCCCGCTCGATCAAGACCTGCGCCGTCGCGGACGAACTCGGCGGGATCGCCTTTCCCCACGCCCGCCTGGCCATCCGCGTCCACCGCCGCCGCAAGCAGACCGGCAAGCGTGAGACCCGTGAGAGCGTCTACGCCGTCACCAGCCTCGACGCCCACCAAGCCGGCCCCGCCGACCTGGCCGCCGCGATCCGCGGGCACTGGGGAGTGGAGAACTCCTCGCACCACATCAGGGATGTCACCTTCGCCGAGGACGCCTCCACCATCCACGCCGGAACCGCACCACGGGCCATGGCGACCCTCCGCAACCTCGCCATCGGCGTGCTGAAAACCCTCGGAGCCGACAACATCGCCAAGACCACCCGTGCGATCCGCGACGAACCCCAACGAGCACTCCCCATCCTGGGCATCACCAACGATCCGGACACCTACGGAACTTGATCAAGCCCTGACCCTGAGGCCCTCGGCGACTTCAGCCTCACGTCCGAACAGGGAGCGCACTTCGCGAGGCAAGCCGGTAGCTGCGCAGGGGCTGGGACCGAGAGAAGCGCCTTCCAGTTGTTTGACGTACTCGTCCAGCCGCGCCAGTACGTCGCCGGGCAGGACCGCGTCGGCGTTGGCGTGGCGGATTTCCCTGCTGTCGTCCAGAAGCCGGCAGATCTTGTCGTAATGCCAGACCTCCACCCCCTTGAGCGGCAGACCGAGTGTGTGCGCGCGCTCCCAGAGCGCGGCCTGGACGCGATCGATGCCCCCGGTCCCAGGGGCCGGCGACAGTACGACGTTGGTGGTGACGAGCAGGTAGTCGGGCACGCG
>DASYTV010000390.1:0-3146 GCA_036001885.1 Actinomycetes bacterium
CCTTGCAGGAATAGACCCTGTCCACTGTGAAGTCGGACGGGATGGACGACACCGACTGGCCCGCTGCCTGGGTCAGCCGGGACACGACCTGGGTGGTGACATTGACGCCGCGGATGGTGAACTGGGTAAGCACGAAACCGAGATTCGGTGTCGCCGCGTAAAACACGATGGTCCACGAGATCGGCATCCCGCCAAGCTCGGAGTAGTAGTAGACGCGCGCCGATGTGGGGGAGGTGCCCTGCACCTGCAGGGTCACGCCGGAGTCCCGCAGCCCCTGCGCAAGCTCGGCGTTGCTGAGGGTCTGGCGGACGAACGTGCCGCTGTCCGAGCTGCCGCTGACGCAAGGCGTGTTGGTGGCGAACGAGACTGCGTAGGGCTCGCCGCCGGGCACGTCGACGGCGCGGACCGTCGCGCGGTAGCGGCCCCCGGGACCGCTGATGTGGAACGTGACCGGCCGGTCTCCTGCCCTCGAGGAATAAGTCACGCCCTGTGGGTTGACGATGGTCAGGGTCATGAAGCTGCCCGGATAGCACAGCGCGATGCTCAGGGTGCCGCCGGGCGAGTTGTAGTCCACGACGGCGGTCTGCCCGGTCGCCAGGCTTTCACCGGTGGATGTCTGCTCGGTGCCCGCGGTGGTGCCCGCGGACACGGTCCGTCTGCATTGCGACGCAAGCGCGTGGGGGTCACCGGGCTCGGGCTGGATCGGGCGTGGCGCCGACAGCCTGCCGTTGGCGTCCGCGTCGACCTCTTGGCCCGCGTTGAGCGTGATGGTGGTCGCGCCGCTGACCGCGACGCTGCCATCGAAGACCTTGATCAGGTTGGTGGAGTTGGCGCGGACGAGGATCTCGAACTCCGTTCCGCGCACCTGTGCGCTGACAGAGTGGCCGCCAACCTTGAAGCTGGCTCCGCCGACCAGGTGCTGCACATTGCTGAGCGTGCGCCCGATCTTCTGCTGGAGGCTTGCGGACTGGAGGTTGCCCTCCTTGCTCAGCTGCGCAGCATTCACGGTCACCGTGGTGTCAGGAGACATGCGCGTGAACGAGCCGTCGGGGAACTGTATGGCAGCATGACCGTCGTCGGCCGTGCGGACTGAGCTCCCGGCGGTGAGCTGCTCGCCAGGGATCGCGGGCCTGTATCCGGAGTCGTTCTTGCCGACGTCGACCCTGGGCGTGATCACGACCAGCGACGCGGGCGCGTTCACGCCCGCCTGCGCCTGAACGACCAGGAAGTACCAGCCACCTGCAACCAGGAGGATGGCCAGCACGACGAAGACCCCAAGGCATCCGAGGCACGAGAATCCGCAGCCGGCGCATCCCCCTTTCTTGGCCGGAGGCGTGGGAGTCGATGCAGGCGCGACGGGTGCCGCCGGTGGGGGCTGAACGGCCATGGCCTCGAAGGTTATCGGGAAATCAGATCGATGCGGTCGAGAAGTCGACCACCAATCGCGCTGGATTGGAAAGGGTGAAGGTTCGCATGCAGGCAGGATGGGCGAGCCCAAGCCCCCAGGCCACGACGCCTTCGAAGTCTTGGGTCAGCCGCGCCTCTTTAAGGACGAGATACTCGGGATGGGTGAGGTCGGTCGGCCCGCTGTAAGTGGGCGCCTGGGTGGCGGAATGAACCTGAACCAGCGCCCCGGCCGTACCGCTGAGCGTGATCGTCCGGCCGCTGGCGCCCATTGAGAATGTCGGCTTCGCCTGCCGCTTGACCGTGTACGTGGGCACCTTGCCGTCAAACTGAAGCACGAACCGGTCGTAGCCGGCCTGCGGGGCGACTCGCGCGGCCGTGACGCGAGCGGTCCCCGTGCTCCCTCCTCCCGCATCCCTGCACGCGAACGCCGGCAGGTTGGTCCCTGGCGGGGTGGGAGGTGTCACGGGTGGGGGCGCGATGCGGGGCGCGGATGCAACCGACCCGGCCGCGGGCGTCGTAGCGGTATTGGCCGCCGGGTTAGCGGAAGCAGGGCCGGGCTGCGTGCAGCCGGCCAGGATCAAGCAGAAGAGCAGAGCCGCGGCGGGGCGAAACACAGGCGAATGGTATTGTCGAGCCCCGCTGGCACGCCGAGGTGGCGGAACAGGCAGACGCGTCGGTCTCAAAAACCGATGAGGGCAACCTCGTGCGGGTTCGACTCCCGCTCTCGGCACCAAGGCCCCTGCGGCCCTAAACCTCACCAGCTCCCGCCGCCGCCACCCCCGCCGCCGCCTCCTGAGAAGCCTCCGCCGCCGAATCCGCTCGAGCTGCCCGAGCTCGGCGGAGCGAAGGTGATCGCGCTCGAGATGTTGGTGTTCATAGCCTGGAGGTTGCTTGCGAGCAACGCGGCTTGAAACGGTGTATTGCCGACGTACCAGTTGTTGGTGGCGCTCGTGTCGATGCCCTCGAAGGCCTTCGCCCACTGCGTCACGCAGCCGAAGACGATTGCGTACGGAAGCAGCTGGGTGAAGATCTGCGCCTTCTCCGCGAACTGCTGCCGGTACTTCTCAGCGGTGGTCATGTACAGGCGGAAGCCGAGCGTGCGCTGGAGCAGCTGGCGGCCCGAGGCGGTCCTCTGGGGCATGAACCGGAATGTGACAGTGAGCACGAACCCCGTCGCGACGACCGCGAGGCCGACCAGGCCCCAGCCGAACGCCAGGCCGAGTATGGCGGTGGCGGCGACGCCCAACACCAGGACCGCGGTGCCAAGGGTGGCCCAGATGGCGCGGGCGAAGTCAGGCCGGCCCGCGAACAGCTTCAGGGATGACAGCTCGGAATAGAGCTGGCCTTCGGCTTTCTTCAAGGTTGGCGCGAAGGTGCCCTTGAGCGTCGACAGCGCGACCTGCTGGCGGCCCGTGAACAGGCCGTCGATGATGGTCTTCTCATAGGGCCTGAGATCCGAGGCTGGGGACCCCTTCCACGTGAGGGCCCAATCCTTCTTGCCTGCGATCTCCGCGATCGTAAGGTGCCCGCGCACCGCCAGGTCCACGATGGTCGCGGTCACGTCTTTTGGGTCGGCGACCTCGTCCAGGATGGTTCCTAGCTCGGCGGGCCGCTTCTGATCGGGCACCTCGAACTCGACGACGACGGGATCCCTGTTGAACAGCGGCTCGATCCGGTCGCGGGGATCGTTGGTGAGGTAGTACTGGGTCAGGTAGGCGCGGTCGCGCCCATGCGTCCAC
>DASYTV010000391.1:0-6954 GCA_036001885.1 Actinomycetes bacterium
AGGATCCCGTGGCTGGCTGGTCCGACTCGTTCTACTGCAACCCCGCGTACGACGCGCTGTACCAGCAGCAGAGCAACGAGATCGACCCGGCGAAGCGGGCCGAGCTCGTCAAGCAGATGCAGCAGATGATCTATGCCGACGCGCCGTACATCGTGACCTACTACGTCGACTCGCTCGAGGCCTACCGATCGGACAAGTGGACGGGCGTGCAACGCCAGCCCACAGACGGCGGCAATGTCTTCTTCCAGTACGGCACGTACAGCTACCGGAATCTCGACCTCGTCTCCGCACAGGAGGATTCCGGCGGCGGTCTCGCCACCGGCGTGCTCGTCGGCATCGGCGTTGCCGCGGCCGCACTGGTGGCCGGTGGCGCGGTCGCGTTCGCTCGGCGCCGGTCGAGCGCGGACGACCGCGAATAGTCACTGCACCATGGCAATACAGCTCGACAGCATCCGGCCGGAGGAGCGCTTCGCCTCCGGCCGGACGCTCGGACCGACCTCGCGGCGCCACCGGTATCGCGCGGCGCGGCTCATCATCCGCCGCGTGATCGGTGCATTCTTCAGCCTCTGCGCCGTCGTCGTCTTCAACTTCTTCCTGTTCCGTGTTGTCTCCGGCGACCCGGCCAGGAGCGCAGCCCGTAACCGGCACCTATCCGCCGAGGGAGTCGCCCACCTGCGAGAGCAGTGGGGCCTGGACAAGTCGAAGTGGGAGCAGTTCACGACATACGTCGGGCACCTCCTGCACGGCGACCTGGGGACGACCTTCATCGGCTCGCAGCCGGTCTCGTCGGTCATCCGCGATGCGTTCTGGCCGACCATCCTGCTCGTCGGTACGTCGACGGTCCTCTCGACCATCATCGGCACCTGGATCGGGATCAAGGGCGCCTGGGAGCGGGGAACGCCGTTCGATCGGGTCTCCAATGGGACCTCGCTGACGCTCTACGCCATGCCGGTCTTCTGGCTCGGCATCGTGCTGCTCATGCTGTTCGCCGGTAACCAGGTCGGTCTCGGCATCTTCCCGACCGGCGGTATCGCCGACGCCGACGTCGATACGTCGAGCCCGGCGGGCTGGGTCAACGTCCTTCAGCACTTGTTCTTGCCGTGCCTGACGCTGACACTCGCCTATCTCGCGCAGTACTCCCTGATCATGCGGTCGTCCATGCTCGAGGAGATGGGTCAGGAGTACCTGACGACGGCTCGCGCCAAGGGCCTGCGCGACACCGTGGTCCGGCAGCGGCACGTGGTGCCCAATGCGCTCCTCCCGGCCTTCACCTTGATCTTCTTGAACTTCGGGTTCGTCATCTCCGGCGCGGTCACCGTCGAGTACGTCTTCTCCTGGCACGGGCTCGGCTGGCTGACCCAGGACGCGGTGTCCGCGCTCGACTACAACCTGCTTCAGGGCCTGTTCCTGGTCTTCTCGGCCAGCGTGATCCTCTTCAACCTCATCGCCGATCTGTCGCTCGGCTTGCTCGATCCGAGGGTGAGGGAAGTATGACCGCCCAAGCCGACGCCGCGGCTCCGATCAGGTCGGCGAGGGCGATCGTCTGGACCCGCCGCAGCGCCGCATTCAAGCGGGCATTCAAGCTCTTCTGGTCCGAGACCGAGGGCAAGGTCGGCCTCCTGCTGCTGCTCTTCTTCATCGCGGTCGCGTTGCTCACGCCGATCATCGTCGGCCCGGATGCGCTCAGTGTGACGAAGGCGCAGGGACAGCCGTACCAGCCGCCATCGCTGGACTACCCTCTCGGCACAGACCAGTTCGGCAGATCCGTCTTGAGCCTGATCATGTGGGGCTCCCGGGTGTCCCTCATCGTCGGGTTCGCCGCGGCGGCGATCGCGATGTTCATCGGCACCGTGGTCGGCGTGGTCTCCGGGCACTTCGGTGGTTGGACAGACACGGTCCTGATGCGCATCGACGACTGGATGCTCACCATCCCGTTCCTGCCGCTCGCGATCGTACTCGCGACGATCTTGCCGAGAGGGATCCTGAACATCATCGGTGTGATCGGCATCGTCTCGTGGCCGGGCACGGCGCGCATCATCCGCTCTCAGACCCTGGCCGTGAAGTCCCGGCCATATCTGGAACGGGCCCGCGCTCTCGGCGCCGGAAACCTCCACCAGATGAGCAAGCACATCCTCCCCAACGTCATGCCCCTCGTGCTGGCGAACACCACCCTGACGATCGCCGGCGCGATCCTCACCGAATCTGCGCTCGCCTTCCTGGGTCTGAGCGATCCGTTGCGGATTTCCTGGGGCTCCACACTCGACTCGGCGTTCAACAATGGGGCAGTCTCACAAGAGGCGTGGTGGTACCTGCTTCCGCCTGGCATCGCGATCGTGCTGGTCGTCCTTGCCTTCACGTGGATCGGTCATGCCCTGGAGACGGTGCTCAATCCGAGGCTGAAGGAGCGGTGACCCAGTGAGCCTGCTCGAGACCAAGGATCTCTGGGTCACCTACCGGACGAGCGAAGGCGATATGCCGGCCGTACGCGGCGTCAGCCTGACTGTGGACTCCGGGCAGACGCTGGGCGTGGCCGGCGAGTCCGGCTGCGGCAAGTCGACACTCATCGCTGCGGTCCTGCGGCTACTGCCGAAATCCACCAAGGTGACCGGCCAGGTCCTGCTCGACGGCGAGGACATCCTCACCATGAACTGGCGGGAGCTGCGCGCTGTCCGCTGGGCGCAGGCCTCGATCGTCTTCCAGGGCTGCATGAGCTCGCTCAATCCCGTCCAGCGAGTCTCGAAGCAGATCGCCGAACCGATCCTGCTGCACGAGAAGATCGGTGAAAAGAAAGCGATGGCCCGGGTCGGTGAGCTCTTCGAGCAGGTCGGCATTCCCGCGTCGCGGATGCACAACTATCCCCACCAGTTCTCCGGCGGGCAGAAGCAACGGATCATGGTCGCGATGGCGCTTGCCTGTAAGCCGCGGCTGATCCTCGCCGACGAGCCGACCACCGCGCTGGATGTGATGGTCCAGGCGCAGGTGCTGATGTTGATGTCCGACCTCGTGCGCGATCTCGGACTCGGCTTGATCCTCATCAGCCACGACCTGTCCGTCCTGGGCCAGACCTGCAATCGGGCCGCGGTCATGTATGCCGGGAAGATCGTCGAGGAGGGTCCGTCCGCGGTCGTCTTCGGTGCCCCTGCGCATCCGTACTCCAGCGCGCTCGCGGCCGCGTTCCCGACGATCGGGGACCAGCGATTCAGGTACGCCCCCAGCGGACTCGGCGGCGACCCGCCGCATCCTGACGACCTGCCATCGGGGTGTACGTTCCACCCGCGCTGCCCGGTTGCCCGCGAGGAATGCTCCACGGTTGACGTCGAGCTTTGGCCGGTCGACAGCGGGCACCGCGCGGCCTGCGTGCTGGTCCGTGACCAGGAGAGGGCGTTGGCATGAGCGACGACCTCAGGACGGCGCCGGGTCACCAGGAGACCGCTGCCGGCCCGCAGGCCGTGCCAGCGGTCGCGCCGCCCGTGTCGCCGCTTGCCGGTGCGGCCGCCGCCGATGAGGCGGACGTCGGTGAGCCGGCCACCGCGACGCAACGACCGGGCGCGAACCGGGCCGGCCCACCCGTCGTCGAGGTACGCCGGCTGGACGTGACCTTCACCGGGCGCGGCCTGCGCCGCGGGCAGGATGCGCACGCGGTAGACGGCGTCGACCTCCAGGTGATGCCGGGCGAGATCGTGGCCCTGGCCGGTGAGTCGGGCTGCGGGAAGACGACCCTCGCGCGCACACTCCTCGGCCTCGAGAAGCCAACGGCCGGCGAGGTCGCCTATCAGGGGTCGCCCCTGCGCTACAGCTCGCGAGCGCTCAAGGCGTACCGGCGGAAGGTACAGCTGGTCCTCCAGGACCCGACGGGCGCGCTGAACCCGCGCCAGTCCGTTTATGAGGCCGTCGCCGAAGGAATCAGGATCCACAAGCTTCGCGGGAATGAGGAAGAGCTCGTCGCTCGGGCACTGTCGCTAGCCGGACTGCGGCCTCCGGAGCGGTTCTTCCTGCGCTACCCGCACGAGCTGTCGGGTGGGCAGCGGCAGCGGGTCGTCATCGCCGGCGCCTTGGCGCTCGAGCCGTCGGTGATCGTCGCCGACGAGCCGGTGTCCTCCTTGGACGCGTCCGTCCGTGGCGAGATCCTCGCGCTGCTGCTCAAGCTGCGCGATGAGATGGGCCTGTCCGTGCTCGTGGTCACCCACGACCTTGGTCTGGCGTGGAACATCGCGGACCGGATCGCGGTGATGTATCTCGGCCGGATCGTTGAGGTCGGCCCGACCGAGGACGTGCTGGCCAACCCCAGCCACCCTTATACGAAGGCGTTGCTTTCAGTGGCAGGTGAGGGGATGGCGGCGCGCACCACGAGGCCGGTTCTGCTGAAGGGCGAGCCGCCGGACTCGACGCGGATCCCTGACGGGTGCCGATTTCATCCACGATGTCCGGCTCTCGCCTCTGGAGCGGCTGAAGCTGCCGGGGTCGCCGGCGCATGCCGGTCGACCGACCTCCCGATCATCCCGGCCGCCGCTGGCCATGCGGCGGCATGCCACCTGGTGTCGGCGTCCTGATGTCCGGCATCTGAGGTCAGCCGATACCCGAACACGGCGTTCGTGCCTATCCCTTTCCACCCTTCACTCGTGCGGAGATCGATTTCCTGTCGACCAATGTGTTTAACCAGTGTGGCGCGTGGGGCAGATGTGGCCCATGGGGACAAGGTCCCTCAGCGGGTCGATGACCCGCTCCGCTTGATCGGCGTTGTCGACCCGTGGGGGAATCATGCTCCGATCGCCTCGGCTGCCCGCGTCTGTCGGCGTGATCGCTGCGGCGTGGCCTCCCGTGGCGGTGCTGATCACCCCATTGGTCGCAGCGCTGCTTGGCACTGCTCTGACCGTGGTCATGTCTCGGCCGGCCGCCGCAGAACCTGGTACGCCCGTCAGCTATCCGGCCGGAGCGGCCGCGACCCGCTTCAGCGGGGCAGCATTCGACACCTGCACGGCGCCCTCACTGAGCACAGTGAAGGCTTGGTCGGCATCTCCGTACCGCGCCGTCGGCGTCTACATCGGTGGCTACCGAGCGTGCGGTCAGCCGCAGCTGACAGGCGGCTGGGTCGGCGAGCTCACGAAGCGCGGCTGGCGACTCCTGCCGATCTACGTCGGCCGGCAGGCACCCTGTGCCGACCGCACGTTCCGCTACGTCATCAGCAAGACAACCGCCGCAACCACGCAGGGCGCGGACGTGGCGACTGCTGCGGTGAGCAAGGCCAAGGCGCTCGGTCTGCTCGCCGGCAGCGGGATCTATCTGGACATCGAGCACTACGACCCCACTGACAGCGCATGCCGTACCGCCGTTATTCGTTACGTAGGCGGCTGGACAAAACAGCTGCACCGGCGGGGTTACCTGGCAGGGTTGTACATCAACACCTCGGGCGCGAAGCAGCTCGTCCAGACCTACTCCTCCAGGACCTACGCCCGGCCCGACGCGATCTGGCTCGCTCGCTGGGACGGGTCCGGGTCACTCGTCGGATGGTCCGGCATACCGAACAATAAATGGGCGACACACCAGCGGGCGAAGCAGTACCGCGGAGATCATTTCGCGACTTACGGAGGCGTAAGCCTCAGAATCGACACCGACAGGCTCGACGCGCCGGTCGGGTCGGTTGCGTATCCGTACCGGGTGACGGCCGACGGCCTCAGGGCGCGAACCGGGCCCGGCACGTCCCATTCGGTAGTGAGGGTCCTGCCGAGAGGGGCGGCGATCAGAGTGGTGTGCCGAACCCACGGAACCAAGATCAGCACGACCTCCGTCTGGGACAAGCTGACCGACGGCAGCTACGTCAGCGACTTCTACGTGAGCACGCCGGCCCGGACCAGCTATCCGGTCCCGCCCCGTCAGTGCACGTATCCGTACCAGGTGACCTCCACCACGGGGCTCTATCAGCGAACCGGTCCCGGCTCGTCCTATCGGACGGCGGGCAGCCTGCCGAGCGGGTCCTTGGCGTGGGTCGTCTGCCAACGATCCGGATCGAAGGTGGGCACCACCAGGGTCTGGGACAAGCTCGCCAACGAGCGCTGGGTCAGCGATCATTACGTCGCCACTCCCAGCAATACCGGATACAGCAAGCCGGTACCCCGCTGCTGAACCCCACGACCGGCAGAAGCCAGCGGATTCGTGCCCCGATGCGCCCGCCCGCTCGGGTCGCACACACCGCGGTGAGGGCGCGCTTGGCTGACCGCGAGCCGCCGGTTGTCCCCGAGCGATCGGTCGCCGACAATGGCGCGATGGCACCCCAATACGGTCCGCATCGGTGGTCGGCGGGTTATCACGACGACGGCAACAACGAGGCGCTCCGCGGTGCGGGCTTCATGGTGCGCGACCTCAGCGGCGCGACGTTCGTCGACTGCGACATGAGCCAGGTCAAGATCGTCGACTCCTGGCTCGTCGGCGTAAACGTGTCGGGGTACGTCAGCAACTTCGTCATCAACGGGGTCGACGTCGCGGGATACGTGGAGGCCGAGCTCGACCGGCGTCATCCAGAGCGCGGACAGCTCCGCAGGATGCAGACGGCCGACGATCACCGCGCGATGTGGGACGCGATCGAACGGCTCTGGTCGGACACGGTCGCCCGCGCCGAGCGGCTGCCTGAACCGGCCCTCCACGAACGGGTCGACGACGAGTGGTCCTTCGTCGAGACACTGCGCCATCTCGTCTACATCACAGACTCGTGGGCCAGCCGCACGATCCTCGACGAGGCCATGCCCTTTCACGCGCTTGCGATCCCCCAAACCGCGTACGCGCCCGCGGACACGACGGCACTCGGCATGGACCTCGACGCGCGCCCGTCACTAGCGGAGGTGACGAAGGTACGCGCCGACCGCATGGCGCTGGTGCGCGGCATTGTCGACGGTCTGACCGACTCCGATCTCGAACGAGTGTGTACGCGTGCGCCCGCGCCCGGTTATCCCGAGGAATCCC
>DASYTV010000392.1:0-6436 GCA_036001885.1 Actinomycetes bacterium
CGCCGATCAAGGCGATCGTGGAGGACCTGGCCCGCTGGGACAGCCCGCGATCGGTGTACGTCTTCTTCGGCGCACGTCGGCCACACGAGTTGTACGACCTGGCAGCCATGCGCCGCCTCAGCTCGCGGCTCCCTCAGCTCATGGTTATTACGGCGGTGTCCGAGGACACGAGCTTCCACGGTGAGCACGGGCTCCTGCCCGACGTGATCGCCCGCTACGGTCCCTGGCATACGCACGATGTCTTCGCGAGCGGATCTCCGCCGATGATCACCGCCACCCTGAACCGCCTGCTCACCCTTGGAGTACCGCAGACCCACATCCGTTACGACGCCTTCGGCGAGGGCTGACCCGACATCTGCGGATGATCGTGACTCCCGCTTCCAATCACCCCGACGTCGTAGGCCGCGCAGACAGCGGCCAGCACCGCTCGCAGCGGCATCTCCCTGCTCGACGGCTGGGCAAACTCACAGGCTGTTCCCTTGTTGGAGCCAATTGATCAGCGGTTTGTCGGAACCGGCGGATAACATGGAAGGCAAATGGCACCCGCGACATCCATCCAGCACAAGATCGTCGTACCGGCCAGCGTGCCGATGGTGAGCCTCCTCGGCTCTGCCGACGAGTTCCTCAGAGCAGTCGAACAGCAGTTCCCCGACACGGACGTCCACGTCCGCGGCAACGAGATCACCGTGAGTGGCGAGCCGCAGAACGTGGCACTGGTCGAGCGGCTGATCGACGAGCTCGTGCTCGTCTTGCGTACCGGTCAGCCGCTGACCGTCGACGCCATCGAGCGATCCATCCACATGCTCCGCGCCGAGACGACCGAACGACCGGCCGACGTGCTCACGCTCGACATCCTGTCCAACCGTGGTCGCACCATCCGGCCCAAGACGCTCAACCAGAAGCGCTATGTCGATGCCATCGATAAGCACACTGTCGTGTTCGGCATCGGCCCCGCCGGCACCGGCAAGACCTATCTGGCCGTGGCCAAGGCGGTCCAGTCGCTGCAGGCCAAGCAGGTCAACCGGATCATTCTCACCCGACCGGCGGTGGAGGCAGGCGAGCGGCTGGGCTTTCTGCCGGGAACTCTGTACGAGAAGATCGATCCCTATTTGCGCCCCCTTTACGACGCGCTGCACGACATGGTCGACCCGGACTCGATCCCGCGCCTGATGTCTGCGGGCACGATCGAGGTGGCACCGCTCGCCTACATGCGCGGTCGCACGCTCAACGATGCGTTCATCATCTTGGACGAGGCCCAGAACACCTCGCCTGAGCAGATGAAGATGTTCCTGACCCGGCTCGGCTTCGGCTCCAAGATCGTCGTGACGGGTGATATCACCCAGATCGACCTCCCTGCGGGCACCCGCAGCGGCTTGAAGATCGTCCGAGAGATTCTCGAAGGCGTGGAGGACGTCGAGTTCCGCATGCTGACCAGCCACGATGTCGTACGCCACAAGCTGGTGAGCCGGATCGTGGATGCCTACGGCAGGTGGGATGCGGCGAACGGTGCGGAGACTCGCGGAGCCGACCGGATCACCGGACCGCGCGGTCGCGCCGGAGGACGCAGGGCCGGCCGTCAAGGCCGCTAGCCGGTGCGGCACGCTGGTCTCATGCCCGAGCCCCACAGGCGGCACTTCCCAGATCTCGCTCCTGGATCGGTGGGCGGTTTGCCCCGCCCCCGGTCCCGGCTCCGCGGATCGCGATCGCCGCGCTCGTCGGCCACCTCGCGGGAGCGGCGGGATGGGCGCCATGAGCATTGAGATCGCCAACGAGTCCGGCATCGACGTCGACGATGCCGCGCTCATCGGCCTGGCGCGGCATGTTCTGGACGCGATGAAGATTCATCCGCAGGCGGATCTGTCGATCCTGCTTGTGGACGAGGCCGCGATGGAAGAGCTCCACGTCAAGTGGATGGACGAGCCCGGCCCGACCGATGTGCTGTCCTTCCCGATGGACGAGCTGCGCCCGCCACGCGGCGACGATGACGGAGAGGCCGAGCCCGGGCTCCTCGGCGACGTCGTGATCTGCCCGCAGGTCGCGGCGCGGCAAGGGCGCCGCGCCGGCCATGGCTTCGCGGACGAGGTGAACCTGCTGCTGACTCACGGCATCCTGCATCTGCTCGGCTACGATCATGCGCAGCCGGACGAGGAACAAGAGATGTTCGGCCTGCAGGCGAAACTGCTCGGATCCTGGTGGGAGGAGCGGTCGGCCCGCCCCGGCGCGACGTCGGGTCCGGATGCCGGATCGACCGATGGTGGACTGCGATAGACAGGTGGCGCTGTGACCGCCGCCGATGGCTGGACGATCGGTCTCGCCGTACTCCTGGTCGCGGTGGCCGGTGTTCTCGCGGGCATCGAGGTGGCATTCACCCGCGTCTCGAGGGTGCGTGCGGAGGAACTGGCCAGGGAGGACGGCCGGGCTGCGCAACGGCTGCTTGACGTGACCGCCGACCCGGCCCGGTACGTCAACCTCGTCCTGCTCCTTCGGGTTGCCTGCGAGCTGACCGCCGTCGTCCTCGTCACCGTGGTCTGCCTGCATCGGTTCCCCGAGACCTGGCAGGCCATCCTCTTCGCCGTTGTGGTGATGGTCTTCGTGTCCTACGTCGTGGTCGGCGTCGCGCCCCGTACCCTCGGTCGCCAGCACGCCGACGCAGTGGCCCTCGTCGGCGCGGTCATCTTCCATCCGCTGGCCCGGGTGCTCGGGCCCCTGCCCCAGCTGCTCATTCTGCTCGGCAACGCGTTGACGCCCGGGCGTGGCTTTCGCGAGGGACCGTTCGCGTCGGAGGCCGAGCTGCGGGAGCTGGTGGATCTGGCCGAGGAGAGTCGGCTCATCGAGGCCGAGGAGAGCCGTATGGTGCACTCGGTCTTCGAGCTCAGTGACACGATCGCCCGCGAGGTCATGGTTCCGCGGACCGACATGGTCTTCATCGAGCGACACAAGACACTCCGCCAGGCACTGTCGCTTGCCCTGCGCAGCGGCTTCTCGCGGATCCCGGTGGTCGGCGAAGGTGAGGACGACGTCGTGGGAATCATCTACCTCAAGGACCTGGCGCGCCGCACCCACGAGTACCACGACGGCGAATCCACCGAGCGGGTCGAGTCGGTGATGCGGCCGGCGACATTCGTACCCGACTCCAAGCCCGCCGACGACCTCCTGCGAGAGATGCAGGTCAACCAGATCCACATGGTGGTCGTCGTCGATGAGTACGGCGGTACCGCTGGCATTGTCACGATCGAGGACATTCTGGAGGAGATCGTCGGCGAGATAGCCGACGAGTACGACATCGAAAGGCCGGGCGTTGAGTGGCTCGCCAACGGTTCGGTACGGGTAACGGCACGGCTCCCGGTGGAGGAGCTCGCCGAGCTGTTCGACGTCGAGCTCGACGACGAGGATGTCGACACCGTGGGAGGGTTGCTTGCCAAAAACCTTGGACGGGTACCGATCCCCGGTGCCACCGCCGTCGTCGAGGGCTTGACGCTCATCGCTGAGAGCCCCGCCGGGCGACGCAACCAGATCGGCACCGTTCTCGTGTCCCGCGTCGACCAAGAAGCCCGGCCCGCCTGACGGTTATGGTGGTCCCCCGTGGATGAGGTCGGCCCGGAGAACGAGAAGATCATCGTGCTGGCGCGGTCTGCCCGGGTTCGGCTGTCCGCCGCCGAAGGCGCTGCGGTGCGGGACACGACCGGGCGCACCTACGTTGCGACGACCGTTGCGCTGCCGTCTCTTCAACTGAGCGCCGTGCGTGCCGCCATCGTGATGGCGGTCGGTGGCGGCGCGGATGGCCTGGAAGCGGTCGCTGTCGTCAGCGGGTCGGACAAGCCACCCCAGGCGGAGGATCTGGCCGCGGTCAGGGATCTCGGCGGTCCGACGACCCCGGTCTATCTCGCTTCCGCGGACGGCGGCGTCTGGGCCCGGATTGACGCCGGGTGACCGGTGTCACGTTGTACGGTCGCCGCCCGCACGGCGCGGATCCCGCCGATGAGCTGGCGATGTGAGCGGACCTCCGGTACGCCACACTTGACCCATGTCGGCCGGCCCGCGGGACTCGTCGAGCGACGAGACGCCGCATCGCGCCGGCTTTGCCTGCCTGGTGGGCCGTCCGAACACCGGCAAGTCGACGCTGACCAACGCGCTCGTCGGCACCAAGGTGGCGATCACGTCCCGCCGTCCGCAGACGACGCGGCACGCGATCCGCGGAATCCTCACCCGCCCCGACGCGCAGCTGATCCTGATCGATACCCCCGGATTCCACCGCCCCCGCACGTTGCTCGGTGAGCGGCTCAACGACGTCGTCAGGTCCACCTATGCCGAGGTCGACGTGATCGGACTGTGCATTCCGGCGGACGAGAAGATCGGCCCTGGTGACCGGTTCATCGCCGCCGAGCTGGCCAAGGTGCCACGCACCCCCGTCCTCGCCCTCGTCACGAAATCCGACAAGGTCACCCGGCCGGAGCTGGCGGAACAGTTAGCCGCGGTGGACGAGCTGGGGCGCGCGGGCGGTCCGGACTTCACCGACATCGTGCCGGTGTCCGCGAAGCAGGGCGAACAGCTCGACATCGTCGAGGATCTGCTGATCGCCCGCCTCCCCGAGGGGCCCGCGCTCTATCCGGAGGGCGAACTGACTGACGAGCCCGAGCAGGTCATGGTGGCCGAGCTGATCAGGGAGGCGTCGCTGGAGGGCGTACAGGACGAGCTCCCGCACTCCATCGCCGTCGTCGTCGAGGAGATGGGGCTGCGGGAGGGGCGCGCTGCTGACCGGCCGTTGCTCGACATCCACGCCACTTTGTACGTGGAGAGGCCGAGTCAGAAGGCGATCGTCATTGGTGCCGGAGGCTCGAGATTGCGTGCCGTCGGCAGCGAGGGACGTCGCCACATCGAGGCGCTCCTCGGCACACCGGTCTATCTCGATCTGCACGTCACCGTTGCCAAGGACTGGCAGCGCGACCCCAAGCAGCTCCGCAAGCTCGGCTTCTGACCGCTCCAGCCGCAGCGCGCCCCGCGCCGTGTCGGGACTCCACCGACGCGGTGCTGCTGTCCGCCGGTCCCGGTGGCTCACTTCGCCGAGATCATGTCAGCGATCACGCCGGTAGTGAGCGTATAGATCACCAACGGGCTGGCGCGCGTGATCTTCGCTGCTGACTGCTGGTCATCGACCGAGACCCGTTTTTCGATCAACCACCGTGCATGGAGCATGAATTCGCGACTAATTGCGATCAGGTGATGTGCGCGTAGCGTGGCGCTGAGGCCCAAGCCGTCACGTTGGGCGCACGATGGTTGATCCGTGTCCTGCTCAAACTCACGGTTCACGCACGACGCCTGATCCTCTTGCGAGCTGTCAAGAAGGCGGCCGTACCGCGATCGTCCAGTCGTCCCAGAGCTCCGACGGGCGATAGCCGAGCTCTCGGTTGACGCGCAACATCGGTTCGTTGTCCGGATCGTTGAAGGTCTGGACCTCTTGGATGTGTGGGTCGACCGCGGCGAGCCATGCGACCATCTCGGTCTTGAGCCGTACGCCGAGCTTGTGGCCGCGGTGCGCCTGGAGCACGGCAGTGTCCCCCTGGTCCGCCCGGATCCCACCGACGTTCCAGAGCTGGGTCAGGCCGGCGAACTCCCCGCTCCTGTCATCGCGTGCGCAGATGACGTATTCCTTGATCTCGAGGCTTGCATTGCGGTCCTCGGCCTCTCGCAGCAGATCGGGCTTGGCTTCATGCGGCTCGTAGTCGATGCCGTCGGCGACGGGTGCGTCGAGCATGCCGTTCTTGGCGTGGATGTAGTCGCCGAGGTGCTCGTCGGGGCATCGGTCGGCCCAGCGGACGAGCGAATACTGCGGCGCAGCCTTCGCAATCCTCTTCGCCAGCCGGCCGAGCTTGTCTCGATCGATCTGGTCGAGCCGCTGCACGCTGCGCAGCAGGGTTTGCGTGCGCTCCGCGCCCACCGCATCCGCGAACTCAGCCGCTGCATCAGAGCGCGGTCCGCCCACGTTAAGCGTGCGCCTGCCTTCGGCACGAGCGCGCTCGACGGCGTGCCCGAACAGTGCTCGGCCGAGGCCACCTCGGCGGACGTCCGGGCGGACATTGATCGCCGCCCACGCCAGATGTCGGTTGCTGTCGTCGAAGAGCTGCAGGCGCAACGCCGCTGCCATCCCGTCGTCATCGCGAATGACCCATGTTTCGCACCGCGTCCCCGGATCCATGTACAGCCACCACGTCGTCTGCTCGCGCGACAACGGCGGGTCGTACGGAAGGTCGTAGGCGTCCACTTCGACGCGAAACCGCCACCAGCGGTCTCTCGAGACCTCGCTCTCCGGGTCCAGCAGCTCGATGTCGAGCAGCTCCTGCTCGCGCCTCGACCACCGAGTCTCCATGTGCACAGCAAACCGCAGCCGGCAAGCCTCGGCCAGCCGATATCACGAGGTAGCTCGGCAGTTTGCGGTATC
>DASYTV010000393.1:0-9016 GCA_036001885.1 Actinomycetes bacterium
ATCGTCCGAGCATCGGCCAACGATCACCCCGACCTGTTCTGGGCGCTGCGAGGCGGCGGCGGGAACTTCGGCGTCGTCAGCTCGTTCCGGTTCGCGTTGCACCCGGTCGGTCCCACCGTCATCGCCGGTCCGGTCTTCTGGTCGGCGCAGGACACCACCGATGTCCTGCGCTTCTACAGAGAGTTCGTCGCCGATGCGGCCGACGAGTTGGGGACCGTCATCCGGCTCGGCACGATTCCGCCGCTGCCCGCCATCAGACACGAGTTGCACTTCCGACCGGCGATCGCAGTGGGCTGCTGCTATGCCGGACCCGTGCAGGACGGTGAACGTATCGTTCGTACGCTCCGCCGGTTCGGCACCCCGCTCGTGGATCTGGTCGGACCTACCCTCTACGTCGATCACCAAAGCGGCATCGATGACACCGTCCCTCACGGATGGCACTACTACTGGAAGGCCACGAACCTCACGGGTCTGACCGACGAGGTCATTGGTGTCGTCGCCGAGCACGCCTATCGCGCCAGGTCGCCAAGGTCGTACGCGGCGATGTTCCACATGGGTGGCGCGGTCGCCCGAGCCCCCCGCGATGCCACGGCGTATCCCGGGCGCGACGTCGCCCACAACATCATCATCGATGCCGCATGGCTCGCGGACCAGGACGACAACGTCGGCACGTCCGAGACCGGCTGGGCCAGAGGATTCCTTCAAGCTCTCCAACCACACCGCGCCGGCGTCTACGTCAACTTCCTCGACTCCGACGATGACACCAGCCGAGTTCGCGAGGCCTACGGCCAGGACACCTACGTGCGGCTCGCCAAGATGAAGGCGAGATACGACCCCGAGAACGTGTTCCACATGAACAAGAACATCCAGCCGAGTGGGCCGGGCAGCTGATGGCACGGCACCGAAGGCCCGACCCCCACGAGCGTTCCCTTGCTTGCAGCCGCCTGAGCCGACCTCGCTCATGTTGCCCGGAGCCTGCTGTCCCCCGAGATAGCGTTCCAGGACGCGCACAAGCGCGCCGAGAACGCCCGCCGCTTGCGCACGTATCGGTGTATCTCGGGCGGGGGCATGGCGCGGGCGCACGGCCGTTGTCATGTGGGGGAAGGCAGTGGACCTTCCGGCCTCTATTTGGGCTTACTCGTCTAGCCGGGCCGACGTGGGGTTGGTGTGTCGCGCCGGTCGACCCCGACCCGCGACACGCCGATAGGCGTTTCTAGGGGAATCTATGGTCTCCGCAATATGACGCCATACTCTCGAAGATCGTGGACCCGATCAGGAATCCCTATGCTCCCGGGGCCGGGCAACGGCCGCCCGAGCTGGCCGGCCGCGACCGCGAGCTGGCGCAGTTCGATGTCGTGGTCGAACGCGTGGCGAGGGGACGGCCCGAGCGCTCGCTGGTGCTGACCGGCCTGCGCGGAGTCGGAAAGACGGTGCTGCTCAATGCGATGAGGTCGCAGGCAATCGCCCGGCTGTGGGGGACCGGAAAGATCGAGGCGAAGCCCGAGCAGTCGATCCGCAGGCCGGTGGGCGCTGCGCTGCACATGGCGATCCGCGAAGTGGCGCAACGGCATCGCGATCCGGCCCGCATCGCTGCCTTCTTCTCCGTCCTCAAGGCGTTCCTCCTGCGAGATCCGGCCGCGTCGGTGGGTAAGCCGGGACATCGCTGGCAGCCGGGCATCGACGGGCCTGCAGCGCGGGGGCGCGCAGACTCCGGCGACATCGAGATCGACGTGACCGAGCTGTTTCTCGACGCCGCGGCGGTGGCGGCCGATCTCGGAGTCGGTGTCGCGCTGTTCGTCGACGAAATGCAGGACGTGCGGGGCGAGGACCTATCCGCGATATGCGCGGCGTGCCATGAGCTCTCCCAGCAGGCTGCGCCGCTGATCGTCGTCGGGGCCGGGCTGCCGCACCTACCGTCCCTGCTCTCCTCGTGCAAAAGCTACTCGGAGCGGCTGTTCCACTATCTGCGCATCGATCGGCTCGACCGCGCGGCCGCCGACCGCGCGCTGACCGCGCCGGCGGATCGCGAAGACGTTGCCTTCGCTCCGGCGGCGCTCGACGTGCTCTACGAGGCCGCCGACGGCTATCCGTACTTCGTCCAGGCCTATGGCAAGGTCTCCTGGGATGCGGCGCCGGAGAGTCCGATCACCGCCGACGACGTGAAGGTCGCGGCTCCCCAAGCCGAGTCCGAGCTCGCCGTCGGGTTCTTTGGGTCGCGCTACGAGCGGGCGACGCCAGCCGAGCGTGAGTACATGCGGGCGATGGCGTCACTTGGCGACGGCCCGGTGCCCACAGCTGAGGTCGCAGATACCTTGTCCAGAAAGCCGTCGTCGCTGTCGCCTGCTCGAGACAGCCTTATCAAGAAGGGCCTGGTCTATTCGGCCGAGCGAGGCACGGTCGCTTTCACGGTGCCGCACTTCGGCCACTTCCTCCGCAGTCAACCGATCTAGGCGTTCGTCGCTCCACTCACTCTCGGCCATTCTCAGCCTGTCTAGCGCCAGACCTAGAAAGTCCTAGACGTCGCTAGCACCGGCGCCACTAGACCCAAGCTGCCGCTGCGATGTAAGCACGTGCCGATCCCGACCGGCAGGGGCGGTTCCTCCCGCAGGGGTGCAGAATGAACGCGAGACAACAACGCGGGAGCTCGGGCGGACCGGGCTGAGAGGGCGGTTAGTCGCATCTGGCTGACAGCGCCGCCGACCGCTTGAACCTGACCGGGTAATGCCGGCGTAGGGAGGAGCCCGCCATGACGGCCACTGTCGATCGCACTACCCACCCAGCCCCCGACGAGGCTCCGCTCACCCTCGACACGGATGTTGTGCCGCCGCAACCGCTCGGATTCAGAGATCAGTTCGCATTCTGGGCAAATCTCGGCGTCAGCCTGTTGGGCTTCGGCGGTGCCCTCCTCATCCTCCAGCCAGTCGGCTTCGGCCCATTGCCGCTCTTCGCTGCCCTGCTTGCCGCACTGGTCGGCACAGTTGTCGGAGCACTGATGGTGGCCTTGGCCACGCTGCCGGGTGCGCGGACCGGCGCACCGTCGATGGCACTGTTGCGCGGGCTGTTCGGTACGAAGATCTCCTATTTGCCGACCGCGCTCAACGTGCTGCAGCTGATCGGGTGGGGAACCTTCGAACTGTTCATCATCGCGGAGGCGGCGGAGGCTCTCACCGACGGGTTCGGCCCGCGGTGGGTGTACATCGTCGGAGCAGGAATCGTCACCACCATCATGACCATCTGGCCACTGGGTTTGATTCGGCTGCTCCGTCGCTATGTCACGGTGGCCGTATTCGTCGCCATGGCCTACTTCACTGTCGTGTTTCTCCGCGAAGGTCTGCCGGACCTCTCCGGAGGCTCCTGGCGCGGCTTCCTTCCCGCCGTGGACATCGCACTCGCGGTAGCGATCTCCTGGGTGCCGCTCGCCTCGGACTACTCCCGCTTCTCCCGGACGCCCTCACGAGCGTTCTGGAGTGTCCTGACCGGCTTTACCGTGACCTCGGTCTGGACGTTCTGGCTGGGGCTGCTCGCCCTCTCGACGGTGGGGAACGACCCCACGAAGGTATTCACCGCATTCACTGAGGCCGGCTCCGGAGTCGTGACCGGTCTGGCGCTGCTCGCCTTCGGTGTGTTGACCGTTCGGGAGGTCGATCAGTCCTTCGCCAACGTCTACTCGACTGCGGTCTCGACCCAGAACATCACCCCCCGGGTCGACCGGAGAATTCTCTGCGCTGTCATCGGGGTGGTCATCACCGCGCTGGCGTTGGCGGTGGACTTCACGACCTACGCGAACTTCCTCTACCTCATCGGCTCGGTGTTCCTGCCGATGTTCGCGGTACTGATCGTGGATTACTTCTTCGGCGCCCGGTGCCGCGGGTGGAATCTCGCCCCCGACGCGCCGTCGCGGTGGCTCATGCTGTTGCCCTGGCTCGGCGGGTTCGTGACCTATCAGCTCATCAATCCGGGAAGCGTCTCGGCGTGGGTCGATTTCTGGACGTCCGTACGCGACGCTATCGGGTTCACGCCTCAGTCGTGGATGAGCGCATCGCTGTTCTCGTTCCTGGTCGCGGCGGCACTGACCTGGCTAGTTGTCGGGCTGACCGAGCGGGAAGGCAGGCTGACGAGCCCGCGCTGACTCTCTCCGCGAGTGGGTCGCCGTCCATCATCCGCACGCCACTTTCGCGTTACGCAGTGCTCGCTAGCCGTTCGGTTGCGGCTTTGCGTTTTGCACAGTTTCACGTGGAACCATGAGGGCACGGGGTCAGGTCCGGGAGGGCGACACGTTCGGCCAGGGCGATCCGATCGGCAGGACGAGATCATGATCGTGGAGGAGCACGGCGCGCGGACGCAGAAAGTGGCCGCGCGCATGAAGGTCTATGCGCACCGCGGTGCCTCGGAGGATGTACCGGAACACACGCTCGCGGCCTACAAACAGGCGATCCTCGATGGCGCCGATGGGCTCGAGTGTGATGTGCGCCTGACCGCCGATGGTGAGCTGGTGTGCGTACACGATCGCCGCATTGATCGGACCTCGACCGGCCACGGCCTTGTGTCGACCCTAGAGCTGTCGGAACTGCGCTCGCTGGACTTCGGTCGATGGAAGGACACCTGGGCGGACTTCGAGGATCCGGAGGAGCCGGATCGGGACCGGTCTGAGGTCCTCACCCTTGACACGCTGCTCGGACTCGTCGCCGACTCAGGCCGGCCGATCGAGCTGCTCGTCGAGACCAAACACCCGACGAGGTATGCGGGCCTGGTCGAGCGCCGGCTCGTCGACATGTTCCACCGGTTCGGATACGCCCATCCGCGACTTGGCACGGCATCCCCCATCAAGGTCATGAGTTTCTCCCAGTGGAGCCTTCGCCGGATCCGGCAGCTCGCGCCGAGTCTCACCACGGTGCTGCTGATGCACCGAGTGCCGGTCAGATTCCGCAACGGCAGCCTGCCGCTCGGCGTGACCGTCGCTGGGCCATCGGTTGAAATCGTGCGGGCGCATCCCCACTATGTCGAGCGGGTACATGGGTTCGGCCACTCTGTCCACGTGTGGACGGTCAACCGAGTGCTCGATCTCGACCTGTGTGCCGGCATGGGTGTCGATGCGATCATCACCGACCGGCCCAGGCGTGCACTGGAACGGCTAGGCCGCTGATCTTCGCCTGACCCCGTAATTGGCCGCCTACCTGCAGTGACAGCGACAAAACCGTGACCCGTATCCGCTGACGGGCGTCGTTTCCCTCCCTATTTCACCGGGCATTTCCCCCAGAGGCGAGGGAACTCGGGGGGCCGCTCGATGCGACGTAGGGAGGCGCACGTAGTGGCGACGGCCACACGACGGGCAGCGACGTCCGCCACCCTCCTTTTCGCGCACACCACCGGCAGCGTGCGGTCGGCCAGGCGGCGCCTCGCCAATGATCTCGAAAAGCGGGGGGTGCCGAAGGAGATCGTCGATGACGCCGTCCTCGTCCTGTCCGAAGTGATGAGCAACGCGCTTCGACATGCTCGCCCGCTCGGCTCAGGAAAGGTCAAGGTCGCCTGGGACGTGCGAGCCGGTGCCGTCGAGATCGAGGTCACCGACGGCGGCGGGGCGACCTGGCCCTATCCGGCGCAGCCGTCGCTGTCCTCACTCGGCGGGCGGGGCCTGGGCATCGTCACCACCCTCACCTCCGACTGGGGAGTCAAGGCAGCGGGGAGCGAGACCACCGTCTGGGCCGTCTTGCCAGTCGACACCCGCCAGTACGCCTAGTGGTCGAGGTGCGGCCGTTCCAGGACGCCGCCGAGGACTGATGCAAGGCGTGCCGGTCCTGCCCACCTCGGAGATCGACCGTGTGCCGTCGTCTATCTCGTCTTCAACGAGGGCTACGCGGCGAGCTCGGGTGACCGCTTGGTCCGCGAGGACCTGTGTGCCGAGGCGATCCGCCTGGGACGGCTCCTGGCCACGCTCATGCCAGACGAGCCAGAGGTGATGGGCTTGCTGGCGCTCATGCTGCTGCTCGAGTCACTGCGGGCCAGTCGTATCACGCCAGACGGCAACCCCGAACGCGGCTTCCTTGACGGCAGGCGCCGGGCGCTCAGCGGCGCCTGAACCCGACATTCGACGGCGAGGAAGTAGGGTCGCTCACGAGCCGTACGGCGTTCGGAGGAGGTCCGATGGGGAAGCAGGCGCGCCTGCGGGCGGCCAGGGCGTCGGCGGCGCGGGTGCCTGGTGAGATCCCAGTTGTGAGCAGCCGGGAGCCGTGTCCTTGCGGGTCCCGCCTGCCATACAAGGATTGCCACGGCCGGGCGGCGCCGCGAGACCGCTTCGTCGGCCGTCCCTTCGAGGGCCTTCCGTCGGAAGGTGACTGGATCGCGCTGCGGGAGTTCGTTCCCGCCGCCACGGCACCCATCAGCCTGGTTGGAAGGTATTCCGGTACGGCGGCGACCGTTTGCACGGTGCTGCCAGGCGCCTACCCGGCGATCCACCGCGCTGACGGCTCGGTGCTCGTCGCGATGCAGACACAGCTGCCTTCCTCCGACCCCAGCCGTGATGTCGCCCGGGCGCTGATCGCGGCCATGGATGCGGAGGACGGCACTGCAGTGGCCGACCTGCCTGACGCGACCGACACAGTGCGGTTGCAGGACCTTGTGGACGCGTCGGCGCCACTCAGCGTGACAGTCCATGAGAGCTTTGACTTCTGGCTCGATGGTGATGCCTCGGACGAAGTAGCTGACTCACTGGACCGCGCGAATGCCGCCGTCGTCCCCACCAAGCGGCTCTCGTCCGTCCAGGCTGCCTATTGGTGCGCGGTCAGGGATCGCAATCATGTCCGTTGGGTGTGGCCGTACCCGGAAAGCGCGACGATCGACGCGCTTGCGCGCCTCCATGCCGGCGGCGACTCCGCCCTGGGCGAGGCCAGCCGGTTCGTCGGCTCTTTCCGAGCACACGGGGTTCTCGTCCCGGTGTGGGATCTGGCGCAGGACGTGACCGCAGACGCGGTGGAGGAGCCGGCGGCGGCCTTCGCCAAGCGGATGGAGGACGCGCTCGCGGTCTCCACACCGCTTACCGCGGTCGAGCGGCGGGCCCGTGACGGCTTGCTTAACCGGCAGCTGACCATCCGCTGAAGCCCGGACGAGCGCCCCCGCGGTACTCCACCGCTCGTGTACTGAGAGTAACGATGCGCTAGCGTGCGGCGACAAGGTCACGGATCGGATACACCCCCGCCGGTTCCGATATTGACGAACCAGTCAAGTGCGGGATTGCGCCGCGTCAGGGTGCCTCTGCTAAAGTTTTCGAAGCCCGAGCGCTTCTGTATCCCCCGTCAGAAGCGCTCGGGCGCCCTTATGTCTAGGGCGGTTTCGTGCTTTTGCCCGGCTCGATTCGACGTGCTTGCCAGGCCTCGTGGCTAGTTGCCGAGGGGATCGCGGTAGATGGGGCAGGACATGCACCGCGGCCCACCCCGACCGCTGCCCAACTCGCTGCCCGCGATAGCGATGACCTCGACGCCGGCCTCCTCGAGCCGTGCGTTGGTCTCAATGTTTCGCTCGTAAGCCACGCAGAGCCGGGGGGCAACCGCCAGGGTGTTATTGCCGTCGTCCCACTGCTCGCGTTCGGCGGTGATCGGATCAAGGCCGGTGTCTATCACGCGCAGGGTATCTAGGCCCATCGCCTTGGCTGCGGCGACCAGGAACGGCTCGGGGCCCTCGACGCGCAGCGCGGCCACGTCGTCCGGCAAACGTCCACCGTTGGCGGTAATCGTGTAGGCGGCGAGCTCATCGGCCACGTTGGGATACATGACGACTGCGTCGCGGTCGACCATGGTGCAGACCGTGTCCAAGTGCATGGTTGCTCGGTCCTGAGCGATCGGGACCGCGAGAACCGTGTGCGCCAGGTCGGCGGCGAGTGCGCGCCGGGCGAGCCTCTCCACACCGGCAGGAGTCGTCCGCTCACCCATCCCGATAGCGATCACTCCCGGGCCAAGGAGCAAGACGTCACCCCCCTCGAGAGGCTCGAGTTCTGGCCCGTAAGCGACCTGGGTGCCGGCGAACCGTGGGTGGAACCTGTAGATGGCCTGGGTCAGCGAGCTCTCTCGCAGCCGCGCGGGCATTGCCAGGCTGGTTACCGCCACCTGGTCCTTGATCCAAACGCTGGAGTCGCGGGTGAACAACAAGTTTGGCAACGGGTCGACGATGAAGTCGTGGCGGTTCATCAGGCGATAGACCAGCCCGCTGCCCTGGCGCAGTTCCTCGTGGGCGAGCCCGGCGATGAGGACGAGTGCGAGGTCGTCCGGATGGAGCCCCTCGAGGTGCGCAGCGACCCCGGCGCGTAGCGTTCCGCCCAGTCTCGGAGCGGCCAGGACGGCATCAATGGCGAGCTGCCTCGCCTCCGGCGTCCCCAGCGTCTCGGCGAGCAGCTCTGCGAGGTAGAGGACCTCGACGCCGTGGCTCCTGAGCTCTGCTGCGAAGGCGTCATGCTCCTCCTGGGCTCGGCCGACCCACGGGATCCCGTCGAAGAGCAGCTTGTCGTTGTTCCTGGGAGTGAGCCGCCTCAGTTCGGGTCCGGGCCGGTGCAGCATCACCGTCCGCAGCCGGCCCACCTCGCTGTCTACGCCGCGCTGGTTCATCATGCGTGGAGCCTATGACCGCCTACCCGTCGGCCGGGTCGCAGCCCGCGGTTCAGGCGGGTCACGCAGCGGCGAACCCGCAGCCGAGTTCCACGGAGCCGACCGTCAGCGTTGCCGCTCCTTAGAGACGACGAGTACGACGCCCAGCACGATCACCGCACCGCCGGCGACTACTGCAGCAGTGATCGGCTCGTTGAGAATCAGGGCACCCAGGAGGACCGCGATCACCGGGTTCACATATGCGTAGGTCGCGACCAGCGAGATGGGCGCATGGTGGAGGAGCCAGACGTACGCGCTAAAGGCGACCACCGAGCCCATGACGACGAGATACGCGAGCGCCAGCCAGGACCGTCCGCTGATCGTACCAAGATCGACGTTCTTCGCCTCGCCGGCGGCGAGGCCGATGAGCACGAGCACGCTGCCAC
>DASYTV010000394.1:0-5806 GCA_036001885.1 Actinomycetes bacterium
CGGCGAGCGGCCACGGCCGAGGATCGATCAGGTGGGTTTCGATTCCGCGATGGGCGAGTGCGGTCGTCATCTCCAGGCCGAGCGGAGTCGCCTCCACCACCACTGCACGTGACACGGAGTCGAGGACCTTGTCCCATTCCATCGCCTGCCGGATGTTCTTGACGTAGTAGAGGCCGCCGAGATCACTCCCGGGGACCCCGGGATCCGCGTAGTCGAAGCCAGTGGCCACGACTAGACGGTCGTAGGGCACCTCTTGCTCGGCGCCGTCCGTCGCCACCCGGACGGTCTGCCGGTCAAGGTCGATTGCCGCGACGCGGGTCTGATAGTGGATGTCGATCCCGGCCTGAACGTACGCCTCCTTGTCCGCGAGGAACAGCGAGGCGAAGTCGTCGATCTCCCTGCCGTGGACGTAGGGGATCCCGCATGGGCTGTAGGCAACATCCTCGAACTCGGTGAAGACCGTAACCGAAGCTTCAGGCGCGGCCTGCTTCGCGCCTCCGGCGGCACCGATCCCTCCGGCGCCGCCCCCTACGACGATCACACGAGGTGGCACGGGGAAGCCCCCTATCCGGTGGTGCTCTCCGATGATCCGTTTCCGATAGGAAACGGATCATCGCCTATACTAGCGGCAGGTTGGACCCTCGAGGAATGTCTGGGTGGGGTGCGATGCTCGACGAGATCGTCGAATCTATCGGACCGAAAGTCCGCCGTCTCCGCCTGCAAAAGGGTCTGTCCCTGCAGCAGCTTGCCGAGCGCTCGGGCGTGTCGGCCGCCGCGATTCACAAGGTCGAGCGCAATGGGATGGTCCCGACCATCACCACCCTGATCAAACTGGCGGCATCGCTCAACCGCCCCGTTTCGTACTTCGTCGGCGAGGAGACCGAGGTCGACAGCGTCGTGGCGTTGGTGCGTAAGGCCGACCGGAAGGCGGTCTACACGTCAAAGCAGGGCCTCGCTCTTGAGGGCATCAGCGGTCCATACGGCCGGTTCTTCATCGCGGGCGCCGCCGCCACCGTGGAACCCCACGCGGACAGCGGCCCAAAGCCGATGGAGCACTCTGGCGAAGAGCTGGTGCACGTCTTGAGCGGCACTCTGGTGTTCGACATAGACGGGGACACCTATCTCCTCTCACCCGGAGACTCCCTGCACTTTCGAACCGACCGCCCACATCGCTGGTCCAACCCCTCGGCTCGACCCGCAAAGGCGCTCTGGATGGCGTTGCGCCCCAGCTGAAACGCCAGGGTGCGGGTCAGGTGCCGGCCGGTGTGGGCCTGGCTGAGCGGTAGAGCTGGAGGATCTCCTCGACGGTGGTGGCATCCTCAGCTGCCTTGTCGTCGCGGTAGCGGCCGGTGAAGCGCGGGAACCGCAGGGCGAGGCCGGTGTCGGCCTTGACCTGCCCCCATCCGGCGGTGTGCGTCGGTGAGAGGGTCAGCTCGGCGCCGAGCACCTCGAGCACCAGGCCTGGTTCGAACCAGACATCAGCCTCCCGGCGCGCGTCGACCCGCGCGGGCCGTTGCGGGCGTTCGAACGGCGCCAGCCGCGCGGGCAGCGCCGCGAGGTCGGCGTCGCTGAACCCCGTGCCGCACTTGCACACTGTCGGAAACGTGTCGGTGTCTGGGTCGTACGCGGCGAGCAACAGCGCGCCGTAGACGCCACGGCGGCGGCCTCGCCCCCACAGGGCACCGACAACGGCCAGGTCGAGAGTGTCACTGAGCTCGGTCCGGTAATCCCGCTTGAGTTTGATCCACAACCAGCCACGGGCACCGGCTTGGTAGCCGGCTGATGCCGCCAGTGACTTGCACACCAGCCCTTCGCAACCGTCGGTGATGGCCTGCTCGAAGGCCGCATCAAGCGCCGCCGCGTCGGCCACCTGGGTTGCGGTGGTGAGCTGAAGCTGGGCCGACAGACTGATCGCTTGCGCCAACCGGTCCCGTCGCTGCGGGTAGGGGAGCCGGGTCAGGTCTTCACCGTCGGCATAGAGCAGGTCGAAGCAGAACAGGCTCACCGGTATGTCCCGCACCGCCTCGGTGATCCCGTGCTTCCGGCGCCGGAACATCACCTCTTGGAATGGGCGCAACTCGCCCGAGACCGGGTCGGCGGCCACCACCTCGCCTTCCAGGATCGCCTCCCGTGGTCGCAGCCGGCTCTGAAGCATCTCCACGACATCGGGGAACTGGCTGGAGACCCGCTCCAGGCGCCTGGTGAACAGCTCAAGCTGCCCATCGGCTGAACGATGGGCTTGGACGCGCATGCCGTCGTACTTGTATTCGGCCGCGCATGTGCCGCCGAGCTTGGTGAGGATCTCAGCGGCATTGGACAGGCGCTGGGCCAGCATCACGCGGACGGGGTTACCGGGTCGGACGTGGAGCTGCTCGACTGCCGGGAGACCATCGGTGACGAGGATGCCGGCGACAAGACCGAGGTCACTGCAGATGTTGTAGGCACGTTCGAGCACGGGCCGTGCTGCCCGCCCGCCGGCGTAGACCTGCGCGAGAGCGTCCAGGATCGTCGGGGTGCCGATGCCAAGCCGCAGCATGCCGGTCACCAGGCGGAGCAGGTAGCGGGCTTCCAGCGGGGTGGCCTGCCTGAGCAGCCCGGCCAGCAGGGTGAGCTTGCGGGTCTGCGAGCCCGGCCCGGTCGCTGCAGCGATCTCGTGCAGCGTGTTGACCACGCCCGCGACCTCTAGGGTCGCTGGCCGGGCCGGTACGGCCCCCTCATCTCCGCGAGCCTCTGCAGCGTTCCCCGCGAGAAGCTGCTCGGCGGTGTGGCCCAAGTCGCCGGTGTCTCGCAGGACCGCTAGTACGTGCTCGCTGCTGACACCGGCCGCTTCGGCCAGCGCACGGGCGGCGAGCTTCTCGGCCAGGCCGATCTCGACGCCGGCGAACTCGGGCGCGATCTGCCCCTGACACAGGTAGGTCACCGTGGGCAGCAGCTCGGCCGGAGTCTCGGCGAGGAGGGCAGCGAGCCGGCTGATCAGTTCGAGGCGGCCGCTCGCCTGCTCCAGGTCGCGGTACGCCTCGGCGACAATCTCGTACCGCACTGAGGAGGCGCTCCCTTCAATTCACCCTGTGTCCCGTTAACGAAGTCTCGTGACGGTGACGTTACCGGCAGCGTAAAGGAACTGTCCGACAGCGAGCGGCCGCGGGACGTCCATCCGTCAGCGAGAGGCGACGCGCTCCACGGCCACCGCCGCCGCGGCTATGACATCGGCCAGTCTGTCGTAGTCCAGCGTCTCCGGCGTGTCGCTGGGACGGTGGTAATGCGGATTGCGGAAGTTCGCCGTGTCGGTGATCTGCACGGCCGGCAAGCCGGCCTCCCAGAACGCGACATGATCACTGCGCGCGAAATCGCGTACGAATGGAAGAGTCCTCGCGAGCAGCGTACCGATCACGGGTAGATCGCTCGGCGCGCGCAACAGGATCGTAGCGGCGGGTCCGGCGAGCAGGTTGAGGCCTTCGGCGAAGCATGTTGCGAGCGGCCGGGATGACTGCCGGTAGATGACCGCGGTGAAGTCGCCGCGAAAGTCGCGTGCGCGGACCTTGCGCACCTGGTCTCGGTACACGGCGCCGATACCTTTGGGCAGCTTCTGGCTGCCCGGCGTCGAGTCTGTGTACGCCAGCATCTCGAAGACGAAGGCGCCGACCACACGACGCTCGGCCGAAAGCTCACGCACCAGCCGCCGCGCGCCCCAGAATCCAAGCTCCTCGTGATCGACTGCAGCCAGCACGACCGACCGTCGCAGCCGCAGCGACCCGAGCAACCGGGCCAGCTCCAACAGAGCGACTACACCGCTGCCGTTGTCGTCAGCGCCGCCGGTGTCCGGCACAGTGTCGTGGTGGGCGACGACAACCACGGCGTCGCGTGATTCGCCGTTCTTGATCGCGACGACGTTCACCCCGGACAGGCGAAGAGCTGGCGCGAGATCCGGAGCCCCGCCGGCGCCGTCCGAACCAGGCTCCTCGAATGCACGCAGCTCCGCCGGCCATCCCGCTGAGCGGAAAGCGTCAAGAATCACCGTGTCCGCGGCGGCCATCGCCTCGGGGTTGAGAAGCCGGGTCCTGGGCGCCGGAAGCGTCTCCAGGGATCGACGCAGCCGAGACGGGTCGATCGCGGCACGAACCGCCGCGGTCTGCGCGGCGACTTCCGGATCAAGAGGACTCAGCTCGGGCTCCGCGGCTCCGAACACGGATCGGAGCATATCGGCCGGCCTCCGGACCGGAGTGCGAGGACCGCTTGGTGCCGGCCCTGGCATCGACTGTGGTTCGCTGCCACGATCAGCTTCGGCGTTAAGGAGGTCGCATGGACGTCTACGAGATTCGGATCGACAGGAGCAAGCCCCTAGGCGATGAACCGAATACCGGCCACAATCGCTGGCACCCCGACATCCCACCGGTCGTGCACTGCCAGCCCGGCGACGAGGTCATCCTCGAAACCCGCGATGCGTTCGACGGGCAAATGGGTCCTGACGTCACGCTGGAAACCGTCGCCGCGCCCAACCTGGACGTCGTGCACCCGCTCACCGGGCCGGTCCACGTCGCGGGCGCCGAGCCGGGCGACCTCCTCGAAGTGGAGATTCTCGAGGTCGAACCGGCCGGCTATGGCTATACGGTGCAGGTACCAGGCTTCGGCTTCCTCCGCGACCTATTCCCCGAGCCGTTCAAGGTCAACTGGGACATCGCGGACGGCTGGGCGACCTCGGCCGACCTGCCTGGCGTACGGATCCCCGGCTCGCCGTTCATGGGGACGATTGGCCTCACCCCCGGGCATGCCCTGCTCGCCACGACGACGGCTCGCGAACAGGCCCTCCTCGATCGCGGCGGATTTGTCTTGCCGCCGTCTGCCGCATCAGCGGTACCCGACGATCCGAGGATTGCCGCTGAAGGACTGCGAACCATCCCTCCTCGCGAGCAGGCGGGCAACGTCGACATTAAGCAGCTCGGCCGGGGGACGCGATTGCTCATACCGGTCGACACCCCTGGGGGCCTGTTCTCCGCCGGCGATGCCCATTTCGCCCAGGGCGATTCTGAGACGTGCGGCACGGCAATCGAGATGGACGCAACTCTCCGCGTGCGCTTCGGGCTGCGGAAGGGGGAGGCGGCGAAGGGCATCCGCGACCTCCGGTTTACCCGCGAGGACTACTACCTGCCGCCCGAGTACGCCGTCCCGAGGACGTTCTTCGCCACGACAGGAATTTCAGTGACCAGAGACGGCGAGAACCACTCAGAGGACGCAACTCTCGCTGCCCGTAATGCGCTCCTCAACATGATCGATCACCTTGGCGAGCGCGGCTGGACCCGCCAGCAGGCTTATGCCATTTGCAGTGTCGCGGTCGACCTCAAGATCAGCCAGCTAGTGGACGTGCCGAACATGCTCGTCTCGGCATTCCTGCCAGAGGACATATTTGTGAGCTAGCCCGAATGCTCACTATGCGGGGTGCCCGCGATGACCATCGGCACCGCCGCGAACGTGCCTCCGGCGCTGGTGGGACGGCGATTGCGATCTGTGGGGACGCGAAATCGCTGGACACGTGGCCCATGATCCTCTGAGGGGCCTACCACCTACGGCTCCTCGGACTCGAACAGCGCCACCCGCTGGCGCGCCTCGGCCATCGCCTCCAGGAATTTCGCATCGTAGCTCGGGTCGTCGTCCGCCACGACCGCCACGAGGTGCTCATCGAGCACGACCCCCGTGGCCGGTACCACCTTTCGAACGACGACACGCGTCGTGTGATCCGCCGCGAAGTGTGCCGCCTCCCAGTGCGCACCAGCGACCGTCAACTGCGACCCGCGCTTCTGGCGGGAGGTGA
>DASYTV010000395.1:0-5402 GCA_036001885.1 Actinomycetes bacterium
GCCGCATTCATCGCCTCCGACCGGGCCGGTGCCATGACCGGTACCGTGGTCAACCTCAGTGCCGGCAGCATCATCGACTAACTCATGCTGCTAACACGGCGCCTGCGGAATCGAGATCATCAAGACGCCACCGCCGGCGCCCCGAGCGAACGCGATCTGCGAGCGGCTGGTCGGTACGCTCCACCGGGAGCCTCTCGACCGAGTCCTCATCCTCAACGACCGGCACCTGCGGCGCCTGCTCGACCGGTACGCGACGCACGACAACGCCCATCGACCGCACTGGGCAATCGGTCAACCCCCGCCACAAGCCGTCCACGCCGCCCCACAGCCGGTCACCGACCAAGCCAACCCGCCACATCCGACGATCACCCATCCTCGGCGGGCTCATCAACCGGCACCACCACGCTGCATAACCCTAGGTCAGCCACCGGATCGTGTTTTCGAGCGGGCGGTTTCTAGCGACGGTCGCAACACTTCCGCGATCCTTGGAGGTCGTGTTGACATCGACTCGTCGTGTGAAGAAGGGGCCGGGGCGGCGTCCGCAGTCGGCCAAGCGGCAGCGGTTCATGGAGTTGCGTGCCCGCGGGTGGAGCGTCCGGGCGGCCGCTCGCGGGGTCGGCGTCTCGCGCACGACGGGGAGCAACTGGGCTCGCGGCTACAAGACGTACCGCAAGGGAGTCGTCGTCGGTTTCGTGCCACCACTCGAGCGGCTCGCCGTTCGGCAGATCAGCCGCCGGTATTTGTCGCAGGAGGAGCGAATCGAGGTCGCCGATCTGCGCCACGCGGGGCTGAGCATCCGTCACATCGCGGCACGGTTGGGTCGTGCTCCGTCGACCATCTCGTGCGAACTGCGCCGCAACGCCAGCAGCCGCGGTGGGTACCGGCCGTTCGAAGCACACCGCCAGGCGACGGAACGCCGAGGGCGCGATCACAAGCGTCGCCTCGACACCAGTCACGAGCTGCGCGAGCTCGTCGCTGAGCTGCTTACGCAGCGGTGGAGCCCACAGCAGATCAGCCGGCACCTGAAGCGTCGGTTCTCGGACCGGCCGTCGATGTGGCTGTGCCACGAGAGCATCTATCAGGCCGTGTACCAGCCGGGATCGTCGCTGCTGCGGCCCTCAAGACTTGCTCCGCAGCAGCGATCGCCGCTGCGGACAGGTCGGGATCACCGGCGCGCCCATCAGAAGGTGGAACGGCGTCGGCCACGGTTCGCCCAACCGATGCTCACCGTCCATCAGCGGCCGTTCCAGCCAGCCAGCCGACCGAACGGAGGCCGGCCACTGGGAATCTCAATGGTCTTGTCAAGCGGCGGGGGCCAGTGCGGGTCCGCGGCGTAGGTCCGGTTATCGCGCAGGAGCGCCCACAAGATGTCCAGGCGGCGGCGCGCGAGCGCTATCACTGCCTGCTGGTGAGTGCGGCCAGTGCCTCGTTTCTTGAGGTAGTAGTCGCGGCTGGGCCCGTCGCGCGTCATGCTGGTCTGCGCGGACAGGTAAAGCACGTGCCGCAGCGGGCGGCTGTAACGGCGGGGCTTGTGCAGGTTCCCGGTACGGCGGCCGGAGTCGTTGGGGACCGGGACCAGGCCGCCGGCGGCGGCGAGGTGACCGGCGCTGGGGAATGCCGCCAGGTCTCCCGCGGTCACCAGCAAGGTCGCGCCGAGGATGGGCCCGAATCCGGGCATGGACTGGATGATTTCTGCCTGGGGATGCTGGGCGAACATCGCGGCGATCTGCGCGTCGAGCTCTGTGACGCGCTGATCGAGAGCCAGCAGGTTGTGGGCGAGCTCGCTGACGATGTCTGCGGCGAGATCTTGGCCGGGCAGGGTTATCCGCTGGGACTGCGCCGCGGCGACGGCCCTGGCGGCAACCCCGGCATAGCCGCGCACGCGCCGTTGCCGCAGCCAGCTCGCCAGTCGGGCTTCCCCGATCCGGCGCAGCCGGGCCGGACAGGCATAGCCGGTCAGCAGCACCAGGGCGCCCTTGCAGGAGGAGAAGTCGAACTCCCGCTCCAGAGCCGGGAAGACGCTGGTCAGAATGTCTCGCAGCCGGTTGATTGTCCGCACCCGGTCGGCGATCAGGTCCGCGCGGCGGGCGGTCAGCAGGCCCAGGTTGCAGACCAGGTCGCTCTTGTGGTCGATGACAGGCAGGTCGCGCCGCATCCTCGCGGTCTCCGCGATCACGTATGCGTCCTTGGGGTCCGTCTTGCCGTCACCGGAATACGCGCCGCTCATAGCCGCGACGAGCCGCCCAGATGCGTAGCGGACACGCTGGTCGGCCTGACTGAGCAAGGCCAGCAGCAGCGCAGACGGCGCCCCGATGATGTCGACGGCCCAGGTGATCACTCCGCCGATCCCGGTCACCGAGCCGATCACGGCCGCGATCTCGGCCTCGTCGTTGGCGACCTTCGCCGACAGCAACTGCCTGCCCTCGGCGTCGACCACGCAGACCCAGTGATGCCTCTTGCCGACGTCGATCCCCGCCCAGGCCTTTTCCAGTGCTGCTGGCACGTCCATGCTCCGTTCTCCAGATCTGGCGTTCAGGCGAACCCAGGCCCCGCGGAGCACCCAGCTGACACATCCGTAACCAGCGACCGAGCGCAAATCTCAATCAGCAGTCAGAGTGCCCCCAAGAAGAGCCGGGCGGACATTCCCAGTAAGCGTCCAGAACGCAAGGCGACCTCAGCCACACCCGGCCCTCCCGGACCCCGCTCAGTCTTACGGAGGGTGACCTGATCATCGGGAAGCACCAGGGCTCGGCGATCGGCACGCTCGTCGAGCGGCAGACCCGGCTGGTGCGGCTGCTGCACCTTCCGTCACGTGACGGCGATTCCCTGCACGCCGCGCTGCGAGCCAGGATGAATGACCTGCCACCCGGTCTGCTGCGGTCGATCACCTGGGACCAAGGCACCGAGATGGCACGGCACACCGAGATCGCAAAGTCGTTGCGAACCACGATCTACTTCTGCGACTCCCGGTCGCCGTGGCAGCGCCCGTCGAACGAGAACACCAACGGCCTACTGCGCCAGTACTTCCCGAAGGCCACCGACCTCAACGCGCACTCACTGGAGCACCTAATCGCGGTCGAGAACGAGCTCAACAGCCGACCGCGGCGGGTGCTTCAGGACTGCGCGCCGATCGAGCTGTTCACCGCGCTGCTAGCCTCTCCGGACCAGCCAGCGTTGCGACGTTGAATAGAACCCGCCGCGTCACAGAGTTGTCCCGAAGCACGTCCGAGGCGAAGACTTGTTCTTCGACGCGACCGGCCAGCGGCGCAGACCAAGGCAACATGAGCAGCTCCAAACGGACGTTCCGACGATCTCCTTCGGGCCGAAGATAGTTCGGACACCGTTCCAGGCGGGAGCACGTGGCGAGATCAAACCCAGGCAACGGCAACGATCGCGGCGACGTTAGCCTCGATAACACGAGCCGCACGGCCAGTGGGCGCGGGAGGCAGCCAGAGGTCACCGGCTGTGCGAAACGTGTCGGACGTGCGGAGCGTAACAGCGGGCGAGATGACCGACCACACTGATTACGACGAGCTCGACATGACGGCGCCCGAGGAGCTGAAGGGTGCGCAGCGCACACCGCAGGAGACTGGGTGGAGGCGGAGATTCGTCACCTTCGGCCCGACCGGACGTCGTCGGATCGCGATCGTTGCCGCCCTGGTGGTTGGCCTGGCGCTAGGCGCCGTCGGCGTACATAAAGAACGCGACAGCGCGGCCAACCGAGCGTCGCGGGCAGCTGTGTCGCTCGCCGCCGTCCTGGTCAGCCTCGGGAACATCGATCCCACTGACGGCGATGTGACCTTCCTCCTGCGGCTATACAACGCCGGCCAGGAACCCGTCGAAGTGACGACGGCGACGGTCGTGGGATCGGCTTACCTGGTGCCGCACGATGCGGCAACCGGCCGCGCCGCCGCCAAGCCGCAGCGGTGGACCCCGCTCATCGCGGTTGCCGGGCGTCCGGATTGCGACACGCTGGCGGTAGGACTGCGGGCACTTGCGCCGCCGACTCTGCGGGTCAACGCTCGTACGGCGAATAGGCGAGTGCGGACTGTAGACGTGCCTCTCGTGGACCCCCAAGATCTCCTGAGCCGCGTTCGCGACAGCGAGTGCCGGATCCCAGCCGCCAATCCGGGAGCACCGCGGGTTGTCGCAACGATTACCGGGCCGTACTCCACCGGGACGAAGGCTGGAAGGCCAAGTCTGCGCGCATCCCTGAGCGCCGAGCTCCTCAACGGCACCCAGGTCAGGCTTGTCCGCGGAGGCCGTAGCAGGCTGCTCGACATGACTGTGCTGGGAACGCCGTTGACCGTCGTTCAGACCGGCACGCCAGTGTCAATCCCGATCGAGCTTTCCGTACGTCGATGCAAGCCGGCAGACGGCGTCGTCGAGGAGGATCTCAGCCTGCGCATGCGCGTAGCTTACCGGGGAGAGGAGTTCGCAACCGCCGTATGGCCGCAGTCGGCGGCGATCATTCAGATCGTCGCACTCGTCCACCGCAGCTGCGACTGATCGTGAGCAGCTCCACACTAGGTCAGAGTGGTGTTGCGGCGCGCGAGGCTGAGTCCGTCGGCGATCGGCAAGAGGACCATGTCCACGCTGCCGTCGGCGGCGGCGTGGTCGTTGAACGCACGAATCGCCTCGGTGTCGGCGTCGGTCACCGAGGGGTCGACGACCGAGCCGCTCCACAGGACGTTGTCGACGAGGATCACCCCACCCGGGCGCATCCGCGGAACCAGCTCCTCCCAGTAATCCAGGTAGCTGGTCTTGTCCGCGTCGATGAACGCCAGGTCGATGTGCGGCCGGTCGGGCAGCGCCTGCAGAGTCTCGATCGCGGGACCAAGCCGCAGCTCGATGTGCTTGTCCAGCCCCGCGCTCTTCCAGTAGCGCCGCGCGAGCGCGGTCCATTCTTCGCTCACGTCACAGCACAGCAGCTTGCCCCGGCGGGACAGGCCACGCGCGATGGAGATCGACGAGTAGCCGGTAAGGTGCCGACCTCCACCGCGAACCGCGCCCCACCATCTAGGTGATCATTGTGAGCAGCTGGCCCTGTTCGGTACCTATCTGCATCCTGGCCCGGCTGCCAAGAGCGGCAGCTCATCGATCAGCGCCAACTGCAGCTTGTCGGGACTCGCGCTGTGCTCCACGACGTACTGCTGAAGAGCCCCACTTAGGCCCAGGCTCCCACGCGTCATGGCATCCCACGTTAGACCCACCGCAACATGGACCTGCTCAAAAGGTTGGCCGGCATGTCCGTCCATAGTGCGCGGTCGCGTCGGCTCCCTCAGCACGCGACCGCCTCGGCTCCCTCCACAGAACCGGACAACGATGGCATCCTGCGCGGATGACGTGGCTCATTTACGGCGCGAACGGCTACACCGGGAGTCTGGTCGCGCGACTCGCCG
>DASYTV010000396.1:0-2003 GCA_036001885.1 Actinomycetes bacterium
AGTACTCCCGTGCGCTGGGGAAATATGCTGCGGTCATCCGCTCCCGCTGGACTCGCAGCATCATCACAGCGTCGGACGTGGGCAGCACGGCATCGAGGTCGTACGACGTCTCACCCGGCCATCCCTCGACCCCGACCGGAAACAGCGTGGGCGGCGCGACCAGGGTCACCCCGGCACCAAGGGTTGCGAGCAGCAGGACGTTGGACCTGGCTACCCGGCTGTGCAGGACGTCGCCGACGATGGTGATTCGCCGACCGTCGAGACTGCCAAGATGTCGGCGCATCGTGTACGCGTCGAGCAGGGCCTGGGTCGGATGTTCATGGGTCCCGTCGCCCGCGTTCACGACGCTGCCGTTGATCCAGCCGGAGGTGGCGAGCCGGTGCGGTGCACCCGAGGCCGAGTGCCGCACGACGACGGCGTCGGCGCCCATCGCCTCGAGGGTTAGAGCAGTGTCCTTCAGGCTCTCGCCCTTAGCAACGCTCGACCCCTTGGCCGTGAAGTTGATGACGTCTGCGGATAGCCGCTTCGCCGCAGCCTCGAAGGAGATCCGCGTCCTGGTGGAGTCCTCGAAGAACAAGTTGACGACGGTGCGGCCGCGCAGGGTGGGCAGCTTCTTGATCGGCCGATCGGCCAGCCGGGCCAGCTCCTCGGCCGTGTCGAGTACGAGGAGTGCGTCCTCCCTGGAGAGGTCGGCGGTCGACAGCAGGTGCTTCTTCATCGGGCCGCCCCCTCGCCCGGCTTCTCAGCGGTTCGCCCATCCCGCCCGGTGTCGGCGGGCACCGCTTTGGCGATGACCACCCCGTCGAGCCCATCGTGTTCGGTGAGACGAACGCGCACGGTCTCGGTGAGAGCGGTGGGCAGGTTCTTGCCGACGAAGTCGGCGCGGATCGGCAGCTCCCGATGCCCGCGGTCGACGAGCACGGCGAGCTGGACCGCCCGCGGCCGGCCGATGTCGTTGAGGGCATCGAGCGCCGCGCGGACTGTACGCCCGGAGAAGAGCACGTCGTCGACGAGCACGACTACCTTGCCGTCGACGCCCTCCCGTGGGATCTCGGTTCGGGCGAGTGAGCGCGCGGGTCGGAGCCTGAGGTCGTCGCGGTACATCGTCACGTCCAGCTGCCCGGCCGGCACCATGGCCCCTTCGACCTGCGCGATCTTCGTCGCCAGCCGGTGTGCAAGGTAGGCACCCCTGGTCGGGATACCGAGCAGGACAAGCCCCCCGGCGCCCTTGTTGCGCTCGAGGATCTCGTGTGCGATCCGGGTCAGCGCGCGGCCGATGTCCGGTGCGTCGAAGACCTCGCGAGACTCTTCCGAGGCCGCGGGAGCCGCCCTGTCGGTGCGGCGAGAGGCTACACGGGCATCGCTGTCTGATGTGGCCGCAACGGCCCTTGTGGGGGACCGACCATATTTGTCGGGTGTGCCGCCAGCAAAACCCTCAGACTGCGGGATTGGCGCGGACATACGCCTGCTGACCTCCTTCCCCGCCTCGCTGGACGGGTCGTTAAAGGAGTCGCTGTCGTGGAGAACCTTACCAAGGCGGCCGGGCGGCCCCGGCGAGCAGCGGGCGTGTCGCGCGTCCGAGCACCGTCCATCGCCTGGTCAGCGTCACGCCGACGGCAGGCCGAACGCCGGTCTGTTGGGGGTCTGATGGATCACAAGGGCTTGACTCGTGTCCGTTACGCTGCGTAGCGTTACCCAGCGTAACCACGGGCGGCTTCCCGCCGCACCCACGGGAGCGTGCCTGGAAGATCGCAGGCGGACGGCGAGCAGTCGGCCGGTCACGATCTTCCCAGCGGGCTCTGACCTCCAGGAGTCCCATTGCCCTCCGAGTATGCCAAGGCGCTCGGCGCCAGGCTGCGGTCGATCAGGCAGCAGCAGGGCCTTTCGCTGCACGGTGTCGAGCAGAAATCCAAGGGCCGCTGGAAGGCCGTCGTCGTCGGCTCATACGAGCGCGGCGACCGCGCAGTCACGGTCCAGCGCCTGGCAGAGTTGGCCGCTTTCTA
>DASYTV010000397.1:0-2069 GCA_036001885.1 Actinomycetes bacterium
CGCGCTCCTTCATCGCGGCACGCTCCGCGGCGCTGAAGCCGTCGGACTCGGTCATGGCATTCTTCGCGGGCATTCTCAGGCTTCCCTTCTTGACGCTCAGGGCTCGGCGTCATGCCGGCCTTCCGTCGAAAGGCTAGGCCCGACCACACCGTGGCGCTTCTCGATTCCTGATCGGATCGACGGCCCAGCACAGGCGCTCGAGTAGCGGCCCCTTCACTCACGGAACATCCGGATTTGCCGCGAGTGGCGCGCTCGCCGGCTCGGACCTGCCCGGCGGAGTCCTGGCCGCCCCGGCGGGCACCTCCCTTCTCGGATTTGTGTTTGAGGTGTTTCTGACTTAATCCGGTCGTCGGGCGAATAAATACCCAGCCAGGTTCGGCGGGCGTTCATGATGGGTTCCTTGCTTGGCTTCGACGGTATGCGATGCGTGCCTGTCGTGCCGCGGCGAGTCCGTCACGGCGGGCCTGGCGGACGGCGTCTCCGCGGCCGTGGTGTTCGTCGTCGGGGGTGACGTAGCCGATGCCGGCGTGCAGCCTGATGGTGTTGTACTCGACCCGGACGCGGTCGAGTTCGGCGGCAAGGTCGCCGGGGTCACGGATCTTCTCCAGGTGCGGCCAGTCGCCTTTGACATGCCCGAACAACGACTCGATCCAGGCCTGGTCGGTCGGGGTGCCGGGCCGCCCGAAGCGCTGCATGATCGCGCATGCGGCCATGAACTCCCTCGTCGAGTGCGAGCGCATTTGCGGGCCGTTGTCGCTCATGGCGATCATCACCGGCACGCCGTCAGCTTCGGGACCGTCCAGCTCGACTGCGGTCGCTTCGCCGCTGCGCAGGCGAGCCAGCAGCCGGGCGTCGATCCGCTCGGCGAGCTGCTGTTCATCGAGGGCGGCGAGGAACGCCGCCTCGATCTGGCTGCTGGTCTCCTCGGCCGAGACCAGGGTCGAGAGCCAGCGCCGCGAGACAACGTCCATCACGGCGACGGCGACCCGACGCGCCCGGGTGAAGTGCGTGAAGTCGTAACACCAAACCCGTCCGGGCTTCCACTCGATCCAGTCCGGCCACGGCGCCCGAATCGCTGGCTCACGGGGCGCAGGTCCCTGCAGCACAAGGCCTTCTGCGGTCAGCACGCGCTGAACCGTGGACGCCGATGCGTGGACCAGTTCCAGCCGTGAGCCGCGGGCAGCGAGCTTGCGATGGCTGCGGTCGATACCGGCCCACGCGTCGAACAGGTCAACGATCGCGGACCGCTCCGCCTCGAGCAGGCCGTGCACCGCGCCGCCGCCACACGGCAGATCCGCCAACCGACCGGCGGCTGCTCGACCCCGCCAGCCCACGGCTCGATCCGGGTCCAATCCGAGCAGCTGGCACGCGCGGCGCGTCGACCAACCCGCGCCGACGGCATGATCGACGAGGGCGAGCAGACCAGCCTTCACCGGCGCCTCGACTCGCGGCGGGACAGTGCCGGCGGTCAGTCCCAACGCGCTTTTCCCTCGTGCAGATGCAACGCCACCGCCTGCTCGGTGACCGTGGCGCGCAGCCGCTCGATCTCGACCTGCGCAGCCTCCAGCGCCGCCTGCTCGCGACCGAGACCGGGCCGGCCAGGCACCGCCGCGGCGAGGGCGTCCAGTGCGCCTTGCTTGGCGACCCGGCACGCCGTCACCACCGTGGAGCGATCCACGCCGTACCGCTCGGCGGCCTCGCGCTGGGTGGCCTGCCCGGTCAGCACCGACACGTAGATCTCGTACTTCTCGCTCGGCGACAACCGCCGCCGCCTCCGCTTCCCAACCACGCCTGCAGTGGACACGCCGACCGGCCTCCAACCGGGTCAGGCACGCCGTCCCCGGTTGGGTATTTCTCGACCCGAGTGACCCGACGAAGTCAGACGCAGAACACGGCCGCCAGCGAAGTTGGGTGTGGCTTTGTGTGCGACTCGCGGCATGGTCGCGCGATGAGCACGCTCCGCGGCAGACATCCCAGGTTGCTAGAAGTCAAGCCGCGGCTGTCGTGTGGTGTGCCCAGGCGGTGTGTTCGTTGTAGGGGCTGTGGGTTTTCAGGCAACAGTGGAGGTT
>DASYTV010000398.1:0-2476 GCA_036001885.1 Actinomycetes bacterium
GTGCGGATCCTTCAGGAGGCGCGGAAGTCGGCTGGGCTCGACATAACCGACCGGATCTCCGTGTGGTGGACGGCGACCTCGGCCGAGACCGCGGAAGCACTGATGGAGCATGGCAGCATGGTGGCCGATGAGGTGCTGGCGACCACCTTCGCCAAGGGGACTCCGCTGTCGGACGACCCGGCGGCCGACGCGCCGCCGCAGGAGCACCCGGACCTGGGCCTCACCTTCCGCCTCGCCAAGGCCACCGCCTGAGCGTCGCGGCTGGACCCTCGGGCCGAACGGCCGCGCCTGGATCATGCGTTTGCGCGATCCCCGACGGAGCCACTGATCCTCACGGCAAGCGCACGCACGCCCGACCAGGTGGTATGCCTCCGCGGTGGCGGCTGCCGGCCGGCAGCCGCCACCCCCGATGAAGCCGGTTAGTCGTTCTCCTCGTCAATGAGGAAGCCGCGCATCGGCTGCGAGCCACCCGCTGGCGGAGGCACCGCCGCGCGGGCTTGCGCACCGGCCGCGACCGGCTGCGGCCCAGAGCGGGCCGGAGCCATTGACTCATCGGCCTGCGCCTCGAGCTGGCGCAACTGACCCTCGAGGTAGGAGCGCAGGCGGCTGCGGTATTCGCGCTCGAACTGGCGCAGATCCTCGACCTTGCGCTCGAGGATGGAGCGCTGCTGGTCGAGGTTGCCCATCGCCTGGCGGTGCTTCTCCTGCGCATCTCGCTCGAGCGCGTCTGCCCGCGCACGTGCCTCTCGCTCGACCGCCTCCGCCTTGGCGCGAGACTCACTCACGATCTTGTTGGCCTCGGTCCGCGCCTCCGCGATTGCCTGGTCGGCGGTCTGCTGCGCCAGCGCGAGCACCCGCGCGGCGCCATCAGGGCCGGGGCCGCTTGGAGCAGGCGGGCCGGGCGGCGTCGGGATGAGGTCGTCCTTGCGCTCGACCGGGAGTGGCACTGGCCCGCCGCCGGCGGCAGCCGCGCGGGTCGCGGCGGCGAGCTTGGCTCGCAGCTCGTCGTTCTCCCTCAGCAGGCGCGTCAGTTCTGCTTCGACGTCGTCGAGGAACTGGTCGACCTCGTCCTCGTCGTAGCCCTCACGGAGCCGAACGGTCGTGAACTGCTTGTTCCGAACGTCCTCGGGCGTCAGCGGCATCTCTTCACCTCAGGCTGATCCAACACGACCGGACAGACCTTACCGTGTCAGAGGCGCTGCGCGAGGGCGATCAGCAGATACACGATGACGAAAAGCACCAAAAATGACAGATCAAGCGCGATTCCTCCGAAGCGCAGCGGCGGGATGTATCGCCGGAGCAGCTTCAGAGGTGGGTCCGTAATCGAGTACGTGGCCTCCAGCGCGACCAGCATCGGGCCTTTGGGCTCGTACGACCGGGCGAACATGAACACGTAGTCCATGATCAACCTGAAGATCAAGAACAGCAGAAAGATCCACAAGATAACGGTGAGAACTTCCCCGACGGTGCTCATCGGGCATCACCGAACCAGAACATCCCGCTCCTACAGTCCACCTCAGAGCGTGAGACCTAGCTCATTACTCAGCACTGGTTGAAGTCTCATAGCTCAGCTCTGGTTGAAGAACTCGCCCTCTGCGATCCGCCTCTTGTCCTCGGCGGTGACGTCGACATTAGCAGGGGTGAGCAGGAAGACCTTTGCCGTGACGCGCTCGATCCGACCGTGCAGACCGAAGATCAACCCAGCCGCGAAGTCCACCAGACGCTTCGCATCGCTGTCTTCCATATCGGTGAGGTTCATGATGACCGGAGTGCCCTCGCGGAAGTGCTCACCGATCGTGCGCGCCTCGTTGTAGGTCCGTGGATGCAGAGTGGTGATGCGGTAGGTGGTGTCGCCAAGACGCTGCGACACGGCAGTGACCACCGGCCGGCGTTCGGTCACCGTGGCGACCGCACCATGCTGCTCGCCGGTCACACGGTTGTCACTGTGCTCGTCGATGATGTCGTAGTCGTCGAAGCCGTCTTCATAGCGATCTTCGTCCTCGACCAGGCCGAGGTAGACCGCCATCTTCCTCATGGCGCCGGCCATACTCTTGCCCTTCCTAAGAGCCTGTGCGCGAGTCTCGGTTGGCTCACGTGTGTCCGTCCCCGCCTGGTCAGCCCGTGCCTGCCAGCGGAGCCAGGAGCCCCTGCGGTGGTGCCTGACGCCCGCAGACGACCGCCAGCCGATTGCGGTCTCCGGCCGGGCGTTGAGCCCGAGGAGATCGCCCCTGTCTCGAGATCGACGCTACCGGACGGGCGGCCGCGAACCGAGCAATGACGTTCCGACACGCACGTGTGTCGCGCCATGGGTGATCGCGTCCTCGAGGTCATTACTCATCCCGGCGCTGATGACCGTCGCGTGAGGGTGGTCCTGTCGCACCGCAGCGGCCACCTCGGCCAGCCGTTCGAATGCCACCGCGGCGGGCCGGTCGAGTGGCGCGATCGCCATCACGCCGGCGAGGTGCAGGCCATCGGC
>DASYTV010000399.1:0-1999 GCA_036001885.1 Actinomycetes bacterium
GGCAGTGCCGGCCCCGCGGCCCGAAATTCCTGTCAGATGCCCCTCAGGCGGTCGTTGGTCACATGTCGGTCCGCCACGCGGCGCTCGCTTCGCACGATCAGTACGCCAACCACGCCAGATTTGCCGGCACATGACCGCCTGGGCCGTGGCCCCTGGAGTGGTGGGAAATGAGCGAGCCGTCGTGATCGTCAGCGACGGTGTTGGCGGCGCCGATCAGGACGCCAGCAGGACGTTCTTCGCTCGCTCCACCTCCTTCGTCGTCTGATCATCGCGGACTGGGTCAAGGCGGGCCATGGAGCCCTCCGAGAGATAGCGTCGCTCGGCGATCGCCCACTCGTCGTGGACCTCGAGGAGCACGGCCCCGGCGAGCCGGGTGACGGCGGCCTCGTTGGGGAAGATCCCGACCACGTCGGTCCGCCGCTTGATCTCCTTGTTGACCCGCTCGAGTGGGTTGGTCGACCAGATCTTCTTCCAGTGGCTGACCGGAAAGGCCGTGAACGCGGTGACGTCGGCCTTCGCCTCGGCGAGCATCGTGGCAACCACCGGGAAGCGCGGCTGGAGCCGCTCGACGATCTCGTCGAGCTGCTCGCTGACCGACGTCCCGTCGGGCTGGGCGAAGATCGTGCGGATCGCGGCCAGCACCATCTCGGCGCTGCCCTTCGGGATCCGGGTCAGGACGTTGCGCAGGAAGTGGACCCTGCACCGTTGCCAGGCGGCCCCCAAGAGCACCGCCCCGATGGCAGCCTTGAGACCCTCGTGGGCGTCGCTGATGACGAGCCGGACACCCGAGAGGCCGCGCGCCCGGAGCGAGCGCAGGAAGGCGGTCCAGAAGGCGCCGTCCTCGCTGTCGCCGACCGCCAGGCCGAGGACTTCCCGGTCACCGGTCCGCGTCACCCCGGTGGCGACGACGATCGCCTTGGACACGACCGAGGCGCCCTCGTGGGCCTTGACGTACGTTGCGTCGAGGAACACGTACGGGAAGGTGGTGTGACTCAAGGGCCGGTCGCGGAACGTCGCGACGACCCCGTCGAGCTCGCCGCAGATCCGGCTCACCTCGCTCTTGCTGATGCCGGCGTCGATGCCCAGCGCCGTGACCAGGTCGTCGACCTTGCGCGTGCTGACCCCGTGGACGTAGGCCTCCATGACGACCGCCCAGAGGGCCCGGTCGATCCGCCGGCGCGGTTCGAGCAGGACCGGGAAGAACGATCCCTGGCGGAGCTTGGGGATGTGCAGCTCGACGTCGCCGGCCTTCGTGGAGAGCACCCGGCTGCGACTCCCGTTGCGGTGGGTCGTCCGACCGTCCGTCCGCTCGTAGCGACCGGCGCCGATCGCCTGGGCCGCCTCGAGCTCGATCAGTTCCTGGAGAACGAGGCTCATCGCCTCGCGCAGGACGTCCTCGCTGCCGCCGGCGCGGATCCCGTCGAGCAGCTCGGACAGGGCAGACTGTGACAGGGCCATCGGTGAACCTCACGTGCTCTGGCAAGAGACACGCTGAGAATCACATCGGTGGCCTCCTCGCTGCGCGGCGTGAGCGCAGGTCGGAGACCGGGCTCAAATCACACCACTCGGGGGGACACTCCTGTGTCGCGCTCGGTGACAGCACGCAATGCCACTCGACGGTGACGTGTCTCAGCTTGGGCCTTCCAGGCGCCCATGGGCGGGATCGTCCCACCACAAGCGCAGCCCATACAAGATGCCGGAGCCCAGCAGGATGCCGACAAGGCCCGCGAGCGCCGCCGGCCACATGAGCCCGCCAACCAGCACGACCGCGATGACGGCGACACTCGGCACGAGGTTCATGAGGGCCAACCCGAGGTAGAACAGGCGAATGCCCGACACCGACGGCGTGCGCCGACGGATTGACGTCCGGATAAGAAGAACGACCGCCAGAGCCATGACGACGACGCCAGGCGTCATCACCGCGACGGTGAACACGAACGGGTCCACGCGCACAAGAGTAGTCGTCACGCATTGGTGACCATCCCGACGCCTCCCTGAG
>DASYTV010000400.1:0-2265 GCA_036001885.1 Actinomycetes bacterium
GACCGAGTCGATCGCGGATCGCGTCGACGACGCTTTCCGCACAGCGACGTCGCCGCATCGTGGACCGGTCTTTCTCGACGTGGCGATGGACCACCTCTACAGCAGAGCCGAGGTAGCACTACCGCCGGTACCTGTGCGCCGGCTGGCGATCCCGGACTCTGAGATACTCGCCGACGTCGCGGCAGCGCTTGCGCAGGCCGAACGACCGGTTCTGGTCCTCGGCTCGGACGTATGGGCGGACGGCGCAGAAGAGGCGGCTAGGAGAGCGGCCGAGGCGATGGGGGTGCCGGTCGTCGCGAATGGTATGGGACGCGGGATCCTCCCGGCTGGGCATCCGCAGCTCGTGACGAAAGCACGCTCGTTTGCGCTAGGCCAGACTGATCTAGTCATCGTGGTAGGTGCGCCGCTCGATTTCCGGTTGGGCTACGGGTCCTTCGGCGGCAAGCAACCTGCTGTCTTCTCCGCCGAGGACAGCCAGGACTCCCACGAGGTACCGCCGGCGCGGGTCATTCACCTCGCCGACTCGTCTGATCAAGTTGCCCGGCACGTCGCGCTGGCTGCCGCGGCCTACGGAGACCTGTCGCTGATCTTCGACGGACTCGTCGCGGCATGGGAGCAGCAGCTGCGCAGGCCGGTATGGGAACACTGGCTCGCCCTGCTGGCGGAGAAAGTGACTGCGACCGCGGAGAAGGACGCCGAGCTGCTCGGCTCCGACGCCGACCCGATCCATCCCGCCCGCATATATGGAGAGCTGGTACGACGGCTCGATGACGATGCCGTGGTCATCGGCGATGGCGGCGACTTCGTATCGTTCGCTGGAAGGTACATCGAACCGCGGCAACCAGGCGGATGGCTCGACCCGGGTCCTTATGGCTGCCTCGGCACCGGTCTCGGCTATGCGATCGCGGCCAGGCTCGTTCGGCCATCGTCGCAGGTCGTGCTTATGCTCGGGGACGGCGCGGCCGGCTTCTCACTCATGGACGTGGACACGCTGGTCCGGCACGGGCTGCCAGTCGTGATGGTCGTCGGCAACAACGGGTGCTGGGGTCTGGAGAAGCATCCGATGCGCTTCCTTTACGGATACGACGTCGCGGCAGATCTCGCCCCGCAAACCCGCTACGACTCGGTCGTCTCCGCCCTCGGTGGAGCAGGCGAGCTCGTCACCGCACCCTCCGACATCGGTCCCGCCCTCGATCGCGCCTTCACTGCCGACGTCCCCTATCTGATCAATGTGATCACGGACCCGGCCGTGATCTATCCGCGCACCACGACCGGTATCTGATCGGGCGGCCCGCTGCTGTCCGTTTCCAGCGACTGCGCTACCCGACCTGCCTTGCGGGGCCGGCTCAGTGAGGCGACCCTCCGCTACTCCCGAGCCTTGCCAGGAAGCGCTCCCGATCGACGACGACTCGGGTGATCTGTCCATGGGCGACGACGGCCGCCGATTCGTCGAGCGCCGTAACCTCGAACCTCAGCAACCGGCCGTCAAGGTGGATGAGCTGTGCATTGACGGTCAGGCGGCCGCCGACGGGGGTGGCATGCAGATGATCGAGCTGCAAGCGGCTGCCGACGCTTGTCCTCCCTTCGTCCAGACCGGCCGCGACGGCTTGGACGGTCACGGCTTCGCACCAGGCGAGCAGCCGTGGCGTGGCGAGCACCGGCACCAGACCGCTGCCCAGGGCGATGGCGGTGTCGGCATCCGTGACGTCGAAGGAGGCGCTGGCGGTGAGGCCGGGGCGCAGGTTCATGGCCGTACCCTACGTGCGTGAGCTACTGCGACCGGTGTGGTGAGGTGATCGGTGCAGGAAGCCACGACGACTGCCGAAGAGCCCGTGAGCTCGAGCCACCACGCTACTGCCCGTCCTGCCGACGGCGGATGATCGTCCAGGTCACACCGACCACGTGGACGGCCCGTTGTTCTGAGCACGGCGAAACCAGCGGGTCTTGATGCCACCCAGCGTCGCGTGTCCAAAGTCGCCTTTGCATTGGCCCGGTCCCGCGGTGGGCACCCCACGGAACGCTCCGCCCGCGTACCTCCAGTACGCCGGGGCCGCCGATCCGGCTGCTGCAGGAAGTGCATCTGAGGCCGGGCAAAATATGCAAGATCTGCCTTTACACCGCTAAACCCTAGGAATAGCGTCTATCACCGGGTTGTCTCCGCGAACGATGAGCCGGAGGCGGTCCCGGGGGCTACACATGCAGGGGGAATTTGTCCGTCACAGGGCGTCTGGGCGGCAAGCGCGCCTCGCTCCGCGAGCGCGCGGG
>DASYTV010000401.1:0-2896 GCA_036001885.1 Actinomycetes bacterium
GTCAAGGCTCTGAGCCTTTGGCTTGGCGCCGGCGAACCCCCGCCGGCTGCCCTTGAAGGTGATCGCCGTCTTGGAGACCGCGGAGTCAAACGGCCCACACGCCTGGACCAGCTCCACGAACCGACGGAAGAGGGCCACCACCATGGCCGGCTTGTCGCGCAAGTGGTCCTCCACGGTCCACTCGCTTGGGTGCATGCGCCAGCATAGCCACACCGGCGGTTCAAAACCGGCGGTTCAAACGTCAAAACACTTCAGCAACACACCACTAGCTCAGACCACCTCAGCGGCCCCGGCGCACCAGCACCCGCTCACGCTCACGCTCGACCCGCCGCCGCGGGCGCCGCCGCGCCGGGACGGGGGGCTCCAGGTCCTGCCGGACGGCGGCCGCCGACGGCCGCAGCTCCTGCCAGTAGCGCTCCGCCAGCGTCGCCATCGATCACCGCCTCCTCGACACCTGTTGCCCGACATACGCAACCCAGCCCCATCCGGTTCACCATCCTCCCAGATGGTTGCGACACGATGACGGGTCCGTGTCGGTCTCGGAAACCCACCAGCGCAACCGTTCCTGTCGAATCAGCGCCTAGGTGTTGGCGCCGGGCCGTCCCGAACGGTCCTGAACGGCCTGGTCCCCGACCGCCTCCGGTCACCGCTGTCCGTCTGATGCGACGCAAGGTCACTGCGAAGGCGGGTTTCGGGGGATCGGGTTCCTGCGCGTCCTCGGTTCGATGAACGGCCTGACCCACAGCTCTCCACAGCGGCGATCCTCTGGTCGCCGGTGGGCACGTGTGGTCGCCGCCGAGCCCGATGGCCGAGGGCGCGTCGTCCGATGACCACCGCTGCGGCATGATGCACGGTCGCGGTGGATGTTCGCTGCTGCAAGGGGCAGAGCCAGTATTGGCGACCCCACTTCGAGGTGTAGGCGGGATTCACGGCGAGCACCCACAGCCCCTGGTTAGCGCACATCTGCACTAACCGGTCACGAAACCTCCCTGTCGGTATGCCGCTCACCATGCGCCGCACGCTCTTGCCGCGTCGTCCGCGCCCGAGTCGCTCGCGTCCTATGGCTCTGACATCTTCGAAGTCGAGATGCTCGATCGCAAGCACTCGACAATCGTGGGCGCGAGCAAAAGCAATGAGTTCGCTGATAGCGGCTCGCAGCCGTCCATCCCGCGTGGCCGTACCCAAGCCGTCCAGTTCAAGAGGGATGGTGCGAGGCTGACCAACCGGATTGCCAGCCGGATCAACAACCCAACAAGCGAGATGTCCGGCGTTCAGATCAACTGCGGCTATCCGTGAGGTCCCTAGCTCAGCCACTCCAGGAACGGACTTACGGGGTAACGCCCAGGAGGCATCCAAGTACCAGCGTCGCCGGCTCGAATCGTAGCTGATGTCATATCGAACCGATCCAGTGAAGGCCTGGGTGATCCAGGCCTCCGCTCGGTGGCTGAAGGCTACCTTGCAGGAGAGCCGGTACCGGCTGTGGGGTCGATTGGCAAGGCTGATCAGCGCTGCAGGAAGTCGCAGCTCCAGCCAGCCTTCGGTGGGATGAACCCGGATCGTTCCGTTGCCCAAAGTCCGGTCTCTTGACCCGTTGGCAGAGAGGAACAGCCGCTCGGCGTCCCACCTCTGTCGCCACTGCGCGTTATCCATCCCAGCCTTGGGCAAGTTATGGCGGGTATTGGCCAAGCGGCGACCCCCGCGGACCACACTGACCCGGCCTTCACCGATCCGAGCTTCAACGTCTGCAAGCCTTCCTTGTAGTACCTGTTGACGTCTTAGCTTCTCCCAGTGCTCTTGGGCCGTCGCATACCCGCGTATGCGGCCCCCTCGCCCACCTATTGGAGCGACTAGCCGCATCTGGATCCGATCGATCGCCCGGTGAAGGGAGGTCCGCTGGCTCAGGAGGTTACGGTATTCTCGCTGCCACTGGTTTTCGCTGGTCCGCATGATTGTGGCTGCCCAGCGGCTGGTTGAAGCAGCGGTGAGCACCTTCGCGCGGCGGGGGCTGCTGGTCTCGCGTAACCCCAATCGACAACGGTCGGCGAGATCGCGACCGGCCAGCTGGGCCAGGTACTGTCCGACCTGCCACAGTACACACTCGTCGTCGGGTGACACCCGAAGACGAGTGCGGATGCGCACACCGGTTGGTGGTGCGGCCACCAGCCGATCGGCCTGAACGCTCGGGCGAACCGACATCAACGAGTCCGAATTCCTAGCGGGCGGCTGAGGCTTCTCAAGGCACGACGCTTCGACGCTACAGAGGCCTCAGCCTAGTCGAACTGATGTTCGATTACAAGGGACTCTGCAGCTTGAGCAGGCGTAGCCGGCAGTCCCGACCCTCACGGCGAGCCCAGCCAGGCCGCCATTGCTGACAGGTCGAGCACAGAGAGCCACCTTCCTTCCGTTTTCCTCCGTTTGCTGTCGGCTCGGTTGAAGAGTAGCGACTACGATGGAATCAGACTGGGAATGAATTCCCCTGACTACGCTCGTCTAGTACGGCTCCTCGTCCTCCACAACGGTGACGGGACCGAGCACCTGATCCGCTACGGGCCGGCGACCTCGGTCGCCCTCCCGGCCGAGACGGCCACCCTCAGCCGACACCCGCGGGAGCCGCCCGCCGCTACCTGTTGTCGCTCGCCCTCCGCGAGCTCGCACGCCGCCGCGAGCCGGTCAGGATCGAGCTGGTCGGCGGCGGCCGGGTCGACGGCACCATCGAAGCCGTCGGCAGCGACTACCTGGAGATCGCCGAGCACGACCCGGCGAGGCACGCCGCAGACGCGCGGTGAAGGCACGCCGGTTCCTGGGCCTGGCCGCGGTCGCGGCGGTCACGCTTCCTCGGGCGCGCCGATGAGCGGGTGCTTGCGGGCCCACTCGGCCGTCTCCTCGTGCATCCGCT
>DASYTV010000402.1:0-11851 GCA_036001885.1 Actinomycetes bacterium
ACGCAGCCATCGACATGCGCCCACGAGTGCACTCGGACGTTCGGCGAGACGACCGAGTTCTCCACCAGCGCTCCGGAGACCACCGCGCCGGGCGAGACCATCGAGCCGATCGCCCTACCCACCCGTTCTTCCGAGCCGTGCACGAACTTGGCGGGCGGCCACGGACGGTTCTCGGTATGGATCGGCCACTCGTAGTTGTAAAGATTGAAGATGGGGTGGATTGAGATGAGATCAATGTGCGCGTCGTAGAAAGCATCCAGGGTCCCGACATCCCGCCAGTAGCCCCGATCGCGGTCGGTGCTGCCTGGGACATCGTTGTAACGGAAGTCGTAGACGGCCGCCTCTCCGCGTTCGACCAGCGCCGGGATGATGTTGCCCCCCATGTCGTGCTTGCTGTGCTGATCGGTGGCATCGCGCTCCAGGGCTTCGGCGAGCGCCTTGGTCGCGAAGACGTAGTTGCCCATCGACGCGTAGATCTCGTCGGCCGAGTCAGGAAGCCCATGGGCATCTGACGGCTTCTCACGGAACGCCTGGATCTGCGTGCTATCCGCTGCCACCTCGATGACCCCGAACTGGTCTGCCTGCGCCAGTGGCTGCCGGATCCCGGCGACGGTCACCGCCGCGCCCGAGGCGACGTGCATGGCGACCATCTGCGCCGGGTCCATCCGGTAGATATGGTCGGCGCCGAAGACGATGACATGGTCAGGTGATTCGTCCTCGATCAAATTGAAGCTCTGAAAGATGGCGTCGGCCGAGCCCGCGAACCAGCGCGGCCCGAGCCGTTGCTGCGCCGAGACCGGCGTCACGTAGTTGTCCAGCAGATTCGACATCCGCCAGGTCTTGGTGATGTGCCGGTCCAGCGAGTGCGACTTGTACTGCGTCAGCACGACGACCTTGATATAGCCGGCGTTGATGAGATTCGAGAGCGCGAGGTCGACCAGTCGATAGAGCCCCCCGAAGGGGACCGCAGGCTTCGCCCGATCCGTCGTGAGCGGCATGAGCCGTTTGCCTTCGCCGCCGGCGAGGACGACTGCGAGGACTTTGGGAGCAGCCATGTTTCGACGCTAATCAGCCGCGCCGTGAAGTACCAGGGGCGGGGCGCGCCGAGGGATATCTTCCCTTCGTGGCCGAATCCCTCGCGAATGTGCCCCCCCAACCGGCAGGACAGCTTCGGGTCGATGTACTAACCCGCGAATATCCGCCTCATGTCTATGGCGGCGCCGGGGTCCACGTCGAGTATCTAGTCCGAAACCTGCGCGACCGGGTCGATGCGCGGGTCCACTGTTTCGCCGAGACCGGGGAGGCCGGCACCGCAGCGGGAGTGACGAGATACGGGGAACCGTCGGGCCTCCGCGGAGCCAATCCGGCGATCACCACCATCGGCATCGACGTGGAGATGGCTGCCGGCTGTGCCGGCGCCAGCGTGGTGCACAGCCACACGTGGTATGCGAACCTTGCGGGCCACCTCGCCAAGCTCTTGTACGGCGTCCCGCACGTCGTCACGACGCATAGCCTGGAGCCGTTGCGCCCGTGGAAAGCCGAGCAGCTAGGCGGCGGCTATGCGCTCTCGTCCTGGTGCGAGCAGACGGCGCTCGCGTCAGCGGACGCCGTCATCGCCGTCTCTGACGGCATGCGCCGCGACCTGCGGCGCGCTTATCCGGCCGTCGATCCCGCGCGCATCCATGTGGTCCACAACGGGATCGACACGGATGAGTACGCTCCGGATCCCGCCACCGACGTCCTCTACAGGCTAGGGGTGGATCCCACGCGTCCGATCGTCGCCTATGTCGGCAGGATCACCAGGCAGAAGGGCCTGCCTTCTCTGCTGCGCGCGGCCCGCCGCCTGCCGCCTGATGCGCAGCTCGTGCTGCTCGCCGGCGCTCCGGACACCGCGGATATCGCGCGGGAGGTCGAGGCGCTCGCAGCCGAGCTGCGGGCAACCCGCGACGGTGTTGTGTGGGTCCAGGAAATGCTCCCAAAACGCGAGGTGATCCAGGTCCTGTCGCACAGTACGGTTTTCGTCTGCCCGTCGATCTATGAGCCGATGGGCATCGTCAACCTCGAGGCGATGGCTTGCGAGACAGCCGTCGTCGCGACCGCGACCGGTGGGATCCCGGAGGTCGTCGCCAACTCCGAGACGGGAATCCTCGTGCCGATCGATCAGGTTCAGGATGGCAGCGGCACGCCGCTCGACCCGGACCGCTTCGTCGAGGACCTCGCCTCGGCCATCACGGGCCTGGTCACACAGCCTGTGCTGGCTGCTGCCCTCGGTCGAGCTGGGCGCGAGCGGGCGGTCGCCGAATTCTCCTGGTCGTCCATCGCGGGCAAAACCGTGGAGATCTACCGGTCCGTGCTGCCTCCACCTCCGGCGGCCTCCAGCCGCGACCACGCCGGCTGACCCGGACGCCGGACTGAGCGCCTGGCTGCGCGCGTCGGCCAAGGCTGAGGCCGGAGCGGACTCTCGCGACCACAGTTGTTACCGTGGGCATTTGCCGACCACTCGGAATCACCCCCGACCGGGCTCACCCGCGTGAATCATGGGAGGGGTACGGAGGCGGGTGCGCCGCCTTGGTCTGGACCTGTGGTGGCTGGATTGGTGCCGGGCTTGGGTGCTGAATGACCGAGGGGGTCAGGTGTCGGCGGAGATTGGACCGCCTGCTGGGCGTCCGGCGCCGGACCTGTTCGAGGTCGGCGTCATCGCGACCAAGCTTGCTCCGCATCGGCTGCCTCGAGGGTCGGTGAGCCGTCCGCAGCTGCTCGACCGGCTGCGCGCGGGCCGCAACCGTGCCCTGACGCTGGCGTCCGCGCCGGCCGGATATGGCAAGACCACGTTGCTGACCGAGTGGGTGACCACGGACTCGGATATGCCTTTCGCATGGGTCACGTTGGATCGCGGGGACACCGAACCCGTCCGGTTGTGGAGCCACGTCATCGCCGCGCTGGCACATTCAGAGCCTGCGGTCGGCACGCGGTCGCTGAGGACGTTGCGGACCGGTCCTGATCGGGTCACTGACGCCGTGCTGCCGGTCTTGTTCGACGAGCTGTCCGAGGCCGACGGGAATATGGTTCTCATTCTCGACGACTACCACCTCGCGGAGACCGCCAAGGTGAACGCCCAGGTGGAGGCTTTCCTGCGCTACCGCCCTGCCCGGGTCCAGCTGGTGGTTGCGACCCGCTCCGACCCGGCGCTGGGCGTGGCCAGGCTGCGGGCGTCCGGGGAGCTCGTCGAGGTGCGCGCTGATTCGTTGCGATTCGACGTGTCCGAACTGTCCCGCTTCTTTGACGCCATGGGCGTCACGGGCTTGACGGACGCGGACGTGAGCCGCCTCGCGGAGCGAACGAGTGGGTGGCCGGCGCCGCTGCGGCTGGCCGCCTTGTTGCTCCCCGAGCACAACCGGGACGCCTTCATCGACTCGTTCACCGGCGAGACCCGTCAGGTGGTGGACTACCTCACCCGCGACGTGCTGGACATGCTGGAACCGGCGACGAAGGAGTTCCTCCTCCAGGTATCCGTGCTAGGTCGAATGAAAGGCCCTCTGTGCGACGCCGTTCTCGACACGTCGGGTTCCGGGGCGATCCTGGCCGAGCTGGAGCGGTCCAACGTGTTCTTTTCCGTCGACGCCGCCGGCGAGTGGTACCAGCAGCATCAGCTGTTCGCGGAGGCCATGCGTCTTGAGCTGGTCCGGACCAGACCTGAGCTGGTGCCGATCCTGCATGCGCGCGCGGCCGCGTGGTTCACCGAGATCGGCGATCTGGAGACCGCCACCGACCATGCCATCGCCGCGCGCAATGTGCGGCAGGCGGCGTACTTGATCGCCGGCCAGCTGCACGTGATGGCCTCCACCGGACGGGCGGCGACCACTCGCCGATGGCTTTCGGCATTGTCGTGGCAGGCGGCTGAGGAAGATCCTGAGCTGGCGTTCGTCCGGGCCGCCGCCGCCTTCCTGGATAACGACGCCGAGAGGGCGCAAACTCATCTGGAGCTGGCCAGGACCGGCCCCGCCGAACTGACGGATGCGGCCGGACTGCCCCTTGGGGTGCGTATCGACCTACTTGAGGCCATGTACGGGGTTACGCAGGTTGGCCGGGCCGAGGCCGCGGCCCGGCGCGCCGTGGCGGCGACGAGGTCGTCCGCATTCGAGGGCATCGCGCTGGCCGGGCTCGGCCAGGCCCTGTACCTGCGGGGTCATCTGAGCGAGGCCGTTCAGGCCCTCCGCCCGGCCGTCGGGAGCATCCCCGACGCGCGCCCGCTCCTTCTGGCCGTCGCGGTAGGGAATCTCGGCCTGGCCGAGTCGGCTCTTGGGGGCTCGTCCCGCCACGCCGACCCGATGCTCGACCACCTCCTGACTCTGCTGGCCGAGATCGGTGCGGACCGGACACCGGGCGGCCTGATCATCCAGCTTGCCGCAGGTGAGCGGGACCGCAGGCGAGGAGACCTCCGCGCGGCGGCGGCACGCTTCGAGGTGGTGATCGGGCTCCTGGAGGATATGCCCCGCAGTACCTGGCTGGCCGACGCGTACCTCCTGCTGGCGTTGGTCCGCCGCGAGCTGGGCGAGCCCACGCGGGCCTTGGCCGCCCTCGACCGGGCGGACAGGGTTCTCGATCGCCTGCCAGATCCCGGGGATCTGGCGGAAAGGTCGGCGCGCCTGCGAACGCTGGTGGCCGAGCGGTTGCGGCGCACCTCGCAGTTCGGTGAGCAGCTATCCGACCGGGAGATCGCCGTCCTGCGTCTGGCCGCCGCCGGACTAGGGCAGCGGGAGATCGCCGAGCAGTTGTTCATCTCCTACAACACGGTGAAATCCCACCTGAAGACCTCCTATCGCAAGCTCGGCGTCACCTCGCGGGAAGATGCCGTGGCCAGGTTCGCTGCGCTGGGGCGAGGGGACAAGCCGGGCGCACCAGCTGAACATTCACCCGGGTGAACAGTCCGGCGGGTGATCGGTCCTCCTTGTTTGTGACACACACTCTTGGCATGGGCCGGCTCGCGTGCACGATCCTCATCTCGGGTGAGCTGGACCAACGCCTCGCCGCCGCCTTCGAGGGCATGAGTCTCACCACGGGCGGCGGCATGACCACACTCGCAGGATCGTTGACCGACCAATCACAGCTGCAAGGCGTGCTCCGCCAGCTTTTCGACCTCGGTTTGGACGTCGTGTCGTTCACCTCGACACCCCTGCCCGGCACGGTCGATGGCGCCGGCTGATCGAGAGCACCACAGCTTTTCACCCGGGTGAGCCGCCCTACGGGTGAGGACACGGGCCCCGAGGAACTAGACGATACGCGTGACCCGGCCGAGCTAAGGAGACCACGATGCCACGAATGTTGCGACGCGCAGCGGTCCTGGGAGCCACCGCCCACATTGCGTCTAACCGCGGTCAGGCCAAGGCCGAGGCAGCCGCCCAACAGCAGGCCGAAATGGCACCTCCGCCCCCTCCCATGCAGGCGGCCCCCCCGGTTGCGGCGCCCCCGCCGGCGGAAGACACCTACGGGGACCTGATGAAACTCAAGGAACTCCTCGACGCAGGCGCTCTTACCCAGGCGGAGTACGACGCGGAGAAACAGAAGATCCTCGGCGCCTAGCCCGTGGCCGTCCCTATCCGGAGTCCGGGCTGCCCGCTCGGCACACCCAGGAGTTGCCCATGACCATCGGACCCGTGCAGCTGCTCGTCGTCAGCTTCGACAAGCCGAACTTCTCCGGCGAGATCATGCAGGAGCTGAACCGTCTCCGGGAAAACGACGTCATCCGCCTCGTCGACGCCCTCGCCGTCCAGAAGAACCTTGACGGCACCCTTGAAGCGCTGCAGTGGAGCGACCTGTCCATCGACGAGGCCGAGGGGTTCGGCGCGACCATCGGTGCGCTGATCGGCCTCGGTGTCGGCGGGGAGGAGGGCATGGAAGCCGGCGCCATCGCTGGCACGGAGGCCGGGTCGGACGGTCACCTCATCCCCGAAGACGAACTCTGGGACGTGGCCGAGGCGATCGATCCCGGCAGCGCCGCCGCCATCGCCTTGATCGAACACGTCTGGGCTGCCCCACTGCGGGCGGCAATCGCGCGGGCCGGTGGCGTCCCGGTCAGCGACGAGTGGGTCCACCCCCTCGACCTGGTCGAGGTCGGGCTGCTCGCCGCCGAAGACCTCGAGCCCGCCTAGCCCGCGCTAGCCGCGGGCAGAGCGTTGCCTGGACCTCGTGGCGACCCCCCAGACTTCGGCATTCACGAAGGCCCCTGACACGGTGCTCATGGGATGAAATGGCGTGCTGTTGAGGGCCCGTTAGGCCCCGCGATCTGAGGAGAAGCTGGCAATGGCGAAGGCGTTCAGTGGCGTGGTCAACGTCGATATCCGCGACTCGGTACCCGACTGGTCGCCGTTCGAGCCGCCGAAGGCCCCCGAGGATGCGCCCAACGTGGTGTACATCGTGCTCGACGACGTCGGCTTCTCGGCGATGGGCAGCTACGGGGGGCCGGTGCAGACCCCGAACATCGACCGGGTGGCGGCCAACGGGGTGCGCTACACCCAGTGGCACACCACCGCGTTGTGTTCGCCGACCCGTTCGTGCCTGCTGACCGGGCGGAACCACACTCGCAACTCGATGGCGTGCATCACCGAGGCCGCGATCGGGTTCCCGAACGCCAGCGGGTCGATCCCGCCGGAGAACGGGATGCTCGCCGAGATCCTCGCCGAGCGGGGCTGGAACACATACATGGTCGGGAAGTGGCACCTGTGCCCGGAGGCGGAGGTCAACGCGGCGGCGACCCGGCGAAACTGGCCGGTCGGGCGTGGGTTCGAGCGGTTCTACGGGTTCCTCGGTGCCGAGACCAACCAGTGGTATCCGGACCTGGTCCACGACAACCACCCGGTGGACCAGCCGAAGACACCGGAGGAGGGCTACCACTTCACCGAGGACATCACCGACAAGGCACTGGAGTTCATCAAGGACGCCAAGGTGATCGCCCCGGACAAGCCGTTCTTCCTCTACTACGCCCCCGGCGCCGCGCATGCTCCGCACCACGCGCCGAAGGAGTGGATCGAGAAGTTCGCGGGCCGGTTCGATATGGGCTATGAGGCGATCCGGGGGCAGATCCTGGCCCGGCAGAAGGAGCTGGGAATCGTCCCGGCCGGCACCGAGCTGCCGCCACTGAATCCGATCGGGACCCCGCAGACCCGCACCGGGCCGGACGGCAAGCCGTTCCCCCTGATAGACATCACCCGCCCCTGGGACAGCCTGTCCGCCGAGGAACGACGTCTGTTCGCCCGGATGGCGGAGGTCTACGCCGGGTTCCTGGCCCACGCCGACCACCACATCGGCCGGCTGCTGGACTACCTGGCGGACACCGGCGAGCTGGACAACACCCTGGTCATCGTCGTGTCGGACAACGGTGCCAGCGGGGAGGGCGGCCCCAACGGGTCGGTCAACGAGAACATGTTCATGAACGGCATCCCGGACGACCTGGCGGAGAACCTGGCCAAGATCGACGAGCTGGGCGGGCCGAACACCTACAACCACTACCCCAACGGGTGGGCGATGGCGTTCAACACCCCGTTCAAGATGTGGAAGCGGTACGAGTTCAACGGCGGCACCTCCGACCCGTGCATCATCTCCTGGCCGAAGGGGATGACTGCCCGCGGCGAGATCCGCAGCCAGTACCACCACGCGATCGACCTGGTGCCGACCATCCTCGACGTACTAGGGGTCGACCCGCCGCAGACGCTCAAGGGGCACACCCAGTCCCGTTTCGACGGGGTGAGCATGCGCTCGAGCTTCGACGCCCCGGACGCGCCCTCGACCCGGTCGACGCAGTTCTTCTCGATGCTCGGCTCCCGCGGGATCTGGCACGACGGCTGGAAGGCCGTCACCAACCACCCCACCATCAGCGGGTGGAGCAACTTCGGCGACGACGAGTGGGAGCTCTACCACACCGACGTCGACCGCTCCGAATGCCACAACCTGGCCGCGCAGGAACCCGGCCGGCTCCGCGACCTGGTCAACCTGTGGTACGCCGAGGCCGGCGCGAACCAGGCCTTCCCGCTGGACGACCGCAGCCCCATCGAAATCGTCACCACGCCGCGCCCGATGCTGTCCCCGCCCCGGAACCGGTACGTGTACTACCCCGACGTCGCCGAGGTCCCCGAGTCGCAGGCGGTGAACATCCGGAACCGGTCCTATGTCATTGGCGCCCTGGCCGACCTGCCCGAGCCGGGAGCACAGGGCGTGATCTTCGCCCACGGTGCCCGGTTCGGCGGGCACGCCCTCTACGTCAAGGAGAACCGGCTGCACTACGTGTACAGCTTCGTCGGCAGCCTGGAACAGAAGGTCGTCGCCACCGAAGATCTGCCCACCGGGGAGAACCTGATCCTGTCCGCCTCGTTCGACAAGGACGGCGAAGAGGCACCCGGCATAGCGACCGGGATCCTGTCCCTCTACCACGGCGACCACAAGGTCGGCGAGGGCCGGATCAAGACCCAACCGGGTAAGTTCTCCATCGCCGGCGAGGGCCTCTGCGTCGGCCGGGACGGTGGCGAAGCCGTCACCGACGACTACCCCGGTTCGCTGCCCTGGCACTTCAGCGGCGGGACCATCAAACGCGTCGCCGTCGACGTCAGCGGAGACCCGTACGTCGACCTCGACCGCGAGGCCGTCGCAATGATGTCCCGCGAATAGCTTGAAGGGCTATCCGCCGCCGATGTCGCGACGGTAGAAGCCGGCCAGGCCGACGCCGATGAGTCCGGCCGCGACGAGAGCGAGGACGACGATCGGCGTCAGGGTGAAGTCGGCGACTGGTAGGCGCGGGATGTGCTCGAGCGGCGAGAGGTTGTACACCCAGTCGGGGAGCTTGAGGAGCGGCCCGAGGAACCCGATGAACGCAAACACTCCGAACGCCGCCCACACCGCACCGATCGCGCGGGGCGCCAGCCCGAAGATCGCCGCGACGACGCCGACGAAAACCCACAGCGCAGGCGCGTAGGCTAGTGCGGATCCGACCAATCGGGGAAGCTCGGCGGCATCGTTCACACTGATCGAGCGGGTGATCCCAGCCCCGAGACCGTAGGCGAAGAGCAAGACGACGCTGCCGCCAAGAGCCATGGCCAGGTGACTGCCGACGAAGCGGCCGCGACTGACCGCGGCGGCCAGGACTGGTTCGGCCCGCGATGCGGCCTCCTCGCCCCGCGGGCGGGACGCCGATTGGATGGCGTACCCCACTGCGATCAACGCCGAGATGAACAGCGTGAGGGCTAGGTACTGGTCGGCGGCTGCGGCATTGCCCACGCGTACCAGGTACTTGTCGATGGCGTCGACATCCTCGTAGAGCTTGGATGCCTCCTTGGCGACGCCGCCATAAACAAGCCCGAGGAGGAACAGCGAGACGCTCCACCAGATGAGGGTGGCGCGCTGCAGCCGCAGCGCGAGACCGAAGGGACCGCCAAGGAGCGGGGACGCCGCCGCCGGACCTGCACGGTCGGCGATGAGTCCGGCGCCCAGGTCGCGGTGGGCGCTGATCCTGACGGCCACGGCCGTGACGACGATTGAGGTGCCGATGGAGAGGAGCAGCGGCCACCACCGCTCGTCGACATATGCCCTCATCTCCGTGGCCCAGCCAAAGGGGGAGAACCAGGACAGAGTGCCGTTCCCAAGGTCGCCGATGGCGGGGGCAAGGTAGGCGGCGCCGAGAACGATCCCGGCGAGGCCGGTAGCCCCGCGGGCATTCGTGCTCACCTGAGCCGCGAGAATGCCGACGCCTGCGAAGACGAAGCCCACGCCGAGGAGCGCCACGGCAAAGGCCAGCGAGCCGGTGGTCGACACCCCCTGCAGGCTAGCGGGCAACCCGATCGTGAGCAGACCGCACAACACCACATTGGCGCCACCCACCACGGTGAGGGTCGCCACTGTGGGAGCGTGCCGGCCGACGACCGCCGCCCGTACCAGATCCGCCCGGCCACCTTCCTCTTCCGCGCGAGTGTGACGGACGACGAGGAAGATGCTCATGAGGGCGACGGCGACAGCGGTGAGGGGAAGCAGCTCGTTCGCGGTCATGGCGCCATAGGTGTAATTGTCCAGGCCATATCCCGGGCCGGTGAACAGCTTGGCGACCGCGTTTCCCATCACATCTGCTCTGGCCTGCCGGTCGGCCGCGGTCGGATACGTGTCAGCGAAGCTCGCGACCGATCCCAGGACCGAGAACGCGATTGCGAGGATCCACACCGGCAGCCGGACCCGGTCGCGGCGCAGGATGAGCCGGATGAGTCTTCCGGTCCCGGCCAGCGCATCCCATCGGCCCGCGGTCCGGGCGTACGCACGCCGGGGCGCGGCGGTGGCCGTGGTCATGGCCGGCCTCCGGACCGCCCCCGGCCCCCGCCGTTGAGTTCGGCGAGCTCGTCGCCGTAGTGGCGGAGGAACAGCTCCTCCAGCGTCGGGGGCTGGCTGGTCAGGCTGCGAACGCCGAGTTCTGTGAGGCGGCGCAGGGTCGCGTCGAGATGCTCGGTATCGACATCGAAGTGAGCGCGGCTGTCTTGGATCTTGAGGTCGTGGACGCCGGGCAGCTGGTCGAGGCCGGTGGGCGGTCGCTCGGTCTCGACCGCGATCGACGTACGGGTCAGGTGCCGCATCTCGCTGAGCGTCCCCGTCTCGACAGTGCGGCCCAGCCGGATGATGCTGACTCGATCGCAGAGAGCCTCAACCTCGGAGAGGATGTGGCTGGACAGTAGGACGGTGCGGCCTTCTTCCTTGAGCTCGTCGATACAGTCGCGGAACGCCAGCTCCATCAGCGGATCCAGACCCGAGGTCGGTTCGTCGAGGAGCAGGAGTTCGACGTCGGAGGCCAGGCCCGCGATCAGCGCGACCTTCTGCCGGTTGCCCTTGGAATAGCTGCGGGCCTTCTTGGTGGGGTCCAGGTCGAAGCGGTCGAGCAGGTCGGCGCGGCGTTTCGGGTCGAGCCCGCCACGCAGCCGGCCAAGCAGGTCGATCGCCTCGCCGCCGGTCAGGTTTGGCCACAGGCTCACGTCGCCGGGAACGTAGGCCAGCCGCCGATGGAGGCTGACGGCGTCCTTCCATGGATCGCCGTCGAGCACCGTGGTACGGCCGGCATCGGCCCGCAGCAGACCCAGCAAGATGCGGATCGTCGTTGTCTTGCCCGCACCGTTGGGACCGAGGAAGCCATGGACTTCGCCGGTCGCGACAGACAGATCCAGACCGTCGAGTGCGCGAGTGCTCCCAAAACTCTTCACCAAGCCGGACACCGAGATCGCCGCTGCCGCCATATGTCTGAGTGTACGCTCACTTTCTTTAGAAATCTGTGAAGAATACGAAACTTCACTATGATGTGGTTGTCGTGGAAACCGGACCAGCCGGGGGAGGGCTGCGTGGCGACCATTGCCAAGACGCCGGAAGCGGACGAAGAAGCCGTCCTGCGGTTCGTCGAGCAGTTCGCGCTGGTGTTGGTCGAGGCCGCCATCCCGCGAATGCCGGCCAGGGTTTTCGCCTACGTGCTCGCGACCGATGCCGACCGGCACACCGCGGCGGACTTGGCCGCTGGTCTGCGGGTGAGCCCAGCCGCGATCTCCGGTGCCGTTCGCTATCTGGTCCAGGTCGGCTTGCTGGGCAAGGAACGCGAGCCTGGCTCGCGCAGTGATCACTACCGCGTGTACGACCAGGACATCTGGTCCGCGATCATGCGCCAGCAAGATCCCGTACTCAAGCGCACGGAGGAGGTGCTCGCCCGCGGGCTCGAGCTGCTCGACGAGACCAGGCCGGGCGGTCGGCGGGTCAGGGAGACCCTCGAGTTCTACCGCTTCATCCGCTCCGACCTCACAGCGCTGCTCGACCGCTGGAGCGAGCACCGCCGGGAGCTACTCGAACA
>DASYTV010000403.1:0-8351 GCA_036001885.1 Actinomycetes bacterium
CCATTCATGGCCTGGATCGCGTTGTCGATGAGGTTGGTCCACACCTGGTTGAGCTCCGCTGGATAGGCGGGGATCTTCGGTAGCGTCCGGTCGAAGTCCTTGACCACGGTGATTCCGTCGCCGAACTTGTGGGAGAGCATGACGATGGTGCTCTTCAGTCCGTCGTGCACATCGATCCGTTGGTGTGGGGCCCGGTCCATCTGGGAGTACTGCCTTGCCGCCGCGACCAGCGACGAGATCCGGTTGCCTGCGTCCTCGATGTCGGTCATCAGCTGTTCGGTGTCGAGGACATATCCGGTCCAGTGCAGAGCCTGGTCGAGCAGCCCGGGTGCGACGGCGTCAGCCAGCTCCTCAAGGCAGTTGACGTCCACGCCCCCGCTGGCGAACACCGGCGCGAGGTCCCAGCTGGTGGTGACGCCGTGCTCGTCGAGCCAGTCGGCAACCTCATCCTCGCGTTGGCTGGCCTGCACCGGCGTCAGCTCTGGCTCCTTGGCGGCACGCTCGACGATCGGCTCCACGACCTCTATCAACGCGCGTAGCTGCTCGGCGGGGATACGGCCGTCGGCAAGCATGCTTAGCTTGTGCCGCATACCCGCGACCCGTTCGCGCAGTGCCGCAGCAGACCGGACGGTGGCGGCCGCAGGGTTGTTCAGCTCGTGCATCAGCCCGGAGGTGAGCGAGCCAAGGGCAGCGAGCCGCTGGCGCTGGCCCACCACCGCCTGGGCGTTCTGCATCCCGAAGAAGAGCCCCTGGAGCAGGTGCAAAGCCATCGGGAACCACTCGCGGACCATCTTTGCGAAGTCCTCGGCGGACAGGATGAAGAACTCGCAGTCGCTGATCGCATGCATGGTGGCGAGGTAGGTGCGTGCCACCGCGCGGTCCTCGGGCAGGTAGGCCTGTGTCGCGCCCATGTAGACGCCGCGCTGGTCGGTGCGAACGGTCTCCACGTCGTCCTGCTGCAACCGGCGGGACAACGCCAGCGTGCCGGAGAGCAGAACGAAGAAGGACTCGGCCGGGTCGCCCTCGGCGAAGACCGTGCTGCCCGCCGGGTAATCTCGAACGATGCCGCGTTCAGCCAGCCAGTCAAGCTGGTCGTCGGTGAGTGCGTCGAAGAGGAAGAGGGTCCTCAGGTGTTCCCGAGTGGCCGTCCTGGTCATTGGGCCTCCAGGTACGTGTTAACGAGCGAAACCGCCATCGCACCCTCGCCGACGGCCGACGCGACACGCTTAACGGAGTTGGCCCGTACATCGCCGGCGGCGAAGATGCCAGGAACGCTGCACTCGAGGTAATACGGGTCACGGTCGCGGTCCCATCCAGTCGGCCGACGCCCGCCGGTCAACAGGTCCGGTCCGGTGTAGATGAAACCGCGCGAGTCGCGGGAAACAGCACCGTCGAGCCACTCCGTACGCGGCTCGGCTCCGATGAACACGAACAGGTGCTCGGCGGGCAATGTGGTGCTGTTTCCGCGCTTGCTGTCACAAAGGGTCACAGCCTCCAGATGCTCCTCGCCATGCGCCTCCATCACCTCGGTACCGGTGCGAACCTCGATGTTGTCGATCGCAGCGAGTTGTTGGATCAAGTAGTAGGACATGGACCGCTCGAGCGAGTCACCGCGTACGAGGAGCGTGACGCTGCGCGCATAGCGGCAGAAGAAGAGCGCGGCCTGGCCGGCGGAGTTGGCACCGCCCACAATGAACACGTCGGTACCGGCACAGGCCGGGCCCTCGGTCGCCGCTGAACCGTAATAGACGCCACGGCCGGTCAGCTCCGCCACTCCGGGTGCGACCAGTGGTCGGTACGAGACCCCGGTCGCGATGATCACGGCATGCGCGGACAGTTCAGTGCCGTCGTCGAAGCTGACCACCTGCGCCCCGCCGTGCGCCGACAGCCCCACCACATCTCGAGCGGTCAACACCTCCGCCTCGAACTTCACTGCTTGGCGACGGGCCCGATCGGCGAGTTGCGTCCCGGACACGCCGTCGGGAAAGCCGAGGTAGTTCTCGATCCTGGAGCTTTGTCCGGCCTGGCCGCCGATCGCCCTGCGCTCGACCAGAACGGTGTGCAGGCCCTCAGATGCTCCGTAAACCGCGGCACCCAGGCCGGCCGGACCTCCACCGATGATGATCAGGTCATAGAAATCGCGTACCGGGGCGGTCGACAGGCCCACGGCGGCGGCCACCTCGGCCGCGGTGGGCGATGCAAGCGGCCGCCCGTCCGGCGTCACCACCAACGGGACCGCCTGCAGTCCGACCCCCGCGGCATCGAGCAACCGGCGACCCTCGGGCTCGTCGGCGCTGAACCACCGGTAGGGCACCAAATTCCGAGCCAGGAAATCACGGATCTTGTACGAGCCCGTGTTCCACCGGTGGCCGACGACCTTGACCTCCTCCACCTCCCGGTCGCCCGCTGCCTGCCAGGCTTCCAAGAGCTCATCGACCACGGGATAGAACTTCTCCTCCGGCGGGTCCCACGGCTTGAGCAGATAGTGATCGACGTCGACGACATTGATGGCGTCGATCGCGGCTTCAGTGTCGGCGTACGCCGTCATCAGTGCCCGGCGTGCACGCGGGAACAGGTCCATTGCCTGCTCCAAGAACTCGATGCCGTTCATCTGGGGCATCCGGTAGTCAGCGAGCAGAACCGCAACCCGGCCGCCGCGGAGCTTTATGTCGCGCAGTACCTCCAGACCCCCGGCACCAGAAGACGCCCGGATTATCTGGTAGTCCTGCCCGTAGCGGCGGCGTAGATCACGGGCCACGGCGCGCGAGACTGCAACATCGTCGTCGACGGTGAGCATCGCTGGACGGCCCACGTTGCTACCTCCGGTGAACTTGGCCAACGTCGCCACAGCAGAGCGGTGTCCGGTCTTCTCGTCCAGACTGGTGCTCAGCTGTCGTTCAGGCCCTGAACTGCCAGCGTAGCCGGGCCTGGCCAGTGTCCCGTGTCCGAAGTCTCTTTGCGTTGGCCTGGGCCCGCCGGCTCAGCGTGCTCAGACCAGATCAGACCCGGGAGGATAGGGCTGTGGTGGCAGCGGTGGTCTTCGACCTGGACGGGGTTCTGATCGATTCCGAGCCTGTTTGGGAGCAGGTCCGGCGAGAGTACGTGGCCGAGCATGGTGGTCGGTGGCGACCCGATAGCCAGCAACGTCTGATGGGCATGAGCACCCCGGAATGGTCCAGCTATCTGGCCACCGAGCTCGGCGTTGACGCGCCCCCGTCCCGCATCGCGCACGAGGTTGTGGAGGAGGTTGGGCGGCGCTACGAGACCGATCTTCCGCTGATGCCCGGCGCCGTCGAGGCCGTCGAGCGCCTTGCGAGCCGCTGGCCCTTAGGCCTGGCCAGCTCCGCGGCCCGCCCACTCATCGATCGGGTCCTCGCCGCGACGGGCATGACATCGCTGTTCGAGGTGACCGTCTCCACGGAGGAGGTCCGGCGCGGGAAGCCGGCACCGGACGTCTACCTGACTGTGGCCGAGCGGCTTGCTGTCGCTCCTGCTCAGACGGTCGCAGTCGAGGACTCAAGCAACGGCCTTCGGTCGGCTTCCGCCGCGGGCATGGTTGTCGTGGCGGTACCCCATCCTCGGTATCCGCCGGCGCCAGATGCACTCGCCCGCGCCGATCTTGTGCTGCGAAGCCTCGATGACCTCCGGCCAGATGTACTGGAGAAACTACCGGCTCGGGACGGGTGATGCGGTCCATGCGGCTACAACCCAGATGCCGAATCTCAGGTTGATCTTGTTGCTGAGGCCTAAGCCGATCACAAGGCCGAAGGCGAGCGGCAGTCGCCCTGCCTGCTGCTCGTGACGTGGGTTGGGTCAGGATAGGTTCTGCAGTCCGGCGCCGTTCAGCATGTAGGCGGGGCGAGGCTGGCGGTATCTGCCTGTACCAGCTCGACCAGGGCGGTGCCGGCGATCTGCGGCGTGAGCAGCGGGCCCTGCTGCTGGAGGTAGTCCTGCACGGTTTGGCCGGCGCGGGCCGCGTATGCCTGGACCGCCTGGCGGCCGATGCCGGTCTGCGGCGCGAACTGGGGCAGCACCGTGGTGAAGGTGATCTCCAGGCCGGCACGATTGGCCTCGTCCTGGGCGTAGGCGGTGATGAAGCGCTGGGTTGCCTTGGCGCCGGCATACCCGCCGCTGAGCGGCGACCCGCGAAGCGCGGCGCCGCTGCTGACCACGACGACCCTGCTCCCGGGCCGCAACGGCTTGACCAGAGCCTCGCGCAACCACTGGAACGTGATCCGGACATCGGTCTGCCAGTTGACCGAGAACGTCTCCCACGTCTGCTGCTGCAGCGGGCGCATGTGCGGGCGCGCACCGGCCACCACAATGATGGCTTCCGGCTCATACCGGTCGAGGAGGCCGGCTGCCGCGGTGGCCTCGCCGGCATCAGCGATCTCCGCCTGGATGGTGCCGGAGCTGGTGGCCGGCTCGGGAAACTCCGCCGTGGTGCGGGACACCGCGACCACCGGGGCGCCGGCCTCGGCGAAGGCCGTGGCGATCCCGTGGCCCAGGCCGCGGCTGGCACCGACGACGATCGTGGTCCTGCCCGACAAATCACTCATCATCGCCGTGCTCCGTTCTCTTTGGCGCGGTTCGCTCGCTCGCCTGTTGTGAGCCATTGGGCCCTTCGAAATACAGATCCCGGGCGGGCCGGAAATCCATCGCGGGCGGGGGACACCGCCGTGAACGCCGTGACGGAGCCAGGATTGTGTCGATGATCGAGCGATCAGTCGTGGTGGGACGGCGGATCCAATATCTGTGAGCCCAGCATCCGCCTCGCTTCGTCGCGACCCTGCAACACCTGCGGCCACGCCAGCGAGCCGTACTCGCCGGCGCTCCATCTGATCGCGTTCAATCGAGGCTGGTTTCGCGGAGCTTGCGGAAGAAGGCCCGGATGTCGGCGATCAGCAGGTCCGGTTCCTCCATCGCGGCGAAATGCCCACCCCGGTTGAACTCTGACCACCGCACGATGGTGTTCGTCTGCTCCGCGATATGCCGCAACGGTATGAAGTTTTCGCGCGGAAAGACGGCTAGGGCGGTCGGCGCCGTCGACGGCTCGGGTGGTGCGCCCCAGTAGGCCGAATGCGCTCTCTCGTAATAGATGCGGCCGGATGAACCGGCGGTGGCCGTCAGCCAGTACAGCATCACGTTGGTGAGCAGTTGGTCGAGGTTGACGGCGTCCTCCGGGTGGTTTTGGGAGTCCGTCCATTCCTTGAACTTCTCGACGATCCATGCGAGCTGGCCGACCGGCGAGTCGGTCAAGCCGTATGCCAGGGTCTGGGGCTTGGTGGACTGGATGTCGGCGTAGCCCTGTCTGTCGCGGCGCCAAAGTTGGCTGCGTTCCCAGGAGGCCACCGTGCGGTCCCGCTCCGCCGGGCTCAGAGTGGCCAGCTCATTGGCATCCGGCTCGCTGCTTGCGGCGGAGTCGGGCAGCAGGTTCAGGTGTACGCCGATAATCCGATCGGCGTGGGTGCGGCCGAGTTCGCGGGAGATGGCGGCGCCCCAGTCGCCGCCCTGCGCACCGTACCGCGGGTAGCCCAGGCGCTTCATCAGCTCGGCGAATGCCGCTGCGATCCGGCGGGGTTCCCAGCCCGCTTCCCGCGTAGGCCCGGACAGCCCAAAGCCGGGGATGCTCGGGAGCACCAGGTGGAACGCGTCGGCCGGATCACCTCGGTGCGCCCGCGGGTCGGACAGCGGGCCAACGATCTCGGCGAATTCGACGATCGAGCCCGGCCAGCCGTGTGTGATGATCAGCGGAGTCGCGCCGGGTTCCGGAGACCGGACGTGGGCGAAATGAATGTTCGCGCCATCGATCGTGGTCGTGAACTGCGGCCACTCGTTCAGCCTGGCCTCCGCGGCCCGCCAGTCGTACTCGTGTCGCCAGTACTGCTCGAGCTCCTTCAGGTAGTTCAGCGGTACGCCGTACGCCCAACCTGTCCCAGGCGGTTCCTCCGGCCAACGCGTGTTGTCGAGGCGCTCGTACAGGTCGTCCAAATCGCGTTGGGGAATGTCGATGCGGAATGGCTGAATGCTCTCGTCAGCCGGCGGCGTCATGCCTGCGCCTTGGCATGTCTGCTATCACGCCAGAATCCGATCGGGTGGCGGTCCCAGGCCGCGGCCACCATCGACGACGATCCGCTGACCGGTGATGAATCCCGCTTCGGCCGAGGCAAGGAAGCTGACAGCGTGGGCGATGTCTTCTGGCGTCCCCATCCGTCCGGCCGGCACCGAGGCGAGGTAAGCCCGCCTGACCTCGACGGGGACATCGGAGTGACGTTCGACCGGGATGAACCCGGGAGCGACCGCGTTCACGGTGATGCCGTGGGGGGCGAGCTCGCGGGCCCAGCTTCGAGTCAGGCCGATCTGCGCATTCTTCGCCGTGGCGTAAGCAGACCGTCCGGGTGGCGGACGATGCGCAACCTCGGAGTCGATCTGGATGATCCGGCCGAACCGGGCCGCCTGCATGTCAGGAAGAACGGCTCGGGCCAGCAGTACCGGACTCTTGACGAAGAAGTCGAGCTGAGCGAGATGGTCATCCCAGCCCACCTCGGTCACCTTCGCCTCCGGCTGCGGACCGGTCGCGTTCACCACCAAGACGTCAACCGCCCCCAAGCGTTCGCGGATCGCAGACACGAGTTCGGTGATGGGTTGCTCGTCGGTGACGTCGGCCGGAAAGAAGTCCGCGACACCACCGTCCTCTCTGATCGTCTCGACGACCTGAAGTCCATCGGCCTCGGTGTGCAAACCGTTGACGGCCACGGCCAAGCCGTCGCGAGCAAGCCGTCGGGCGATTGCACTGCCGAGCCCTCGCGAGCTGCCGGTCACCAGAGCCACCTTCGGCTGCGTCGACATACGAGCGATCATTCCAGCTATCTAGGCAGCGATTGCCCGGACCCACTCCTCCAGCTGGGTGACAGACTGCCGGGCATGGTTGCCCATGGGATCGAGCGGCACCCGACCGACGGATGGGCCGTCCTTCCATTCGAAACCGAGCAGGCGTTTGAGGCGTGGCTCGAGGCCCATCACGCTGACACGCCTGGGCTGTGGGTCAAGTTCGCCAAGAAGGGCCGTGGGATCGCGTCGATCAGCTTCCCCGTGGCAGTCCAGGTCGCGATGTGCTTCGGCTGGGTCGACTCCAAGATGCAGAGCGTCGATGACGACTACTACGTGCTGCGCTACCAGCCACGCCGACCGAGGTCTAACTGGTCGGCGAGCAGTAAGGATCTGGCCAAGCGTTTGATAGCCGAAGGGCGGATGCGTCCCTCAGGCCTCGCTGAGGTTGAAGCGGCCAAGGCAGACGGGCGCTGGGACGCCGGCTAGGCCCGATGCTGCACTCCGGGTGCAAGGCGCCATCGGGCGGAATGGCGAGACCACCGGTCCCGCTCTTGTGCCAGCGCAACCGATGGTCTCGTTTTGGGAGCGAGTGATCCGTTAGTACCAGCGCGCGCCGTAAGGCGCTGCCCTGCCGCTCACGTTCAGCACGAGGCCGACGACGAGCAGGATGATTCCGATCCAGAGCAGTACGCTGATGCCGGCCAGCCATCCGATGAGAGCGAGGATGACTCCCAGTACCACCATGATTGCCTCCTTGTGCAATCGGCTGCGCGTGGGAGTACCCGTGATAAGACGATCAAACCTTCGTCAATCCCGGTACACGCCGGTCTGATCGCCCGGCATGCACGAAGAAAGCGGGCATCTCGGGCGCTGGCATATGGCCGACGCGGTCCTAGCGACGACGGCGGCGGCGGGCCGTTCCGAAAATGCCGCGCATGATCTCGCGGCCCAGCGTGCTCGCCGCTGACTTCGCGAACGTGTCCAGCGCCTTCTCGAGTGGCGAGGCGGCTGGAGCAGACGACCTCGTCGATCGCCCCTGTGGCTGTGGCGCCTCCTCCCGGTTCGGATCGGCCTCGGCGCCGGCATCGGCCGCCGTGGCGGCAGCGGCCAGCTTGGCGTTGAGCCGTTCATACGCCGAATCGCGATCTATTGACTGGCCGTACTCGGCGGTCAGCGGCGACCCCGCGACGATGCCGTCGAGCACGGCCTCCTCACACGGCGCCATCAGCGTCTGCGGCGCCCTTAACAGGGTCCAGGCCACCGGCGTCGGCGTGCCCCGTTCCGTCAGCACGGTGACCACTGCCTCGCCGATGCCGAGCTGCATGAGCAGCTCCCTCAGGTCGTACTCTGTCGTTGGAAATGTCGAGACGGTGGCCTTAAGCGCCTTCGCGTCCTGCGGGGTAAATGCCCGCAGCGCATGCTGGACGCGGTTGCCAAGTTCAGCGAGGACGTCTGCCGGTACGTCTTGCGGCGTGTGACTGACGAAGAAGACACCGATGCCCTTCGAGCGGATCAGCCGG
>DASYTV010000404.1:0-8436 GCA_036001885.1 Actinomycetes bacterium
GCCTGGCGCCGCGTACGACAGATGCCTCAGGCGGCGCAGCAAGAAGAACCGCGAGATGACGAGAGTGATGCGCCCGACGCCGCCGTCCTGGGCTCGGCGGTACGGGCCGGGGAGGCGGCACTGACAACCGCTGCTGATCCACGGATGGCCATCATCGCCTGTTACGAGGCCATGGAGGCGGTTCTCGCGGAACACGGATCGGCTCGCAACGACTCGGACACGCCGACCGAATTCCTGAACCGCGCAGTCGGTGCCGGACTGATCAGGTCCGATGCCGCCGGCACGCTGACCGACCTCTTCCGTGAAGCCCGCTTCAGTCGTCATCCCCTCGGCGAGCGAGACCGGGAGGCCGCCATAGGTGCGCTGGCTCGACTGCGAGCCGAGGTGGACCAGATTGCCGTTACCGCGATCGCCGGCCGACGAGATCATCCCACCTTCCCAGGTCGTCCGAGCGAAGGTGATGCGGGTGCCGACCGGGAGGTGCGATGACCGACGACGAGGGCCCGCTCTTCAGCATCGAGCCGCGATCGAAGCGGCGCGGGAACGGCCATAACGGCGCTGCGGAGACCGCCGCCGACGACCCGGCGGAGACCTCCACCGGATCCAACGCCGGGATCTGGCTGTGGAAAGGCGACTCAGCGACCCAGGTCTGGAGCCCAGAGGCGGCTCAGGGCTCAGGTCCCCGCGCGTCTGCCGGGTCAGGTGGAACAAGGCTTCGCACGGCTCAGGGGTGGATCGGCGCAGATCCGGTACGGCTCGTCCTCGCGCTCGCTACGCCGGCGGTCCTGATCCTCGGCTGGGCGCTCGCCGGGACGCTCGGAGTCTTCATCGTCCTATCGGCCGGGTTTGTGCTCGGCATCCTCGCCATCCGCTCCCAACTGCCTCGTGGCCCGCGTCCCCCTCGTCGGCGCCGCCCGCCGGTGCCGTTCCTCAACGCCGACTTTCCCGCCTATCGCCGGATCGAGGACACGCTCTTCTGGGCACCTGTCAGCGCCCGGCACTTCGACCACGCGGTCCGTCCGCTGCTCTCCCGACTCCTCGCCACTGTCCTCGCCGAGCGGCACGGCGTAGACATGACCGTTGATCCCGCTGCGGCGCAGGACGCGATCGGCACGGACTTGTGGCCCTTAGTCGACCCGGCCCGCCCGGTCTCCGACGACACCAGAGCGCCAGGGGTTCCGTTGCCGGTCGTCACACGTTTCCTCGCCCGCCTCGAAGCACTCAACACCGGCGGGCCGGTTAATGCCATCGATACGGCGACCACTGTTGAGAGCCACGTGTACCAGAGCGGCGATACCCGCGCTAACAATGGCGTATACGACAACAAGAGGGAGGAACCGTGAACGCGGGTCCCGCTGCGACGGCAGAGCTCGCCAGGCAGGTCATCGCCGAGGTCGAGCGGGCGGTCGTCGGCAAGCGGGAAGCCCTCGAACTGGTGTTGACCGGCATCCTCGCGAGCGGTCACGTCCTCATCGAAGACCTGCCCGGACTGGGCAAGACGCTCATCGCGCGGTCGTTTGCGACCACACTCGGGCTCAGGTTCACCCGCATCCAGTTCACGCCTGACCTGCTGCCTGCCGACCTGACCGGGGCCACCTACTACGACCAGCGCAGCGGTGAGATGGTCTTCCGGCCCGGCCCAGTGTTCACCAACCTGTTGCTGGCGGATGAGATCAACCGCACGCCGCCGAAGACACAGGCTGCGTTGCTCGAGGCGATGGCGGAGCTGCAAGTTAGCGCGGACGGCGAGACGCGGCCGCTGCCGTCGCCGTTCGTCGTACTTGCGACGGACAACCCGATCGAGTATGAGGGCACGTACCCGCTGCCTGAAGCACAGCTCGACCGCTTTGCGCTGCGGGTGCGGATCGGCTACCTGTCGGCCGACGGCGAGATCGAGCTGCTGCAGCGGCGGCTCGACCGCGGCTCCACACCGCCGCAGCTGCGGGCGGTGGTATCCGCGGCGGAGCTCCTTGAAATGCGGGAGTCGCTGGAGTCGGTGGAGGTCCACGCCGACGTGCTCGACTACGTCGTCGCTCTCGGGGCGGCGACCAGGAAGCATCCGCAGGTGACCGTTGGCACGAGCCCTCGTGCCGCGCTGACTCTCGTCCAACTCGCCCGGGGCCGGGCGGTACTCGCCGGGCGCGACTACGTGATCCCGGAGGACGTCAAAACGGTCGCTGGGGCTGCCCTTGGGCACCGCCTCGGCTTGCGTCCTGAGCTTTGGGTACGCCGGATCAGCGGCGACGAGGTCATCGCGGAGATCCTGCGTACAGTCCCCACGCCGGTGACGCGGGCGGCTGCTCGCCCGTGAACCAACCGCTCTCCTGGCAGCTGACCGCGCACGCGAGGCGCCTGGCAACCACCGGTGTCTTGCTCGTCGGGAGCGGGGTTGTGCTGGGGCGATCGCTGGTCGCTGCGGCGGGCATGCCCTTCCTCGTTCTCCTCGCGTATGGCTTGACTGCCCGCCGGCCCGATGCCGTGGATGTCGCGATCAGCCTGGAACCGGACGAGCGGACGGTGGAGGGCGAGCGGATCGAGTTGCAGATCGCCGCCGACGCGGGAGTGCCGGTCGACCTTCTCGCCGTACACCTACCGCTATCGTCCGGCCTGCGAGAACCGGCGACCGATCAGGACGAGGGTCCCCCGATCACGGGTTCCGACCACGCGACGGCATGGCGGCCGCCGCGCGACCGCCGCGCGGTTCCGGTCATCCGGCGCGGGGTGGCCGGGGCCGGCAGGCTCGACGAGGTGGTGGAGCTCGCGGCCGGGCGATGGGGACGGTGGACGGTCGGTCCGGCAGGACTCGCGGTGCGCACCGGCGGGGGGACGCTGCAGGCACGCGTGCATGTGCCGGTCGGCGAGATCGCGGTCTATCCGGCCGCGGGTGCGCACAGCGCCGTGCTGAACATCGGCCGGCTGCCGAACCGAGTCGGCGACCATGCCAGCCGGGCGCTAGGCGAGGGGATCGAGTTCGCCGGAATCGCCGAACACGTGGCGGGCCTGTCCCAGCGACGGGTCAACTGGCCGGTCAGCACCCGGCGAGGGCAGCTCCATGTGAATAGGTTCGCCACCGAGCGCGCGCTGGACCTGGTGCTTGCCCTGGATGCGTTCTCCGACGTGGGGGAGTACGGCCGGAGCAGCCTTGATGTATCGCTGCGGGGGGCGGTAGGGCTGGCACAGTCTTATCTGCGCCGCCAGGACCGAGTGGGTTTGGTGGCCATCGGCGGGATCCTGCGCTGGCTTGCGCCGGATGTCGGCCAGCGGCAGCTCTACCGGATCGCGGAGCAGCTGCTGTGGGTCCGGCTTGACACTAGCTTCGTCGGCCCTGACCTTGAGCGGGTTCCTCGCACGGCACTGCCGCCAGGCGCACTGGTCGTCCTCTTCTCACCATTGCTCGACCGCCGCGCCGCCGAGGCCGCACGGGAGCTGCGTGAACGCGGCCATCCGGTCGTCGTGATCGACGTGCTGACCGTGGAGCCGCAGCCCGCCCGTGGCAATCGTCTGGGCGGACCCGCGCTGCGGCTGTGGCGGCTGGATCGGATGGCACTGCACCGAGAGCTCAGCGCCGCCGGCGTGGCCTGCGTCCGCTGGGATGGTGTGACGCCGCTCGACGCCGTACTCACCCCACTTGCTCGTGTCCCGCTCGCGGCCCGATCGTCGTGACGAGGTTGCCATGAGACTGCTGCTCGGCCTGAAGCGTTTGGCGACCAAGGCGCTCGCGGCACTCCCCGTCCTCGGCGGCATTGTCCTACTCATGACTGTGGCGACGGGTCCGGTCGCGACGATTGTGGTCACGTTGGCTTTGCTCGTTTACCTGCTCACGTGGGACCGGGTCGACGCACCGGAGGGTCGCTGGCAGGGCCATCTGGCGAGGCTCGCCATCCCCGCCCTGATTGCCGGGACGGCGTTGCTTCTCGCCGTAGTGGTCGCGGTGGGGGTGACAGTACGCGAGCCAACCGTGGCACTGCTGCTCGCGGTCCTCGGCATGATCTGCGCGGTGGGTGCGGTCGCCCTCGCCATCAGCCCGACGCGCAGAAGCTAGCGCATCCGCGCGGCGCGCACACCGCCCCCGCATGAAAGTACGGCACTCAAGGTCGATCAGTCCGACCGGCTGCTTCCTCAGCAAACGTTGACAACGCAGACCGCGATTTGTGCCATAACGAATGGCCTAAAGCAGGGAGCGCAGACAGCACATCTCCCCCCAGCGAGCGACGGCTCTTGCAAATCCGGTCGCGGGCGGAGGGGGTCGGGCCGATAGCATCGATGTCCTACCAGCCGCGTCCCGCATCAGCGCCATGACCTGCGCCGCTATTGCTGCGGCAGTGTCTCGATGTGGGCCCCGATCCAGTGAGGAGTCGCTGTGTCCGTCGTCGTGATCAACCGCGCCGGTGCCAAGTCCGAGCACTCGGTGGCGGCTGGCACGGCGGCTACAGAGCTCTTCGCCGACGACAAGGGGGTCATCGCAGCCAAGGTCAACGGCGTTGAGCGCGATCTTTCCCACGTCGTTTTCGACGGCGACGAGATCGAGCCGATCGCCATCGACTCACCGGCTGGGCGGGCGATCCTGCGACACTCGACCGCGCACGTGCTGGCTCAGGCCGTACAAGATCTCTATCCCGAGGCGAAGTTGGGCATCGGGCCGCCGATCGAGAACGGCTTCTACTACGACTTCGACGTGCCCCGACCATTCCATCCGGAGGATCTTGAGCGGATCGAAAAGCGGATGCGCGAGATCGTCAAGGCGGGGCAGCGCTTCTCCCGGCGGGTGGTCAGTGAGGAGGGTGCGCGAGCCGAACTGGCGTCCGAGCCCTACAAGCTCGAGCTGATCGACCTCAAGGGGTCGGCCGCTGAGGCCGCCGAAGGGGCGAGCGCGGAGGTAGGCGCCGACGAGCTCACCATCTATGACAACCTCGACCCACGCAGCGGCGAGGTGGTCTGGAAGGACTTGTGCCGCGGGCCGCATCTGCCCTCGACCCGCAACATTCCGGCGTTCGCGCTCACCCGATCGGCTGCTGCCTATTGGCGTGGCAGTGAGAAGAATCCGCAGCTGCAGCGGATCTACGGCACCGCCTGGGAGTCGAAGGACGCGCTCGCGGCATACAAAGCCATGCTCGCCGAGGCAGAACGGCGTGACCACCGTCGCATTGGCGCGGAGCTCGACCTCTTCTCATTTCCTGAGGAGATCGGCTCCGGTCTTGCCGTCTTCCATCCAAAGGGCGGCATCATCCGGCGGGTCATGGAGGACTACTCGCGCAAGCGCCACGAGGAAAGCGGCTACGAGTTCGTCTACACACCGCACATCACCAAGGAGACCCTCTTCCAGACCTCGGGTCACCTGCAGTGGTACGCCGACGCCATGTTCCCTCCGATGGAGCTCGACGACGCGCACAAGTACTACTTGAAGCCGATGAACTGCCCCTTCCACATCCTGATCTTTCAGTCGAGGGGACGGTCCTATCGGGAGCTGCCGCTGCGCTTCTTCGAGTTCGGCACTGTCTACCGCTACGAGAAGTCCGGGGTCGTCCACGGCCTTACCAGAGTGCGCGGCCTCACCATGGATGACGCCCACATCTTCTGCACCAAGGAACAGATGGGCGAGGAACTCAAGGCCCTGCTCAGCTTCGTGCTCGACCTGCTCGGCGATTACGGCCTGACGGACTTCTATCTCGAGCTGTCCACCAGAGATGACTCGGTCAAGTTCGTCGGATCCGAACAGGATTGGGCCGAGGCCACCGAGGCGCTGCGCGTCGCGGCGGAGGAGTCGGGGCTCGACCTCGTACCCGATCATGGAGGCGCGGCTTTCTACGGTCCGAAGATCTCCGTACAGGCCCGCGATGCCATCGGTCGGGCGTGGCAGATGTCGACCATCCAGGTGGACTTCCAGTTCCCGCAGCGTTTCGCGCTCGAGTACCAAGCCGCCGATGGTTCACGGCAGCGTCCCATCATGATCCACCGGGCTCTGTTCGGCTCCGTCGAACGGTTCTTCGGGATTCTGACCGAGCACTACGCGGGCGCATTCCCGCCTTGGCTGGCGCCGGTCCAGGTCATCGGCATCCCCATCGCGGATGCGCATGTGCCCTATCTCGAGGCGGTCGCGGAGCGGGCCCGGGCCCAGGGCGTACGGATGGACGTAGACACATCAGCCGACCGGATGCAGAAGAAGATCCGTAACGCCCAGAAGCAGAAGGTGCCCTACATGTTGCTGGCCGGCGACGACGACGTCGCGGCCGAAGCGGTGTCCTTCCGCTATCGCGACGGCTCACAACGCAACGGAGTACCGATCGACGAGGCGATTTCGGAGATCACGAAGGCCATCGAGGACCGCGTCCAGGTATGACCCGGGGTCGCCCGAGGGCCAGGCGAGGACGAGGATTCTCCGGGTGACCACCGCTGGGCAGGATGACGGACCTGTCGTACAGGACGGCGTGGGCGAGCCCGATCAGTTTCTCCGGCTCTGGACCCCGCACCGCTTGGCGTACATCAAGGGCGAGAACAAGCCGACCACTGATGGCGACGACTGCCCGTTTTGCCGGGTTATCGGGCTACCGGACGAGGATGGCCTCATCGTGGCCCGTGGCTCGCAGGTCTATGCCGTGCTGAATCTGTACCCGTACAACCCCGGCCACCTCATGGTGTGCCCATACCGCCACATCGCCGACTACCCCGACCTCACCGCAGCCGAGACGGCGGAGCTTGCCGACTTCACCAAGAAGGCGATGACTGCCATACGTGCGGTGTCCGGAGCACACGGCTTCAACATCGGGATGAACCAGGGCGGCATCGCAGGTGCCGGGATAGCTGCTCACCTCCATCAGCACGTGGTCCCGCGGTGGGGCGGCGACACGAACTTCATGCCGGTGGTCGGGCGTACGAAGGTGCTGCCGCAGCTCCTGGCAGATACGCGAGCGCTGCTCGCTGCCGCCTGGCCGGAGATCAGCGAGGAAGCGCCGCCTAGCTGACTGGACGGCGAGCCAGAAATGACCGCGGATAACGACTGCGCGGATGCGCCCGGTCGAGCGACCCGAGTCGCTCGCTGACGCATCCGCGCAATGTCTCGATGATGTCGATCCTCCTCGTCAGTCTGACGGGGGAGCCCGCTCACATGCCCGCGGCGAGCGGGCAGCGCTGGACGTGAGATACCTCATGTCTTAGGGCATACCCTGGCAAGGGCCAAAAATCTCCTCGTACGGGCAAGCGGATGGTGGGCGGCGCGCCAGAAGACGATCGACCTGCGTGAGCCAGCAGCGAGCGTGCCGACCAGGGGGGAGCGTGCGTAATGCGCAGGACCTTCGTCGGCCGGCTTCGTCCTCAGCTGGCTTGGTTCTGCGCTGTGGTGATCGCTGTCCTCGCGGTCCTGCGCTGGGGAGGCGCCTACTCGCCCGTTCCGGCCTGGTCGATACACGACGCCGCCGCTCGCTACACCCCAGGCCAGCTCGAGCAGATGGACCGGTGGCTCGCCATGGGCACGGTCCCCGGGGCCACAACCCGATGGGCGGACATGACCGAGCAGGCATTACTCGACCTGCACTCGCTGACAAAGCCGTCCGGTGCGACCGTCGCCTCGAACTACGGGCCCTGGCGGTATGTGTGGCCACGCGACGCATCCTGGGTCGCCGCCGCCTTCTGCGTGTCCGGGCATCCCCGGGAGGCGTCGCAGGTGCTGAGTTTCCTCGCCCAGACGCAACGCGACGACGGGCGCTGGGAAGCGCGCTACCGCCTCGACGGCCAGCCGTTGCGCGACCGCCGCGGGTCGCAGCTGGACGCGAACGGCTGGGCGCTGTGGGCGGTCGGTCTGTGCGCACGTTCACTTGCTGCGAGGCCGTTGGGCGCGGCCATCGGTGCGCCGCGGAATGGCACCGCCATCGCAGCGCCTGATGGCGACGGTCCGGCCGCGGCCCTCGCCGTCCAGGTCTGGCCGCTCGTCCAACGTGCGGCGGACGCCGCGGCGCGGGCACTCGGTCCCGATGGGCTCCCGCCGAAGTCACCCGACTATTGGGAGACGCGCAGCGAGGTCACCCTCGGCACGGCGGCTCCGTTGCTCGCCGGCTTGCGCTCGGCGGCAGACCTGGCCCGCCAGAACGATCACCTGGCCGAGGCCAGTCGGTGGACGGCGGCGGCTGACCGGCTGGCGACCGCCATTCGTGCCACCTTCGGAACGACCGGCTACCTACGCCGGCCGGGAGCGGATTCCGGCGCCGATGCCGCCGTCACCTTCCTTGCCAGGCCGTTCGGATCAGCAGACCCGGGTGTGGATGCCGCTGTACGGCACGCCGCTGCGCGGCTCGCGGTCCCGAACGGAGGGATGCGGCCTGGCGAACGGTGGAGCGGTGATCCTCACGAGGCGTGGACCCCGGAGACTGCGCTCTTCGCGCTCGCTTTCGCGGCCTCCGGTGATCATGAGGAGGCAGGACGGTTGCTCGACTGGCTGGACAGACA